>NZ_JAELTQ010000151.1 GCF_016428905.1 Dyella sp. ASV24 | reverse complement strand
CCCCCCCCCCCCCCCCCCCCCCCCCCCCCCCCCCCCCCCCCCCCCCCCCCCCCCCCCCCCCCCCCCCCCCCCCCCCCCCCCCCCCCCCCCCCCCCCCCCCCCCCCCCCCCCCCCCTTTTCACGCAGACGACGGCATACGCGATGGCCTGTCCTGTCTCGTGGGCTCGGAGATGTGTATAAGAGACAGGCGTGGCGCAGCGCCTGCCTGGTGGGCAGGTCAAGCCACGCGCTGCCGTTGGGCAACCACTCAAGAACAACCCTTCCTCGCTCCTCAGAGCCGGCGCCATCCATGGCGCCTCCCCGCGTGCGGGCCGGGTCTGTTTGCCCACAGCTCCGCGTCATCACTCAGTCGTGTACGGACGTACACTCCTTCCTTCTTCCTTGTCCTGCGCGCAAACAGATCCCGGCGCGGGCCACGCGGAGATCGTAAACAGGCTCTAAGCTGCGAGCCGCTTTCGTGGAGCCGCTCGATGTCACGTCCGCCCGCTGCCAGTACCGTGCATCTGCCGCAGGGATCATGGAGTTCCGTGCTGGACGCACTGTGCGCGCTGTTTCCCCGGATCGAGCGGGCCACCTGGGTGGATCGTTTCGCCCGTGAGCGCGTGCTCGACGAGGCGGGCCAGCCCATGCGCGCCGACGCGCCCTACCGGGCAGGGCTATGCGTGCATTACTTCCGCGAGGTGTCTCGGGAGGAGCCCATCCCGTTCCACGAAACCCTGCTGCACGTCGACGCCCACTTGGTGGTGGTGGATAAGCCCCATTTTCTGCCAGTGACGCCGGCGGGTGGTTTCGTGGAAGAAACGGTGTTGGCGCGGCTGACCCGCACGCTGGGCAATACCGACCTCGTGCCGTTGCATCGCATCGACCGGCATACCGCGGGACTGGTGATGTTTTCAGCCAATCCGGCCAGCCGCGCGGCCTACCAGTCCCTGTTCCGCCACCGGGAGATCGAAAAGGACTATGAGGCATGGGCACCGCCGCTGCCGACGCTATCCTTTCCGTTGGTGAGGCGTTCGCGCATCGAAGCAGGCGAGCCGTTCTTCCGCATGCACGAAGTGCCGGGCGAGCCCAATAGCGAAACGCGCCTTGCGGTATTGGAGCGCCAGACTACGCATTGGCGCTACGCGCTGCAGCCCATTACGGGAAAAAAGCACCAGCTCCGGGTGCATATGGCTGCGTTGGGCGCGCCGATTCTGCATGACCCGTTCTATCCGGATTTGCCAGAGCCCCGGCCAGACGATCATGCACATCCCCTGCAGTTGCTGGCCCGGCGGCTGTCCTTCCTCGACCCGCTAAGCGGCACGCCGAGGGAATTCGTCAGCGAACTGGAGCTGCTGCCCAACGCATGACAGTGCCTGGGGCGGGGCGGTCACGGTTGGTAACATAGGCGGCCTATCCAAAGACCGACCTGCCCAATGCCCGCTTTGTTTTCTCCTGCAGCCCACGACGCGGCGCTGGAGGCCCTCTTCGTGCCATTTGATACCGGCGAGCTGCTGCGCCCGGCTGACGGGCGCGTGTTGTTCCTGCGCGCGCGCGATGGTTTCAGGTTGCGTGAGATGGCGGGGAAGGGCTGGGTGTGCGAACAGAGTTTCAAGCCCTTCGCCGATGCCCTGGAGCGCAGTGGTCTGAAAGCGTTGCTGCCGGGCAGCGAGGAGCGCTTTCCCATGGTGTTGGTGTTGCCGCCGCGCCAGCGCGACGAAGCCCGCGCGCTGTTCGCACAGGCCTTGCGCAGGGTATCGCCCGGGGGAGTCGTGCTGGCTGCCGTGCCCAATGCCGAGGGCGCCAAATCTGCCGAGTGCGATCTGGCGAGCCTGGCGGGGCCGCTGCAGCACTTGTCCAAGCACAAATGCCGCGTGTTCTGGACGCAGCCGGTTGGCGCGCAGGTCGATGCCAGCTTGTTGGACGCCTGGGCGTCGCTCGATGCGCCGCGCCTCAACGATGCGGGCTACGTCAGCCGCCCCGGTTTGTTCGCCTGGGACCGGATCGACACCGCGTCGGCCTTGCTGGCGGCGCAGTTGCCGAGCGATCTCGCTGGCGACGTAGCTGACCTAGGCGCGGGTTATGGCTATCTGTCGACGCAGGTGGTCGCGCATTGCCCGGCCGTATCCTCCATCGATCTTTACGAAGCGGAAGCGCGGGCGCTGGAGCCAGCGCGGCAAAATCTCGCACGAGCACAGGATGCCAGTGGCCGGGCCGTGGCTTTCTCGGTGCACTGGCACGACGTCACGCAGGGTCTGCCGCGTCGCTACGACGCCATCGTGAGCAATCCGCCTTTCCATCAAGGGCGTGCCGACCTTCCCGAGCTCGGTCGCGCCTTCATCGATACCGCCGCCGACGCCTTGTTGCCGCAGGGCAGGTTCTGGCTGGTGGCCAATCGTCATCTTCCCTATGAGGCCACGCTGGCCTCGCGTTTCAATGAGGTACGTACCGTGGTGATGCAGGACGGTTTCAAGGTGATCGAGGCACGTGGGGTACGCACGTGAAACTGGTCAAGCTGATTGCCAACCTCGGCTATGGCAGCCGGAAGGATGTCACGCTGATGTTCCGCGAAGGGCGCATCACCGATCCGGATGGTGAAGTGCTCTACGCCGACGACAAGGTGCCGCACGAGCACATCCGTGTGGACGACGAGCCGCTGGATCCGCCGACGGGTCTGATCCTGATGATGCACAAGCCGCTGGGTGCGACGTGCTCGCGCAAGGACATGGGGCGTGTCGTCTACGATCTGCTGCCGCCGCGTTACCGTATGCGCGATCCGGCGCTTTCCACCGTAGGACGTCTCGATCGCGAGACCTCGGGCTTGTTGCTCTTCACCGACGATGGCGCGTTATTGCACCGGATCATTTCGCCGAAGGCGCGTGTCGCCAAGGTGTACGAGGCGACGCTGGCCACTGACCTGCAAGGCGACGAAGGCGCTCTCTTCGCGAGCGGCACCATGATGCTGGAGTCGGAGAAGGAACCCCTGGAGCCCGCAGCGCTGAAGGTGCTGGAGCCTCGTCGCGTGCGTCTTACGCTTACGGAGGGCCGCTACCACCAGGTGCGTCGCATGTTCGCCGCCCTGGGCAATCACGTGGAAACGCTGACGCGTATATCCGTGGGGGCGCTGACGCTGGGCGATCTGCCGGCAGGCGAGTGGCGCGCCCTTGAAGCGCACGAGATCGCGCGCATCTTCGAATCACCGGAGCATGCTTGATGCGTACAGACGCATCAGGCGCTGTTTCAGCCGAACGGATTCTGCTGGCGACGCGCGATTTCATCCTCGCGTCGTGAATGTGCGCCCGGTTGCCAGGAAATCAGCTGGAAGCTGCCTTGGCTCTGGCGTTGATTATTGCGGACGTCCTGGATGTCCTTGAGGTTCAGCATCCCTGCCACCAGCTGCATTCCGCGCCCGAGGGCGGAACGTGCGAGAAGCATATGCATATTCAGACTCCCGGCCGCCCCTGTGCGGCCGTTTCGACAGCATATAAGCAGCTTCACGTGCGATACACAAATGCCAATCGGCACTGAATGTGAGCGTAAGTTCAAGGCAAGGTTGTCACAATTTTCACAAAGGTGAACCGCGTAATGTCTAGCGTTTTTCAGGCGAGATCTCCGCTGTTCGTGCCCCGCCCATGCGTGGGTTTGCTCTCTGAGCGCGTACTGCCATGACCCGCCTGACATTCGACAACGCTTTCGTTCGCGAACTGCCAGCCGATGTCGAGCAGGGCACGCAGCCGCGCCAAGTGTTGGGTGCCCTTTATTCAAGGGTCGAACCCACACCGGTGGCGGCACCGCGGGTGGTGGCCTGGTCGGCCGAGATGGCGCAGGCCCTGGGTCTCGATCCAGCTGAGATGGAGAGTCCCAGGTTGGCGCAGGTGTTGGGTGGCAATGCGTTGCTCGAAGGCATGCAGCCGTTTGCGGCCAACTATGGTGGCCACCAGTTCGGCGTCTGGGCGGATCAGTTGGGCGATGGGCGGGCGATCTCACTGGGTGAGGTGCTCAGCCCTGAAGGCGAGCGCTGGGAGTTGCAGTTGAAGGGCGCAGGCCGCACGCCGTACTCGCGTGGGGCTGATGGGCGAGCCGTGCTGAGGTCGTCCGTTCGCGAATTCCTTTGCAGCGAAGCGATGCATCATCTCGGCGTGCCGACCACGCGTGCGCTCAGCCTGGTGGTGACAGGCGATACGGTGGTGCGCGACATGTTCTACGACGGGCATCCGCAGCACGAGCCGGGAGCCATCGTATGTCGCGTCGCTCCTTCGTTCATTCGCTTCGGCAATTTCGAATTGCCATCGGCGCGTGGAGATATCGCGTTGTTGAAGCGCCTGGTCGACTTCACCATCGCGCGCGATTTTCCGCATCTGCAAGAGAAGGGCGAAGCGCTGTATGCGCAATGGTTCGCCGAAGTATGTGAGCGCACAGCGCGCATGGTGGCGCACTGGATGCGCGTGGGTTTTGTGCATGGCGTGATGAACACGGACAACATGTCCATCCTCGGGCTCACCATTGACTACGGCCCGTATGGCTGGATCGACAATCTCGATCCGGAATGGACGCCCAACACCACCGATGCAGGGCGTCGGCGCTATCGCTTCGGTCAACAGCCCAACGTGGCGTGGTGGAACCTCAGTCGTCTCGCCATGGCACTAGCCCCTTTGTTCAGCGGCACGGAACCCCTGCAGGCGGGTCTCGATCGTTACGCCGCTGCTTACGCGGAAGCGGACCGCATAAACATTGCCGACAAGTTGGGCCTGGCGGTATGCGAGGATGCGGATGTGGAGCGCATGCGAGAGCTATACACGCTGCTGGCGGAGGCGGACGTGGACATGACACTGTTCTTCCGCGCATTGGCCGACGTCGATCCGGCTCAGCCCTCGCTGGCGCCGTTGCAGGAGTCGTTCTACGACGACGCCAAGCGGCAACAACACGAACCAGCTCTTGAGGCGTGGCTGCAAAGCTATGCCTCACGCGTACGTCAGGATGCGCTTTCCGGTGAACAGCATCGCGCGCGCATGCGCGCAGCCAATCCTCGCTACGTCCTGCGCAACTATCTGGCACAGGAAGCCATCGACCGCGCGTCAGAGGGCGATTACAGCGGCATCCACGAATTGCTCGACGTCATGCGTCGCCCTTACGACGACCAGCCGGGCCGCGAGCGATTCGCACGAAAGCGCCCAGAGTGGGCCATGCACAAGGCGGGCTGCTCGATGCTGTCCTGCAGTTCGTAGCGTTTAGCGCAGTGCGTTGGCAAGGAACTGGCGCAGCTGCACGCCGTTGAGCGCGCCGGCTTGGCGCGCCACTTCGCGACCGTTACGCATCACCAGCAAGGTCGGAATGCTGCGGATGCCGAAGCGCTGGGCCAGCGCGGGTTGTGCTTCCGTGTCCACCTTGGCCAGCCTCACTTGTGGCTCCAGGCTTGCGGCCGCTTCGGCGAAAACCGGTGCGAAACCGACACACGGCCCGCACCAGGGGGCCCAGAAGTCGATCACGACGGGCAGATCGCCGCGTGTTGCCACGGCGTCAAAGTTATTCGCGGTGAGCGTGGTCGGCTTGCCCTCGAATAGCTTGAGCTTGCAACGCCCGCAAACGGGCTGATCGCCCAGGCGGCTGTCCGGCACGCGATTGAGGGCCGAGCAGTGAGGGCAGGGAATCGACAGCGTGGTGGACATGACGGGCCTCGATGGCCAAGACTCATTACAGCGCCAGATGGCGTTTCCTGCATCAGGAAACAAGGGAGGCGATGTGTACGAGCGAGGGCCAGGATCCCAAGCAGGTCACTGGATCGCCCTGGTGGCTGGCGTGATCTGGACCTTGCCCAACAGCCTGCTTGGGCTGGTGGCGGGGCTCGCCTGCATGCCCTGGGGCGCAAGGCCCGAGTGGCGCAGCCGCGACTATGCGCTGGCGTTTCGCCGCATGCCGTCCTGGGGTGCAGGCGGGGCGCTCACGTTAGGCAACGTGATTCTCTACTCCTGCAATGTGCTCGACACGCCGTGCTTCACGTACGCCCATCGCGCCGGACTTCGCCAGGAGCCGTGCATTTCACTGGCGGACCACGAGCGCGCGCACGTCTTCCAGTACATGGTGCTGGGGCCGTTGTTTCTTCCGCTCTACGCAGCCTGCGGCGGCATCAGCGCACGCAATCGTTTCGAGCGCGCGGCGGATCGCTATGCGCAACGCGAAGGTGGCTGGTGGCCATGGTCGTTGATGTGAATCACGACGCTGATCAGGCACGATGGCGTGTGCGTCGCGGAACAATGCACGAGAGACAACCCATGATGCTCACCGGCTTGAGCAGCAATCCATAGACCAAGGCGTAGCCCAGCAATCCCAGCGGATTCCTGCGCACGTTGAGCCCCAGTGTATGAAACATGCGCGATTGCACGGCATAGATCACAAGGTTGCCAAGCAGCGCCATGGGGACTGCGAACGCCAATACAGGACTGGCCAACCAGTAGATGCCGACGCATGCGAGCACGATGGCGGGTACGAGCGCTACGGTGTAGATCAGATCGGTGTAGAGCAACAGCAGGCTCCACCAGACGAAGAAGGTGCTCAGCTTGCTCTGGAACAATAACGAACTGTGTGTCTTGAGTGCTTCGATGACACCGTACGACCAGCTCCGGCGTTGTTCGAAAAATGATGCAAGCGACGCGGGCACGCGGGCGAAGGCGATCGCGTCCTCCGCATATCCCACGCGATGATGGTCGCGCAGAATGGCCCAGGTCAGCACGATGTCTTCGCCCTCACATTCGGGCCAGCCGCCGACCACGCGAAGGATGTCGGTTCGATACAGCGAAAACGTGGCTGGTGCGACCAGCGTGCCCTGACAAAGACTTTGTACGCGACGGGTTGCCGAGATGCCGTGGAAATAGTCCCACTCCTGCATGCGCGTCACCGCGCTTTGCCGCGAATTGCGTACCAGCACGGCACCGGCGACCGCAGCGGTATTCGGGGGATCGCTCAAGTAACGCGTCACCAGTTGGCGAAGCGCTTGTGGATGGAGATGAGCATCAGCGTCCAGCGTCACGATGATGGAATGCGCAGCCAGCCGCAGGCCTGCATTGAGCGCTTTCGACTTGCCGCCCGCACATGCGAGGTCGAGCACTTCCAGCCACGGGTAGCTCGCGCAGCGTAGACGTTCGAGTGTGGCGTCGGTGGAGCCATCGTTGATCACCATCACTTCCACGGGGGCGGGGTAGCGTTGCGCGGCAATGCTGGCCAGCGTGTCGAGGATGGTGTCCTGCGCATTGTGGGCGGCGATCAGGATGCTCACCGCAGGAAAATCACTGTCGGCAAAACGGGAGCGCGCGGGCCGCCGATCAAGTAGCAGGCCGGTGGCCAGAAACACGTTCATGAAGGCGGGGAGCACAGCGATGCCCAGGATAAGCAACCGAGCGAGCAGGCGTGTTCCCGGGCCTTCCAGGCCGGCGGTCCAATGGGCCGACAGCATGCAGGCAAACGTTGCCCATCCGAACGAGAGGGCGAACGCCAACATGAACTTGAACACCACCCGCACGTAGCGCGGGCGATGCATCCGCTGGTCATTGGCGGCTGCAAGCGGCAGCCGGACCGTTACCGGGAACGGTCGTCGTCTTGTTGACCAGTCTTGTGCGTTGACACTCATGCGCGAGCCTGCTGCTGCAATGGCCTGTCGCGTGCCTGTGACGAATGATGCGCTCGCCCGTGACTGGGGGAAAGCGCTTCATTCGCCTGGCGCGCCCACGCCGGGTTGGCCCTGTGGCTTCTTGCCAGAACTCGACCTCTCCCTAACTGAAGGGCAAGAGTCGTGCCACAGGATTCGCGCAGCGATATCGCAACAATGTCGGGGAAAAGTCGTCAATTTGCGCTCGTAGCCCCTGGCATTGAGCCGAGCCGGGGACGCGCGCCGACACAAATCGACGCGCGGCGGCGTGTGCTTGCGCTCGCGATAGGGGTGAGATCAGGCGGCTTGGTTGCCGCCCTGGTTGCCCGGCGCGGGGCGCGGCTGCGGCCTCGGTGCTGGGCGCTGGTTACCTTGTCCCGGCGACGGCCGGTTGCCACCCTGATTCGGCGGCGGGCGATTGCCCTGGGGTGGACGATTGCCCCCTTGGTTCGGCGGTGGGCGATTACCCTGGGGTGGGCGGGGATTTTGTCCTGGCGGGCGTGTTCCCGGATTCGGGCTCGGACGATTGTTCGAGGGCGGACGGTGACCTTGCGACGGCGGCGGGCGATTGCCAGGCGGCGGAGGACGGTGTCCGCCGCCGGATGGCGGACGATAGCCAGGGCCGGGCGGTCGTCCGCCGGGACGCCAGCCCGGTGGGCGCGGCGGCGGGCGTGGCGCGTAAGGGCGGCCGTACCAGTAATCGCGATTGCGATAGAACGGTCGGTTTACGTAATACGCGCCCCAGTAGGCGGCGATCGAGAAGGTGACAATAGGAATGCCGATGCGGGCACCGTAGTCGGCCACGTACACCGGCTGGTTTTGATAGGTGTACTGCACGTAGGTGCCGGCTACCCAGCCACGCATGCCCATCGTGATCACGTCACACCAACCCCAGCCCGCGGTGCAGCCCTGGATGGCTACAGGGGCGCCGGCGGGCAATTGCGCGATGGTGGGGTAGCTGATATCCGGTCCGGCATACAAGTCGACATACGCGGTGACCACGCCATTCGTTTGCGCGAAAGCTGCGGGACTCGCCAACCCAAACAGCACCAACACGGTCCATACGATCCGTTTCATGGCAGCGTCTCCCGGATATACAGGTCGATGAGACTGCGCCGACCGCGAAGGATGCGTCAACAGACGATCAAGTCGGCGGGGTAGGTGCAAGCGCCGTCTTGCGCGTGATGAGTCGCCAGCACAGGTAGAACGGACCGCCCGCCAGCAGTAGCACCGCACCCCACATCAGCGGTTCCGAGCCCGCACCGGCGAGCGCCCACAGGGAGAACGCCAGGGCGAACGCGGCGACCAGTCGACGGGTCCATGCCGCTCGGCCACTTTCCAGGCGCCACCACGCCAGCGTGGTGACCAGGTAAGGCAGCAGGTTGGTGGCGGTCGATAGAAGGATCACAAAGGTGAACAGCGCCACCAGTGAACGCGTGAAGTTGGCAGCGATCAATAGGCTGGTAAGCACACTGCTGATCAGCAAGCCGATCCACGGGGTGCCGTGGCGATCCACACGTGCGAACAACCGAGGAAACATGCCGTCTTGTGCTGCCGCCATGGTGGTCTGCGCCACCAGCAACACCCAACCATTGAGCGTGCCGAAGCACGACACGACCGCCACGGCGGCCACGCCGATGCCGGCCATGGTTCCCCACGCGTGCGTGGCCGCGGCTGCCATCGGCGCTGCGGACGCGGCGAGTTGGTCGCGCGGAAGCATGCCGATGACAACGGTACACGCCAGCATGGTGGCGAGGCCGGCGACAAGCGTGCCGATCATGGTGGCGCGCGGCACCGTGCGCAGCGGATCCTTCACCACGCCGGTCGGCACGGTGGCCGTTTCCAGGCCCAACAGTGCCCATAGCGCCAGCGTGGCGGTGGATAGCGCCACCCCCGGCAGCGACAAACCGTCGGGATTGAAGGGGCGATACGAGCCCGCGTGCAGAGTGCCCAGCCCGATCAGGCCAAACAGCAATAGCGGAACAAGCTTGAGCAGCGTCGTCACCATGGCGACGCGGCCGGCTTCGCGTACACCTGTCAACGTAATACCGGTGCATATCCACAGTGCGGCCAGCGCACACAGCGCGCTGCGTAGTGGCGTTGATGTGAGCGCGGGCCATAAGGCACCAAGGCTCCCCGCAAAGGCCACCGCCAGTGCGGCGTTCGCCGACCAGGTGCAGATCCAGTAACTCCACGCCACCAGAAAGCCCGTGGTGTCACCAAAGGCGCAACGCGCATAGGCGTAAGGGCCACCATGATTGGGGATGCCTTGCGCCAGCCACGCAAATATCTGCGCCAATGCGAGCGCACCACACAGCGTTATCGCCCAGCCCAGCAGACTCGCTGCACCAAACGGCGCCATCGCCGCGGGTAGTACGAAAATGCCCGAGCCAATAATGTTGCCGATCACCAGCGCGACCAGCGTCCACTGGCCGATCACCCGCGTGGCGCCGTTCATGCGTCAGCCTTTGATTCGCGATAAGCGCGACGCACCATCTCGTGGAAGTGGTGCACCGCATTCTCACGCAGTGGATTCAGGCGGCCGGCCTCGTATGAGCCTGAGGCCAGCCCACGTTGCACGTCCTCGCAGATGGTGACGTCTTCGTCCTGCACTTCGTCGCTGAATTCCACATCACGTGTGCGACGAGCCTGCGCTTCCGGGCTGTCGTCGGGTGGGTAATAGAAGTCGAACTCTACGCGGCAACGATCCACACCCAGCGGAAGCACGCGGTTGGTCTGCAGACGCGCGGGCAGGATGTTGAGCATCGTGTTGGGATGGATGAAGTAGTACAGCGCTTCGCCGCTGCCATACAGATCCCCCGAACTTTCCAGCGGGCTGTACTGGAACGAATACCACTGCGCCGTTTCGGTGATGTAGCTGCGGTAATCGAGCAGGCTGTTGAGGCCGGGGTGAATGTGCGGGACGTGGTAACCCTCCAGATAGTTGTCCACGTACACCTTCCAGTTGCAGGCCACGTCGTAGCTCGCGCGATGATGGAACTGATAGTTCTCCAACGAGCGTTCCGGGCCTAACCGTTCGGCGATACCGGCCACTACCTCACGGAAGGGAGGTGCCTCGCCGATCGCCACAAACACCAGGCCCTGCCACACCTGTACGCGTACCTCGGGCAGGCGGATATCCGATGGATTGAAATCCTGCGTGCGCCCCATCTCGGGTGCGCCGCGCAGCACACCATCGAGGCCATACGTCCAGCCGTGGTAGCGACATCGCAGTGCTTTTGCGCCACGACCATCGCAGCTCGCGATAGGCCCAGCGCGGTGGCGGCATACGTTGTGGAAGGCTCGGATGATGTTGTCCTCACCGCGCACGATGATCAGTGGCAAGCCAGCGATCTCGGTGACTACGTGGTCGCCTGAGCCAGGTATTTGCGATTGGTGGCCAACCAGCTGCCAGCTGCGCGCGAAGATGGCGCGCGCGTCCAGGTGGGGGATGCGTGGATCGGTGTAGAAGCGGGCGGGTAGTGTCAGCGCGTAGTCGAGCGGCTGGGGCGCAAGAACGGAGTCGTCGAGCAGGTCACGCATGGACACATCACCGGCAGCTATTTGTCCTACTATTTAAACCTAAGGGGGCGGTAAGGGAAGGGGGTATGCGGCTGGCGCCTCGATTAAGGGGCGCGAGGAGCGCCTCAGTCGAGCTCCCTCTCACCTTGGGGGAGAGGGTTGGGGTGAGGGGCGGGTGCTCGCCTCAGGGTTTCATCTGAGTCGTCGTCTCAGTGGAGAGCAAATCCCGCTTCGCCCACGACTGGCTGTCGCCTCGTGCGTTACCGCGATCTGGCCGCTTACGCAGCGGGCGTTTCGATCGTCTGCCGACGCTCGAGTCACTTTTCTTTTGCTGGCCCAAAAGAAAAGTAACCCAAAGAAAATGGCCGTAAGGCCAACGCCCGCAGCATGTCGTTGGGATAAGCCCGATCGCATGAGGAATCGTGTGGCTTGGTCACCTTCGCCTCTACACAGCGGGTACGCCGAAGCGCTTCGCAACGCGCCATGGCGAAGAGGACTTAAAGCAGGCTTCGCTACGCTTCCCTACCCCTGGAGCTAGGCAAAGGGGACGCTACGCTTTCCTACCGCCGAGGCGAGGTAAAGGGAGCGCTACGCTTTCCCACCACTGGGGCAAGGTAAAGAGAACGCTACGCTTCCCGACCGGTGGGAAGAACTCGCCACCAAGCGGCATCGTCTTTCTCTTTTGCCTTGGCT
>NZ_JAELTQ010000150.1 GCF_016428905.1 Dyella sp. ASV24 | reverse complement strand
CCCCCCCCCCCCCCCCCCCCCCCCCCCCCCCCCCCCCCCCCCCCCCCCCCCCCCCCCCCCCCCCCCCCCCCCCCCCCCCCCCCCCCCCCCCTTTTTCACTGACCCCGCCCCCACCGAGATCTACACCATTCCAGCTTCGTCGGCAGCGTCAGATGTGTATAAGAGACAGCTTTGACTTCAAGCGACAACCGACTGCGTTCGTTACTGGATTCCGGCCTGCGCCGGAATGACGAATGGCGAGATTGAAGGCTTTACTTCAAGCACACACAAAGACGTCACGCCCCCCAAACGCCACCACTCACACGATCGCGCAGCTCCAGATCTTGCACAGTGAGCACATCGCGATAGCCCTCCGACGAAAGTATCTCGCGCACGGCAGCGCCCTGATTCCAGCCATGCTCCATCAACAGCCATCCACCCGGCTCCAGATGATCGCGGGCCTGCGCGACGATGCGGCGGATGTCCTCCAGGCCGTCCACACCGGATGCCAACGCGGACGACGGCTCAAAGCGAAGGTCGCCCTGCCCCAGGTGCGGATCATCCATCTCGATATAGGGTGGATTGGACACGATCAAGTCGAAGCGCTCACCCGCCAGCGGCGCGAGCCAATCGCCCTGCGCAAAACGCACGTTGCGAATGCCGTGCCGCTCGCCGTTGCGCTGCGCCACTGCTAGCGCGTCAGCACTCGCGTCCGTGGCGACGACGCTGGCCAAAGGGCTTTCGCGCGCAATCGACAATGCAATAGCGCCACTACCCGTGCCCAGGTCCGCGACGCGTGCACGCGATGTCATTCGCGCCAACGCGAGTTCCACCAGCAGCTCGGTTTCGGGGCGCGGGATCAGCGTGGCCGGCGTGACTTCCAGCTCCAGCGTCCAGAAGCCGCGATGCCCGGTGATATAGGCCACTGGCTCGCCAAGGCGTCGACGCTCCACCAGCGCGGAGAAAGCGGCCGACTGCGCGTCATCCAAGGCGTCGTCGGCATGCGCAATCAACCAGCTGCGCGGCTTACCCAACGTGTGGACAAGCAGCAGTTCCGCCTCCAGTCGATCGCCCAGTACACGCGCAGCGTCCAGGATGGCCTCACGCACCTCAGCCATGCGCGCGCCACCCTGCACGGCGGAGGAGAACCGATGGAGACGACTGAAACGACATCGCTGCTTTCCGCTGAAAGAAAGCCACAGTGTAGGGCCTGGGCTCTACACCTGCTGCTCGCATGCGCTGACTTATACCGGCGTCGGCACCAGATAGTGATGGACCGCCTGGATCACCACCGAACCTTCGCCCACGCTCGATGCCACGCGCTTCACCGAACCGGAACGCACATCACCCACGGCAAAGATGCCCGGCTTGGTGGTGGCATAGGGCGATTCGAGCAAATGGCCCTGAGTACAACGACCGGTCAGTACGAAGCCTTTGTCATCCAGCGCCAGGCAGTCTTTCAGCCAGTCGGTATTGGGCTCCGCGCCTATCATCACGAAGACGTTGTTGACGTGGCGCGTCGTCTGTTCACCGGTCTCACGCTGCTGCCAGGTCACCTGGCTGAGGCGGCCGTCGCCTTCAAGCCCGACGATCTCGCTGTGTGTATGCAAGGTGATCGACGAGGACCGCAGAATGCGCTGCACGAGGTAGTCGGACATGGTGGCCGCCAATCCCGACGATCGGACCAGCACATGCACATGCGAGGCGATGCGCGACAGAAACACTGCCGCCTGCCCCGCCGAGTTGCCGCCGCCGACCACCACCACTTCGCCCTCCTTGCACAGCTGGCCTTCCATGGCCGTGCAGGCGTAATGGATGCCCGCGCCTTCGAACTGCGCATAGCCGGGAACATCCAGCTTGCGATAGCGCGCACCGGTCGCCACGATCACGGCGCGCGCCTGCACGCTCTGGCCGTCGTCCAGGGAAATGCGATACGGCTGCACCGAACAATCGATGCCGGACGCCTGCCGCGAAATCGCCAGCCGCGCACCGAACTTCTGCGCCTGCGCCTGCGCGCGGCCTGCCAACGCCTGTCCCGAAATACCGGTGGGAAAGCCCAGGTAATTCTCGATTCTCGACGAGGTGCCCGCCTGCCCGCCGGGTGCGACGCCTTCCACCACCAGGGTGGATAGCCCCTCCGACGCTGCGTATACGGCGGCAGCCAGCCCTGCGGGGCCCGCACCGGCCACCACCACGTCATAGACGAAGTCCGGATCGATGGTTTCGGTAATCCCCAGCTCGTCAGCGAGCTCTGACGTCGTCGGGTTCTGTAGAAAACAGCGTTCCGGACAGATCACCACGGGAAGTTGTTCGTGGGCCAACTGGAAGCACTCGATGAAACCGTCAGCCTCGGGTTCGGTCTCCGTATCGATCAAGCGATGCGGATAGCCGTTGCGCACAAGGAAGCGCTCCAGACGCAACGTATCGGCGCTGTGTCCCGGCCCCACCAGCACCACGCCACCGAAGCCAGCGCGGATCAAACCCACGCGCCGCAGGATGAAGGCACGCATGATGATTTCGCTGATGTCTGCTTCCGCAGCCACCATGCGGCGGAAATCATCCGAGTGCACGCGCAGTATGTGGCTGTCCATCGCCACGCGTGCCGAGGCCATCACGGCACGTCGGTTGAACATGTTCATCTCGCCACTGAACTGCCGCGCCGAGTACATGGTGAAGACGTTGGACTGGCCGTACTTGTCGACATCGAAGATCTCGACGATGCCGTCCAGCACCAGGAAGAAATCCACGCCGCGCTGGCCGCGCTCAAACAGCACGGTGCCTGCCGGCACGTGTTCCTCCTGCCCGTAGGTGGCAATACGCCGGACCATGGAAGGGTCCAGGCGCGGGAACATCTGCTCCTTGCGGTTCATCGGATCCGTCGGGTCGTAAACGACCTCAGGGGCTGGCAACTGCTCAGACATGCAAGGACACCTCGTCATGGGGACAGCCCGGCGGAAATCCGCCAGGTCCGCCCTGGAGTCAGATCAGCGCGGGTGGCAGGGATAGGCACCGCGCTGCAGCGCCCATCGTGCGCCCGCTGCCGTGGCACCCGCAAGTCATCGCGGCGTCGGTTGCATGGCGCCGGTGATGGACTTGACGAGACGTTCACGAAACCAGCGGTGGGCCTGGTCGTCGTCCTTGGAATCGTGCCAATAGGCAAGGATGGGAATGGCACGGATGCGTACCGGCAACGGCTGCAACGCGATGGGCAGCAGCACCGCGAGATGGTCGGCGTATGCCTTGGGCACGGTCAGCAACAAGTCGCTGGCGGCGGCGATCTCGCACGCCGAAAAGTAGTGCTGCGCGACCATGCGCACTTCACGGAACATGCCGTTCTGGCCCAGCAACGTATCCAGCGCGCTCGACTCACCCAGCGGCGACACCGTGACGTGCTGCGCCGCCAGATAGTCGCTACGTCGCAGTTGATGCGCCAATGGATGATCGCGCCGCATCACCACCGCCAGCGTCTCATCCAGCAGGCGTCGATGGGAGATGCGTTCACCCGCGCGCAAGGGACGATCCACCGCCAGATCCAGCGCACCCGTGCCCAGGTCGCGCTCCACGTCATCGGCGGCGACGCGTCGGCTCACCACGCGCACGCCCGGCGCTTCACTGCCGATACTCGCCATCAATCGGGGCAACGCAATCGACTCGAGGATGTCGCGAAAGCCGATAACAAACTCCATCTGCAGCTGCGATGGGTCAAATATGGGCTGTGCATGCGTACTCGCCAGCAAGCCCTTCAGGTGCGCTTGCACCGAGGGCATCATCGCGCGCACTTTGTCCGTAGGCAGCAGGCGATTGCCCTGCCGGACGAACAGCGGATCACCCAGATGGTCGCGCAGACGGCGCAAGGCATGCGTCACCGCCGGCTGGGTCAGGTGCAGCACACGCGCCGCCGCGCTGACGCCGCCGTGCGTATAGATCGCGTCCAGGACGCGGAACAGATTCAGGTCGATGCGGCTGTCGCGTTCCATGGTTCACACCCATTCACCAGACTAATGCCAACCCATAAAGCATATTCATTTCAATTATCAGCTGTCTGAAGCGTACGCTCCATGGGAGTTGAGGAGACCCCACCATGGATTTCGCCCCTTCCGAACGCACCCGCACCATTGCCGAACGCCTGGAACGTTTCATGCGCGAGGAGGTGCTCCCGGCCGAGCCGGTCTACACCTCGCAACTGGCCGGCGGCACCGACCACCGCCAATGGCGCCAGCCAGCCGTGATGGAGCAGCTGAAGACGCGTGCGCAGGAAGCCGGCCTGTGGAACCTGTTTCTGCCCGACCTGGAAGGCGGGCCGGGCCTGAGCAACGTGGAATACGCGCCGCTCGCGGAAATCATGGGCCACTCGTTCATCGCGCCGGAAGTGTTCAACTGCAGCGCACCAGACACCGGCAACATGGAGGTGCTGCATCGCTACGGCTCCGCCCAACAACGCGAGCAATGGCTGGAGCCCCTGCTACGTGGCCATATCCGTTCCGGGTTCGCCATGACAGAGCCTGACGTGGCTTCCTCCGACGCCACCAACATGCGGGCAACCGCCACGCTGGAAGGCAACGAGGTCGTACTGAACGGCCGCAAATGGTGGACCACCGGCCTGGGTCATCCCCATTGCCGCTTTGTGATCTTCATGGGACTGAGCGACCCGGGCGCCGAACCGCACCGACGCCACAGCATGGTCATCTGCCCCCTGGACGCGCCTGGCGTGCACATCGAGCGCATGCTCCCGGTGTTCCACGATTACGACGAGCCGTCAGGCCACGGTGAACTGCATTTTGAGAACGTGCGGCTGCCCGCGTCCAACGTAATCCTGGGCCCAGGCCGCGGCTTCGAGATCGCGCAAGGGCGGCTGGGCCCCGGGCGCGTGCATCACTGCATGCGCGCACTGGGCGCAGCCGAACGAGCACTGTCGTTGCTGTGCAAGCGTGCGCAGTCGCGCGTGGCATTCGGGCAACCCTTGATCAAGCTGGGTGGCAACGCCGACATCGTCGCCAACCTGCGCATGGCCATTGAACAAGCACGACTGCTTACGCTGAAGACCGCCTGGACCTTGGACCAGCACGGCTCCAAGGCGGCGCTCAGCCTGATCTCGCAGATCAAAGTCGTGGTGCCATCCGTCGCACAACAAGCCGCCGAGGCGGCCATCCAGATCCACGGCGGCGCAGGCCTCACCGACGATTTCCCACTGGCGCGGCTCTACGCTTATGCGCGCGTGCTTCGTCTGGCCGACGGCCCTGACGAAGTGCATCGCGCCGTGGTGGCCAAACTTGAAGCCAAGGCACAGCTGTCTACGGAGACTCACGCATGACGGCCATCCCCGATCAAGCACGCGCAGTACGTGACGAAGATGCTTTCGACGTTGCCCGTGTCGATACCTACCTGAAGCAACACATCACCGGGTTGGAAGGCGCACCCGCCGTAAAGCAGTTCCCCGGCGGGGCATCCAACCTCACCTATCTCCTGCACTACCCCAACCGCGAACTGGTGCTACGCCGTCCGCCGCGTGGCGCCAAGGCAAAGTCCGCGCACGACATGATGCGTGAAGCACGCATCATGGGCGCGCTCAAAGCCAGCTATCCCTACGTACCGGCCATCCTCGCGCGCTGCGACGAGAGCGTGATCGGGCAGGATTTCTACGTAATGGAACGCCTGAATGGCACCATCCTGCGCCGCGATCTTCCGCCTGAACTTGGCCTCGACCGCGAGGGTGTGCGCGCACTGTGCCTGGGCTTTGTCGATCGTCTGATCGAACTGCACCAGGTTGATGCCACGCAACCGGGGCTCAAGGAACTGGGCAAGGGCGAGGGCTATATCGCGCGACAGCTCGCTGGCTGGAGCGAACGATGGCGACAGGCCGCAACAGAAGGCTCGGACCCTTGCGATGACGTGATCGCTTGGCTCGGCGCGCAACAACCAGCACACGACAACGGCAGCTGCGTCATCCACAACGACTTTCGCTTCGACAACGTTGTGCTCGCCGCCAGCAACCCGCTCGACATCGTTGGCGTGCTCGACTGGGAACTGGCGACCATTGGCAACCCACTGATGGATCTGGGCAGTTCGCTCGCCTATTGGGTACAAGCCGACGACGATCCGGTGTTCCAGTCGTTCCGCCGCCAGCCCACGCACGAAGCGGGCATGCTCACGCGTCGCGAGGTGGTGGCTTATTACGGCAAACGCACGGGCATGGATGTCTCGCGCTGGCGTTTCTACGAAGTCTTCGGCCTGTTCCGCCTGATGGTGATCATCCAGCAGATCTATCGCCGCTACGCGTTGGGTCAGACCACCAACCCGCAGTTTGCCGGTTTCGGCGACGCCGCGAAGTACATGGGTATGCGTTGCCGCCGACTGATAAGCGCGAAGGACTGACCCATGCGCGAACTGCTGCTGATCCGGCACGGTCAGGCGAGCTTCCATGCCGAGGACTACGACCAGCTGTCGCCACTGGGCGAACGGCAATCGGCGTTGCTTGGCGAATGGTTCGCCGAGTGCGGTGCCAAGCCTGACCTTGTCGCCATGGGGCCGCGCGTCCGTCATCGCGACACGGCGATACCTTGCCTACGAGCCGCAGGCGTGAAGGCACAACCCATCGTGCTACCCGGCCTGGATGAGGTCGATCACCTGGAACTGTTGGCGCGACTGCGTCCTGAACTCGCCGCACCCGGCGCCTTGCGTGAGGCCATGAAACAGGAAGCCGATCCCTACCGTGCCTTCCAGCAACTGTTCGTCGATGCGCTCGATCGCTGGACCGGCGGCAAACACGACGCGGACTACACGCAAAGCTGGGACAGTTTCCGCCAGCGCGCACTGGATGCTCTGCAGCAACTGAACGAAAGCGGCGCAAACACCCTATGGGCGTTTACCTCGGGTGGGCCCATTGCCGTCATCGCCAGCGCTTTGCTGCAAGCCCATCCGTCGAAAGCGTTCGAACTCAGCTGGTCACTCGTGAACACGGGCGTGACGCGGCTCCGGCTAGGCTCGCGCGGACCAAGCCTGATGACCTACAACGCGTGGCCACATCTGGAACGCATGCGCGACGAACAGCTGGTGACGTTGCGGTAAGCCCCCGTCCCAAGCTGCCACGTAAAGCCCATATGACCGTGCCGAACTTCCACTCAACCGGACTCTGTTATCCATGAGCAAACCCGTCACCTTCGACCTCACCGGCAAGATCGCCATCGTCACCGGCGCCAGCCGCGGCATTGGTGCTGAGATCGCCAAGCTACTCGCCACGCACGGCGCGCACGTTATCGTCTCCAGCCGCAAGCAGGCCGATTGCCAGGCCGTGGTCGACGGCATCGTTGTGGAGGGTGGTTCCGCCGAAGCTATCGCCTGCCATATCGGCGAAATGGAACAGATCGAATCGCTCTACGCACAGGTGGAAGGCAAGCATGGCCGCCTCGACATCCTGGTCAACAACGCGGCGACCAATCCCTACTTCGGGCACATCACCGACACCGATCCATCGGTGTTCCAGAAGACGGTGGATGTGAACATCCGCGGCTACTTCTACATGTCCTCCCATGGCGCGAAGCTCATGGCGAAAAACGGCGGTGGCTCCATCGTCAACGTGGCATCGGTGAACGGCGTGGTGCCAGGGTTCCAGCAAGGCATCTACTCGATCACCAAAGCCGCCGTGATCTCCATGACCAAGGCGTTTGCGGTCGAATGTGCCGAACAAGGCGTGCGTTGCAACGCTTTGCTTCCGGGCCTGACCGATACCAAGTTCGCCTCGGTGCTGGTGAACACACCTGCGATCCTCAAGCAGGCGCTGGCACACGTGCCGATGCGCCGCGTGGCGCAACCGTCAGAAATGGCGGGCGCAGCGCTGTACCTGGCATCCGATGCCGCGTCGTACACCACCGGCGCGATCTTGAACGTCGATGGCGGCTATCTCAGCGTCTGACCCCGGAGAACATGCATGACGTCTACTCTTGCTCCACGCGCTGCTGGTAAGCGCGCATTCGTCACCGGCGCCGCGGGTGGTCTCGGCGCTGCATCGGCCCGAATGCTTGCTCGCCATGGCGCCAAGGTGTTTCTCACGGATATCGATGGCGACGGCGTGGCTGCGGTAGCCACGGAGATCAACCAGGAAAACGGCGCGACGGTCGCGTGGTCCGCCGTGCAGGATGTAAGCGACGAGGCCGCCTGGCAGCGCACACTGGCCGATGCGGCAAATGCCATGGGCGGCCTGTCCGTACTGGTCAACAACGCAGGCATCGGCTCGCTGGGCGGTGTGGAGCGTATCGAACTGAGGGAATGGCATCGCGTGATGGCTGTCAATGTCGACAGCGTGATGCTGGGCTGCAAGCACGCCCTGCCCTATCTGCGCGATGCCCAGCCCGCATCCATCGTGAACATCTCATCGCTCGCAGCGTTCAAGATCGATCCCGACTACACCGCTTACAACACGTCGAAAGCCGCAGTCGCTACCCTGAGCAAATCGGTGGCGATGGACTGCACGCGCCAACGGATCGACGTGCGCTGCAACTCGATCCATCCCGCCTTTATCCGCACCGGCATCGTCAAGCCGTTCTTCGACAAGCTGGGCGAAGAAGAAGCTACGAAAAAGCTCACACGCGGCATCCCCATGCACCGCCTCGGCGACCCTGACGATATCGCCTACGCCGTGCTCTATCTCGCTTCCGATGAAAGCCGCTACGTCACCGCGGCAGAACTCGTCATTGACGGCGGCGCGCGCGCTGTCTGATCCGGAGACCACCATGAGCGTCATGAACCGCCAATTGCTGCTGAAAACACGTCCGGAAGGGCTCGTCAGCCTGGACAACTTCGACCTGCGCGAAACACCCGTCGCTGAACTGGCCGACGGCCAGGCGCTGGTGCGCGTGCTGTACATCTCCATGGATCCCACCAATCGCGTGTGGATGAGCGACATTCCGCAGTACATGCCACCCGTCGCCATCGGTGAAGTGATGCGTGGCATAGGCATCGGCCGTGTGGTGGCATCCAAGTCGAAACAGTATGCGGAGGGTGACCTCGTGCAAGGCCTGGTGGGCTGGCAAGACTATGCCCTCATCGACGAGAACAAGATGGGCTACTGGGTAAAGCTGCCACCCAAGCCTCCAGTCGCGTTGCCCACGCTGCTGGGTGCCTGCGGTTTCAGCGGCATCACGGCGTACTACGGCCTCACCGAAATTGCCCCCGTCCAAGCGGGTGAAACACTCGTTGTATCAGCAGCTGCCGGGTCCGTAGGTTCCATCGCGGGACAGATCGGCAAGCTACGCGGTGCCCGCGTCGTGGGCATCGCTGGCGGTGCGGAGAAATGCCGCCACCTGGTCGACGATCTCGGTTTCGATGTTGCTGTCGACTACAAGGCCGACGACTTCAAGAAAAAGCTCGCCGAAGCGACGCCCGATGGCGTGCACGTAAACTTCGAGAACGTAGGTGGACCGGTGATGCGTGCGGTGTTGTCGCGCATGGTCAATGGCGGCCGCGTCGCGCTGTGCGGGCTCATCGCCAACTATGCCACCGGCGGCAAGCCGTCCGACGATTACGGCGTGATCATCGTCAAACGCCTCACCGTGCGTGGCTTCCTCGCCTTCGACTACAAGGACCAGGCACGCGCCGTGCAGGAACTGGTCGGCTGGGTGATAAGCGGCAAGGTGAAAGCCGGTGAAACCGTAGCCGACGGCCTGGAGAACGCACCGCTCGTACTCAACCGCCTGTTCGACGGCAGCCACACGGGCAAGCTGGTGTTGAGGGTGGCGGACGACGCATGAACTGATGACGTCGCACCCATAAAAAAACCGGGCGACTTGCGTCGCCCGGCCGGGGGTCCCACTGCCTTGGAGGAGCCCTTAACTCAACGCAGGATCGCTGCGGCGTCCTGCTTCTGCACTAGCGCGTGGCAAAGCACGGTGGCTTCGCTGGCCTGCGCGAGACCACGCTCGGCACCGCTCACCTGCTTGGCGCGGTCCTTGAAGAACGCCTGCAGACGATCCGCTTCATCCTGCGAGCAACCGCCACCGCCGACGAGGTCGGGAAGCTTGCCGCCGGAGAAGCTGCCGGTGCGATCCACGATCTTGTCGTAGTTCGCGGTAGCCCACTGCCACGCCGCGTCGCGTTCGGCGCGGGTATCACGACCGCCGTGCAGCAGCATGCCCATCTCGCCCACCTTCACCTTCTTGTCGAGGGCGAAGTTGCGCACCTGCAAGGTCAGCGCCGGATCGTTGGCTTCGGAGAGGCCGTCGAGAATGGCGTTGCGCTGTGCCGGATCGCTGGTCTGCGGCAGTTCGGCGATGAGTGCATCCACTGCCGGCTTGCCACGCTCCTGCACGGCGACGGCAAGCGCGCTGCCGATCAGGTCAGGGTCGGCAGCCGCAAGATCCAGGCGACCATCGGCCTTGCGCTTCAATGCGGCGTCACCCTGCTTGAGCAGTTCGGCACGCACTTCCGGCAGCTTGACCACGAGCGCGAGTTCGTCGGCGAGGGTGTTGCGCAACAACGAGTCGCTGTCCGCTTCATTCGCCTTGCGGTGATAGCCGAGCTGGGTCATGCGCGGCAGGTAGGCCGCCTTGGCCCACGCGGCGAGCTTGGCGCGCTGTGCGTCGGTCTGGGCCAGGTTGCGGTAGATCCAGTTGAAACTGCCCAGCGGCGCGGTGGCCACTTCGCGCGTCTTGGATGCGGTCAGCGGCTTGAGTGCGGCGAGCACGTCGCCCGCATCCAGGTCGCCATGCTTGAAGCTGGCGTAAACAGCGTCGGCATAGGCGAGCTGTTCGGCATCGTCGAGCTTGCCGATCTGCTTGCCGAGATTGGCCAGGTCGTTCTTCGCCATGGCGAAGCGGTAGTAGCCGCTGCCGTTGGCGTTCGGCAGCACCCACGTGCCCTTGCTGGCGTCCGTCAGCACCATCGAACCGGTAGCTTTGTCGAGCAGCTCGCAGCTCACCTTGCTGCCGTTGGCTGTGCCGTAACGCACGCACATCGGCACGCCCCACACCTGGTTTGTCTCGCCCTTGCTGCCCACCGGCAGGTAGCGGCTCTGGCTGAGCTTGAGCACGGTCTTGCCGCCCTCCTGGCTCAGCTCGGTCTGCACGTAGGGCACACCCGGCTGATTGAGGAAGCTCTTGAAAGCCTGCTTGAAGTCGTCGCCCTTGTCAGCGGCTTTCGCGATGGCATCGATCAGGTCGTCAGCGGTGGCGTTGCCGAACTTGTGATCCTGGATGTACGCGCGCATGCCCTTCTGGAACGTGGCTTCACCCACGTAGCCTTCGAACATGCCAAGCACCGCAGCGCCCTTCTGGTAGGTGATGCCGTCAAATGCGGTTTCGATGTCGCCGTTGCCGGTGATCGGCTGACGGATCTTGCGCGTGGTGACCAGGCTGTCGCCGTTCATCGCACCCTGCGCACCGCGCACGCGGTCGAGATCGGCGCGGTATTCCGGATGCACCTTCTGCGTCACCTTTTGCTGCATCCAGGTGGCGAAGGCTTCGTTGAGCCACAGGTCGTCCCACCAGGCGAGCGTGACGGTGTCGCCCGTCCACTGGTGCGCCAGCTCATGTGCGGTGACGTTGAACGAGCCGCGCACGTAGTTGGCCGGGGAATCCGGATCGATCAGCAACAGCCAGTCGCGGAAGGTGACCAGGCCGGGGTTTTCCATCGCGCCGGCGGAGAAATCCGGAGCAGCCAGCAAGTCCAGCTTGTCCCACGGATAGCCGAAGCCGTAGTAGTCCTCCAGCGTGTGGATGATGCTCGGCGTTTCGCCCAGCACGTGTTGCATGCGATGGCCTTCGCCCTTGGCAGCGATGCCACGCAATTCCAGCGTATCGGTGCGGTAGGCGGTCGGCGAGATATCGGGGCCCTTCACCACGTCCCACGGACCCACGCCGAAGGCGACAAGGTAGGTTGGCAGCGGCTTGGTGGTGGAGAAGGTGAGCTTCTTCCAGCCCTTGCCGGCGGCTTCTTCCTTCACCTGCTTGGTGTTGGCCACACCCACTTCGTCATCAGGGATGGTCAGGCGGATGTCGAACGGCGTCTTGAAGCTCGGCTCGTCAAAGCCAGGAAAGGCGAAGCGCGCGCTGATGGGTTCCATCTGCGTCATCGCATAGGGCTGGCCTTCGTGGCTCACCTTGTACAAGCCCTGCAGCTGCTGGTTGAGCGGTGCGGTGTAATCAAAGGCAAGCGTCAGCTCCTGCGGCTTGAGCGTGCTGCCGAAATCGATGCGCACCA
>NZ_JAELTQ010000014.1 GCF_016428905.1 Dyella sp. ASV24 | reverse complement strand
CAGGCCGCGCGCGACGCCGGCGCCAAGGTGATGGTGTTGTCGCATCTGGGCCGTCCGAAGGAAGGTCAGTTCGATGCCGAGTCCTCGCTCGCGCCGGTCGCCAAGTGGCTCAGCGACAAGCTTGGCCAGCCGGTTCGCCTGGTGGCCGACTATCTCGACGGCGTCGATGTCGCTGACGGCGAGGTGGTGATGCTTGAGAACTGCCGCATGAACGTGGGCGAAGGCAAGGACGACGAAGCACTTTCGAAGAAATACGCCGCACTTTGCGACGTGTTTGTCATGGATGCCTTCGGCACCGCGCATCGCGCGCAGGCCTCGACGCATGGCGTGATCAAGTACGCCCCCATCGCCGCCGCCGGTCCGCTGCTTTCCGCCGAGCTGGATGCGCTGGGCAAGGCGCTGGAACACCCTGCCCGCCCGCTACTGGCCATCGTCGCTGGCTCCAAGGTGTCAACCAAGCTCACCCTGCTCGAGAACCTGATCGGCAAGGTCGATCAGCTGATCGTGGGTGGCGGCATCGCCAATACCTTCATCGCCGCCATGGGTTACCAGGTCGGCAACTCGCTGTACGAGCCGGATCTCATCCCGGCCGCCAAGAAAGTCATCGCCGACGCCAAGCGCCGTAACGGCGACGTGCCGCTACCGATCGATGTGGTCGTAGCGCCGGAGTTCTCCGCACACGCGCCTGCCACGGTGAAGCCGGTGGATCAGGTCAAGGAAGGCGAAATGATCCTGGACATTGGTCCCGAGACCGCGAAGCGCTATGCAGAAATGATCGCCAAGGCCGGAACGGTCGTGTGGAACGGCCCAGTCGGCGTGTTCGAATTCGACGCTTTCGGGCACGGCACCGAAACCCTGGCCCGCGCTGTGGCGGCCTCCCCTGCCTTCTCCATCGCCGGTGGTGGCGACACGCTCGCCGCAGTCGACAAGTACGGCATCGAGAAAGATGTCTCGTACATCTCCACCGGCGGCGGTGCCTTCCTCGAATTCCTGGAAGGCAAGGAACTGCCCGCCGTGACGGCCCTCAAGGCGCGAGCAGCCAAGTAATGCTCTGCCTGTTCGACCTTGATGGCACGCTGATCGATTCGGAAATCGGCATCCTGGGTTGCGTCCGCCACGCGCTGACGCAGCTTGGTGTGGCGCATCCCGCCGAGATGCGCCACTGGATCGGCCCGCCGCTGCGGCATAGCTTCGCGCCGCTGCTGGACCACGATCACGACCGCATCGAACTGGCCGTGGAGTATTACCACGAGCGCTTCCACGCCATCGGCTGGCGCGAACACACGGTGTATCCCGGTATCGAAGCCATGATCGGCCGACTCCAATCGGCCGGTCATACCTTGGCCGTGGTCACCAGCAAACCCGAGCGGCATGCCCGCCCGATCATCGAGCACCTGCCTTTCGGCGGTGCGTTCAACCGCCTGTATGGACCGGATCCGTCCAGCCCGCATAGCGAAAAGGCATCGATGATCGCCGCCGCGCTTGCCGATTTCAGTGCGTCGCCCGAACAGACGGTCATGATCGGTGATCGCCACTTCGACATCGATGGCGCCGTCGCCAATCGCGTGCAGGGCATCGGCGTGCTGTGGGGTTTTGGCAGCCAGACGGAGCTGGAAAAAGCCGGGGCTCACGCACTGGCGCGCGATCCGGAGCATCTCGCCGAACTGCTGGCCGCGTAAGTTCAGCCTTCGCAGGGAGCGCGCTTGTGCGCCCTGCGAAATGGCGCCTGCCGCGACGGACTCAGACGCTGGCGATAAGCGCGGACAGGTCTGTCACTCCTACATCGACACCTGCCTGTGCCAACAGCGTGGTCACCTGCCCGCGATGATGCGTCTGGTGATTGAAGAAGTGCATGGCCACGAAGAAGTACGGCTTACGGAATGCCTCGCCACGGGTGTTCACGTATTCCAGCGCGTGATCCAGATCCTCTTCGGTGACCGCATCCGCCCATGCGTCGATGACACCGTCGAGAAAACGTCGATGACCGGCAAGCGCAACGAGATCACCGAATGGCTGCGCGGTAAGGTCACGCTGGACCGGCAACCCACGTAAAGGATCGAGCGCCGCATAGCGCGCCGGATGATCGGCAAAACGCTGCAGCCAGATCGAGTCAGCCACGGCGATGTGACTAAGCGTCCCGTGGATGGAGCCAAAGAAGGCACCACGGTCTGCCATGAGCTCCGTTGGCGGAAGTTTCGACGCAGCCGCGTAGACCTTCTCGTTCATCCAACGATTGTAGGCAGCCATTTGACGCACATGATCGCTGCGTAACGAGGCGTGGATGGTCATAAGACAAGCCTGCTTGCCGAAAACCAGAAGCGTACCGCGGCACATGGTCGACGTCGCGTGTCGACCGGAACAACAGGCAAAGAAAAAGCCGCGGCAAGCCGCGGCTTTTTCTTCATGCAAACAGTGACGGCTTAGCCGATCACGCGCTTCACCGCATCAACCACATGCGGCACGGTGAAACCGAACTGCTCGAACAGCTGCGCTGCCGGCGCCGAGGCACCGAAGGTGGTCATGCCGACCACATCGCCATCCAGGCCGACGTACTTGCGCCAGAAGTCGGACGTAGCCGCCTCCACCGCCACGCGCGCACGACACCAGCCCGGAAGGATCGCTTCGCGATACTCCAGCGGCTGCGCATCGAACACTTCCGTGCACGGCATGGACACCACGCGCACCGGCACGTTCTGCTGTGCCAATGTACGGGCTGCCTCCATCGCCAGTTCCACTTCTGAACCGGTGGCGATCAGGATGGCCTTGAACTTGGTGTCCTGCGGATCGGACAGCACGTAAGCGCCGCGCGTGATATCAGCAACCTGCTGCGCGGTGCGCTGCTGGTGCTTGAGGTTCTGGCGCGAGAACACCAGGCACGCCGGGTTGCCCTTGCGCTCGATGGCAGCCTTCCACGACACCGCCGTCTCTACCGCGTCGCACGGACGCCACAGCTGGTTGTTCGGGATGTAACGCAGCGAGGCCATATGCTCCACCGGCTGATGGGTCGGGCCGTCTTCGCCCAGACCAATCGAGTCGTGCGTGTACACGTGAATGGCGTGCGCCGGGATCAGCGCACTCATGCGCACCGCATTGCGCGCATAGTCAGAGAACACCAGGAACGTGGCGTCGTACGGAATGAAGCCGCCATGCAACGCCAGACCGTTGGCGATGGCCGTCATACCGAACTCGCGCACGCCGTAGTAAACGTAGTTGCCCTTCGGGTTGTGCCCATTGCCGGCATCCACACTGCCCGACCACTTGGTGAGGTTGGAGCCGGCCAGATCGGCGGAACCACCGATCAGTTCCGGCAGCAGCGGCGCAAACGCTTCGATGGCCATCTGCGAGGCCTTGCGCGAAGCAACGGTGGGGCCGTCAGCCTGCATCTTCTCGACATAAGCCTGCGACTTCTGCGCCCAATCGGACGGCAGCTCGCCGGACACGCGACGGTTGAATTCAGCGGCCAGCTCCGGGAATGCCGACGTGTACTTGGCGACGGCGTCGTGCCACTTCTGCTCGCGCTCAGCGCCCGCCTTCTTGTGATCCCAACCGGCGTAGATCTCGGCGGGAATCTCGAACGGCGCGTAACGCCAGTCCAGCTCGTCGCGTGCGGCAGCAACTTCGTCCTTACCCAGCGCCGCACCGTGGCTCTCTTCCTTGCCCTGCTTGTGCGGTGCGCCGAAACCGATGATGGTGCGCGCGCAGATCAGCGTCGGCTTGTCCGACTGACTGGTCGCGGCGGTGATGGCCTTCTTGATGGCCTCGGCATCATGACCGTCCACGGCACGGATCACGTTCCAGCCATAGGCCTCGAAGCGCTCCGGCGTGTTGTCGGTGAACCAGCCGTGCACTTCGCCGTCGATGGAGATGCCATTGTCGTCATAGATGGCGACCAGCTTGCCCAGCTTCCAGGTACCAGCGAGCGAGGCGACCTCGTGCGAGATGCCTTCCATCAGGCAGCCATCACCCAGGAACACATAGGTGTGGTGGTTGATGATCTCGTGGCCCGGACGGTTGAAGTGATCCGCCAGCACCTTCTCCGCCAGAGCAAAACCCACGGCATTGGCCAGACCCTGACCCAGCGGACCGGTGGTGGTTTCCACGCCTGGGGTTTCACTGGCTTCCGGGTGGCCGGCCGTCTTGGAATGCAGCTGGCGGAAACGCTTGAGCTGGTCCATCGGCAGGTCGTAGCCGGTCAGGTGCAGCAGTGCGTACTGCAGCATCGAGCCATGGCCATTGGAGAGCACGAAACGGTCGCGATTGAACCACTTCGGATTGGTCGGGTTGTGCTGAAGGAAGTCGTTCCACAGCACCTCGGCGATATCCGCCATGCCCATCGGCATGCCCGGGTGGCCGGAATTGGCCTGCTCCACAGCGTCCATGGCGAGGGCGCGCACGGCGTTGGCGAGTTCGCGACGGGTTGTCATCTAAGGGGGTCTCCGGGGAAAGGCGGCCATAAAAGTGCCTATTGTCGCCGATCCCGCGCCCCCCTGTCGCCATCAGGTACTGCCCCTGAATTGCCATAAGGATTAACTCAACCTTAATAATGGACTAACCGGTATTGAAACTCAGAACCCTCTTACCCATCTAAGGAACAGCACCGTCGGCACGAGGTGCCCAGCCGCGCAACACCGAACCCCCGGAGACGCGGACTGGCCCAATAAGACAAAGAGGAGTACCCCCATGAAGAACACCATTCTTGCCCTTGCCCTGGCTACGGCCGGTCTCGCCGCTGTCCCGGCGGCTTTCGCCCAGGATGCTGGCAACGCCCAGCAGGGCTGGTACGTCGGCGCCAACGCCGGTTACGGCCAGACCCAGAAGGGTCCCTACGACAACGGCAGCTTCGCCGGTGGCGTGAAGGGTGGTTACCGCTTCGCCATCAACCCGGATACCTCGGTGGGTGCTGAAGTGGGTTACGTGTACCTGGGTCGTTCTGACGCGCGTGGCGCCTACACCCAGAATTACGCGAACTACAACGGTAACAACGGCCAGTCCAAGCTGCAGGGCGCTACCGCCGGTCTGAACCTGCGCTACAGCTTCAGCCCGAACTGGTACGGCGAAGTCCGTGGCGGTGCTTTCTTCGCCAAGGGCTCGGGCCTGACCGATGACAAGCTCAATCCGCAGACGGTCAACTTCAACAGCACCCGCTATTACGCTGGCCTGGGCGCTGGCTACAACATCAACAAGAACATCAGCGTTGGCCTGAACTGGGACTACTACGACGGCAGCCAGAGCGACAAGAACATCCACCTGCCGACCAACCTGTACAGCGTCAGCGCGGAATACCGCTTCTGATCTATCGGTTGGTGTGAAATAAAAACGGGCGCCGTGAGGCGCCCGTTTCTTTTTGCAGCGATGTAAAGCGTGTGACGCTTACTTGCCGTTCCACTGGCCAAGCGCGGCGAGACCGTTCTCCTTGGCGCGAGCCAGGACCGTCTTCTGCGCATCGGCGTAGTTGGCCTTGATGTCCTTGGACCACAGCTTCAGTGCAGCCTGCTGCATGGCGCGACCGTAGGAGAACGACAGCGGCCACGGGTGCGGGCCCATGCGGTTCATGGCATTGAGGTGAGCGGTGGACTGCTCGTCGGTCTGGCCGCCCGAGAGGAACACAATGCCCGGCAGCGTCGCCGGCACGGTGGTCTTCAGCACGCGCACGGTGGCTTCGGCAACTTCCTCGACCTCGGCCTGCTCGTCCGATTCCTTACCCGGGATAACCATGCTGACCTTCAGAATGGTGCCTTCCAGCATCACGTTCTGCTCGTACAGCGCGTTGAACAGGCTACG
Organism: Dyella sp. ASV24; assembly: GCF_016428905.1. Lineage (GTDB taxonomy): Bacteria > Pseudomonadota > Gammaproteobacteria > Xanthomonadales > Rhodanobacteraceae > Dyella. Next base: position 62,717 of record NZ_JAELTQ010000014.1, on the reverse strand, counting down.
CAGCACGGCTTCATGCACTTCGTAGCTGACTTCGATGCTGTGGTCGCCGTCCATGATCACTTCCGGCTCGACCATCGGCACCAGACCAGCTTCCTGGCACAGCGCAGCGTAACGAGCCAGTGCGTGGCAGTTGGCTTCGATGGCGGTGGAGGACGGGTTGTCCTCGCTGATGTTGATGACAGCGCGCCACTTGGCGAACTGGGCACCCAGCTTCACGTATTCGGCGAGGCGCTCGCGCAGGCCGTCGAGACCTTCGGTCACCACGTCACCCGGGAAGCCGGCCAGCGGCACCGGGCCCTTGTCGACCTTGATGCCCGGGATGATGCCGTTCTTCTTCATGATGGTGGTGAAGGGCACACCATCCTTGGTCGACTGACGGATGGTCTCGTCGTACAGGATGGCGCCCGAGATGTGCTCGCCGAGACCCGGCGCCGTGAGCAGCAACTCACGATAAGCGCGACGGTTTTCTTCGGTGTTGTCGATGCCGACGGCCTCGAAACGCTTCTTGATGGTGTTGGTCGACTCGTCAATGGCGATGATGCCCTTGCCGGGCGCGACCATAGCGAGGGCAACGCTTTCGAGATCTTCGATGCTCATGACAACTCCGGGTACTTAGGCGGTGTGGGCCGCACAAGGTGATGCCGCCCCGGTCAGGGCGGAGGCTGAAAGGCCGCGATTATAGGCCAAGCGGCCGCCCAGGGTCCGGAGCGGCCCTGAACGGCTCTGGGAAAGGCCCCGCGTGGCTCAGGCCTGGTCGTAACCCGTCAACTTGCAGGCGTTGGTGATGGATTGGCGCTGGGCGGGGTCGGCCGGCAGATTGAACGGCACGATGAAGTAGGTGTTCACCGGCTCGTGCGTGTTGTTCTTGAGCGCCGGGCCGTAGCGGAAATTGTTCACCACACTCTTGGCCACGGCATCCAGACCGCTCTGCGGCACCACCTTGCGCACCGTGACGTTCTGGGGCACGCCGTCCGAGCCGATCAAGAAGCTCACCGCGACGCAACCGGGCTTGTCCATGTTGCTGCCGCTGTTGGGAATATCCGCGTCGACCTTGGTATTGAGCATGATCCAGTAGGACTGGATCTGCTCGGGTCCGACCATGCGCGCGTTCGATTGCGCCATGGCCGGGGAAGTCAGGCCGCAGACCGCCAGCGCCACAGCCGTACAGATCGATAGCACCTTCGCTTGCATGGTCATCTCCTCGACCGCGACATGCGGCTCTCGGGGTAGTTTAGCCTTGACCGGGTTCGTCCAAACCTACCGCAACGGGCTGACCCGCGGTTCGCAAGCGCTGCAGCAGACCGGTCAAACCGCGAGCGCCCAGTGTCAACGCAGCGCCTGCTACTGCCGCCACCACGTACTCCGCGAACATGGTCGTTTCATAGGTGGGTGGCGATACCGGAATGCCGCCCTCCGTGAGGTGCTGAAAGACCAGCAAATTCAGCCCATGCGCGAGCATGCCCGCAAGACCGGTGATGAACTTGTAGATGCCTGCCACAGAAAAGGCGATGTACTGCAATTGCGGTGCGCTGATGTCGATTTCGACGACATCACGCTGCGTACTGCTCGCCGCCCACCAGGCCAGCAGGCCCGGCTTCAACCAAAGCACGAAGGCAAGGAGCAGGCCGAGCCCGTCGAGAACGATCGCACTGATGGCCAACTGGCCGTCTGCACGAGTCACGAGCAGCCTTGGCCATTGCTCGATCAGGCCTACGGCCATGAACACAGCACCCAGCCTGATGGCAACGCACGGCGCGCCGTACAACGTCGTCCTCATGTTTCCTCCATGAAATACCCGGGCCAACATGGTTCGGACATTATCAGAACGACGGAGCACCATCGCCCGCCAACCCGGCCCACACCAGGTCGACGGACGATGGCGACTCAACGCAACTTGCTCAGAGGTCCCGCAGGCACTCCACCACGCCCTCGGCGCCCACGGAGAGCAGCTTGAGGGTATTGGTGCCGCCGCCCTGACCGATGTGGTCGCCGTGAGTCAGCACCACGCGATCACCTTCGGCGAGCTTCCCTTCGATAAACAGCTGACGCACGGCGTCACGGGCCGAGCCCGCTGTGGTCTGTGACACGTGGGTGAACTTCACTGCAGTCACGTCGCGGAAGATGGACATGCGGCGACGTGCATCGGCGAACGGCGACAGCGCATAGATGGGCACGGCACTGCGATAGCGCGAGAGCCACTGCGCGGTAGCGCCCGACTCGGTCAACGCCACGATGGCGCGCAGGCCCAACTGGCTGGCCAGGAGCATGGCGGCCAATGCGATGGCCTGATCGGTGCGATCCAGGTGATGACCCTGTGCGCCGGGGTCTTCCTTCGGTTCGAACTGACGCTCGGCACCCAGGCAGATACGGCGCAGCGCTGCCACGGCCTTGTCCGGATGCGCACCGGCAGCGGACTCCTCCGACAACATCACCGCATCGGTGCCATCGATGACAGCATTGGCCACATCCATCACTTCCGCGCGAGTCGGGATGGGCGAGCGCACCATCGACTGCAGCATCTGCGTGGCCGTGATGACGGCGCGATTGCGCTGCACCGACTCGCGGATGATCTTCTTCTGCAGGCCGGGCAATTCGGCATCGCCGATTTCCACACCCAGGTCGCCGCGCGCCACCATCACCACGTCGGACGCGTCAATGATCTCGCCGAGCACAGGAATGGCATCGGCACGCTCGATCTTGGCCACCAGCGAGGCCTTGCCACCAGCTTCCTCGAGCAGGCGACGCGCCAGATTCATGTCGGCAGCGGAACGCACGAAAGAGACCGCGAGGAAATCACAACCGATCTCCGCGGCCAGCTTGATATCTGCCTTGTCCTTGTCGGACAGCGCATCCACCGAAAGGCCACCGCCCTGGCGATTGAGGCCCTTGCGGTCAGAGAGCTTACCGGCGACCAGCACGGTGCAATGGATCTCTGCCCCAACCACCGAATCCACGGTGAGCGCCACGAGGCCGTCGTCGAGCAGCAAGACGTCGCCGGGCGACACGTCCTTGGGCAGATCGTGGTAGCTGACGCCCACACGCGCCGCGTCACCGAGCGGCGCGTTCGGACTGCAATCGAGCACGAAGCTGTCACCGACACGAAGCTCCACCGGACCATTCGCGAATTTCTCGACGCGAATCTTGGGACCTTGCAGATCGGCGAGCACGCCCACCTCACGGCCAAGCTTCAACGCGATATCCCGCACCGCGGTGGCGCGGGCGCGGTGATCGTCCGGTAGACCGTGCGAGAGGTTCAGACGAACCACATCCACGCCCTCGGCGATGATTTTTTCGAGCATGCCAGGCGCGTCGGTAGCAGGACCGAGGGTGGCAACAATTTTTGTGCGGCGCAATGGATTTTCGGTAGTCATACTTCGAGACTAGCAAAACCACGCGTGTGGTCCAGAGGGTTTTCGCTGCCTTTTTGCACCCCGTTCGCATCGCCAAAGTGGACTGCATCTGGCATGCGGACCACCTGGACCGACTGGTATTGCTAGTTCGCCGCGAATATGGAGTCTGCTCGAATCACTGGTCTGGTTATTGAGCCAACGGACGTCCAAACACTGGTGTCATGACCAGCCATCTTCAAATCCACTCGTGGTGTCTTGCCAGGCCGTAGACGCATGGGCCCAAATGGCATGGGCGAACAGGCTGGGTGCTGCGAAATTTCATCGCTGCAACGCAACAAACGTGAGATGAAAAAATGGGCCGACCTCAACAAGGCCGACCCATGATGATGTGCTCTTCCACCACTCACGCGCCCAAGGCGCAAGGAGGCTTTCGTCAGCGCGAGAGCGTCAGATTGAGCACTTCCGCCAACCGGCGACCCGCTTCGCGCAAGCGCAGCTCAGCCACCGGCAGCTCCTTGTCCACGTAGGCCTGGTCGATCTTGTGGCCGCTGGGATAAATATCGCCCGAGATCGTGCACGACTCTTCGGCCCACTGCGCATAGGCGTTGTCGTAGGGCGGGATCGGCTGCGGCAAGGTCACCGTGCCCTCGCCTTCCAGCTTGTCTGCGTAGGCCTTGTAGTCGAGACCGGTGGTCTTGAGCATGCCCGAGTCCCACACGCTGTGCAGGTTGGTGCCCTTGTCGTTGAACTGCACCTGGTACTCGTTGCCGCCCTTGTCATCACGCGAACCCGCGTGCAACGGCTGGTGTTCGTCGCCGATGAAGTGAACGACGAACTTCAGTGCCTCCAGCCGCACCGCATCCGATTGACTCTTGTCGCCCAGGATCTGTACGTAATGCTCGATGCCTGCGACCACGCAGCGGTCACCCTTGCAGTCGCGCGGCGGCGTGTAGTTGCAGTCACCCGAAATGAAGTTGATGTAGTGCAGGCCGCTGGTCTGCTTCCACAGCGCGTCCTTGGTGGGATCGTTGCGGATTTCGTCCGGCCAGCTGGCGATGTCGGCCAGGGACTTGGTGTGTTCCGGCGCCAGCAGGCGCTCCACTTCCGCTTCCGCCGCCGGGCTCAAGTGGCGCTGGGCCAAGTCGGCCACGACGCTGTGACCAAGCTGGCCCCAGGCGTGCGCTGCAGGCGCCAGGGCAAAACAGATAAGAGCGACGGCAACGGTTCGGCGCGGGAATGGCATGGTGCAGTGGTTCTTGGCAAGGAAACGGGCAAGTTTGCCACAGCCTCATGACAGGTCCGCGCCGACGCCCATCAGCCCTCGCCCGGGATCGGAAGCGACTTACCTTCCCCGTCATGCACGCTCACATCCACCTTGATGCCCTGCCGCACGCTCTGCGTAACGATGCAGAAGTCTTCAAACTGGGCGAGCACGCGATCGAGGTGCTCGTACACCTCGGCTTTGTCGGCCAGCTGCAGGTCCACACCGATATGAGTGATACGCAGGCGGCCTTGCTCGTTACGGGTCAGGGTGAGCCTGGCCTTTGCGCCCATGGTACCGGGCGCGTTCTTGTACTTGCGGAGCGCAAACAACAAGCTGGCGGCCAGACAGTTAGCCACGGCCGTTGCCATCATCCGCGAGGGGTTGGGGCCCGCGTTGCCGCCTAGCGGCGCGGTTTCGTCCGTGATCAGGTCGGGAATCGGGGTGTCATCGAAGCGCACGCGGAACTCGTAGTCCGATACCTGCTCGAGGGTGATGCCAAAGCTCTGTTCTGTCTCACTCATGCCAAGCTCCTGGTGGGCCGGGGGCGCCCGAAAGAAAAGCCGATTCAAGCGCTTCCAGCGTCCGCTGAACAGCCCCATCCGGGTGATCGAAGCTCTAGATGGGAGCCGTGGGCCGGTTCAGGCTAAAATGACGGTTTTACGGCGGTCCCACAGCCGCCATTTTCGTCATCTCACCGGAGGACGCTGTCCCATGGCAATTAAGGTCGCCATCAACGGTTACGGTCGCATTGGCCGCAACATTCTGCGCGCGCTGTACGAAGCCGGTCGCACCAACGAGATCCAGATCGTTGCGATCAATGACCTCGGCAATGCCGAGACCAATGCGCACCTGACCCAGTACGACACCGCGCACGGCAAGTTTCCGGGCACCGTGTCCGTGGACGGCGGCGACCTGATCGTCAACGGCGACCACATCAAGGTCTGCGCCGAGCGTGATCCCTCCAAGCTGCCGTGGGGCGCCCTGGGCGTCGACGTGGTGCTGGAATGCACCGGCCTGTTCACCTCCAAGGCCAAGGCCAGCGCACATATCGCCGCTGGCGCCAAGAAGGTGATCATCTCCGCCCCAGGCGACAAGGACGTGGACGGCACCTTCGTCATCGGCGTGAACGACGACAAGCTCACCTCCAAGCTGGAAGTGATCTCCAACGCGTCGTGCACCACCAACTGCCTTGCTCCGCTGGCCAAGGTCCTGCACGAAAAGATCGGCATCCAGCGCGGCCTGATGACGACCATCCATGCCTACACCAACGATCAGGTGCTGACGGACGTCTATCACTCCGACCTGCGCCGCGCCCGTTCGGCCACGCACTCGCAAATCCCGACCAAGACTGGCGCCGCCGCCGCGGTGGGTCTGGTGCTGCCGGAACTCAACGGCAAGCTGGACGGTTTCGCCATGCGCGTGCCGACCATCAACGTGTCGGTTGTGGACCTTGTGTTCGACGCCGCCCGCCCGACCACCAAGGAAGAGATCGATCAGGTCATCAGCGAAGCCGCCAACGGCCCGCTGAAGGGCATCCTGGCCGTCAACACGCAACCGCTGGTGTCGATCGACTTCAACCACAACGCCGCTTCGTCCACCTATGACGCCACGCAGACGCGCGTCATGGAAGGCACCCTGGTGAAGGTGCTGTCGTGGTACGACAACGAGTGGGGCTTCTCCAACCGCATGCTCGATATGACCATCGCGCTGATGGCGGCCAAATAAGCACCATCGTATAGTGGTTCCAACAGGGCGGCGGCATGGAAGTGCCGCTGCCTTGTCGTTTTTGAATCCAGATCCGCGTACCGGGGGGGCGTCGATGTTTGGAAGAATGCTTTTGCGTGCCACTGGGATACTGGGCCTGACGCTCTGCCCTGCGGTTATCGTCAACGCCCAGTTGCTGACCCCGCCGCGACCACCCTCCCAGGTTTCTCCGATGACCGGTTCGATGCCGTCCAGGCATAGAGCCATCGCAACGCCGAGAATTACCGACTACGCCCCACTGGTTCGGATGCTTGACTCCAGCATTCCATTGGCAGAGCGCGAAGCCCTCTTCGAGCAGATGCGCGCAAAGGCCGATGCCGGAGACACGGCATCCCAATACCTGGTCGGGTCGCTTTACCGCGAAGGGGACCGGGTAGCGGATTCACCCGTACCTGTTGATCTGAACAAGGCCCAGCTCTACCTGAGCAATGCGGCCACCCATGGGCACCTCTACGCCATGGCGAAGATGTCCGAACTGTCATTGCAGACGGATCATCTGCAATCAGCCATGGATTGGGCGCAGATTTTCGCGTACTACGTGCAGCGGGGCGGCGCTCAAAGCGAGGCATTCACCAGTTATACGCGCGAGCTGCTCGGGCGCATTTCCGCCAAACACGATTACCAGAAGCAGAACCAACTGACGCTGTCCGACCTGAATGCATTCATTGGCGAGCACAGCGCGGATATCCGGGCTGGTCTTGCAGTGAATCGCCAGATCGCCGTGCTGCCCCACAATCCGTTTCTTGAGGTGAACCATCACTACGCAAAACCGGTGTCTGGCTTCGCCGATTTCATCATTGCCTTCAAATCCGATGGCACCGTGGAAAGCGTATGGCTGCTGGATGGCACCCCAACCCTCTCCCTGGCCAATACGCTCAAAGCTTCCGTTGAAAAGCTGGCGGTAGCCCCTGATCCAGATCGACCCAGGCGCTATGCCTGGCTGGCCTACTCGTACGACGACGTCGAATGCCCTCAGTGTGTACTCGAGTACAAGCGCACCAACCACTGAGCGTGTCGACCGCTGAGCACTCCGGAATCTGCGTCAAGCTGATCGGCAGCGGCGATTCGGACAGCGTCGTCTTCCCGGCCTTCAAACTCAAGGCGGGTGAAAACCACACCTGCTTCCGCACATTCCCAGGCCACGCCACCCTGATGAAGGCCAAACTGGCGCTCGCACACAAGACAGCTATCGCCAGAAAAGAAAAAGGCCGGGATACCCGGCCTTTCTCATGTCAACGCGGCAAACGATGCCGTGCGACGCTTAACCGAGCGCCGTCAGCGCTGCGTCGTAGTTCGGCTCGTGAGCAATCTCGCCAACCATTTCGCTGTGCACGACCTTGTTCTGACCGTCCAGCACGACCACGGCACGTGCTGCGAGGCCGGCGAGCGGACCGGATGCAATGGCCACGCCGTAGTTCTTGAGGAAGTCATGACCACGCAGCGTCGATAGGGTCACCACGTTGCTCAACCCTTCCGCACCGCAGAAGCGCGCCTGCGCGAACGGCAGGTCGGCGGAGATGCATAGCACCACAGCGTTGTCGAGCTGGCTCGCCTTCTCGTTGAAGCGGCGCACTGAGGTGGCGCACGTCGGCGTGTCGATGCTGGGAAAAATGTTCAGCACCTTGCGCTTGCCGTCAAAGCTCGCAAGCGTCACGTCGGCCAAGTCCTTGCCGACCAGCGAGAACGCAGGCGCTGCTTCGCCCTTGGCAGGGAAATGGCCGTCGACCTGGACCGGGTTACCTTTCAGCGTGACTTGGGACATGGGGGCACCTCGTTGGATAGGGTCCATAAGTAAACCATGGCTTTCGTCGAAAAGATGCGTGGAGCAGCCATTCCATGGGCTACCCAGCATTGGCAACATCAACCGACAGGATGCGGGCGCGTACCGCTGCGCCCGCCCTACCGCCGATACCGCGGCGCTCCAGTTATCTTCACACCCTTCGGAAGACCAAGCTCGCGTTCGTGCCGCCAAAACCAAAGCTGTTGGACATGACCCTGTCGAGTCGAGCCTCCCTCGTATCACGCAAGATAGGAAAACCTGCAGCCCTATCGTCCAACTGCGCAATATGAGCCGAGCCCGCCATAAAGCCGTCGCGGAGCATCAAGAGAGAAAAAATTGCCTCATGCACACCCGCCGCGCCGAGTGCATGACCGGTAAGTGCCTTGGTAGATGACAACGGCGGGACGGCGCTGCCGAAAACTTCACGGACCGCTCCCAGCTCTACCACGTCGCCCAACGGCGTCGCCGTGCCATGCGTGTTGAGGTAGTCCACGTTCTCATTCATGTGGGCAAGCGCCATGCGCATGCAGCGCACTGCCCCTTCTCCCGACGGCGCCACCATGTCCGCCCCATCGGTGGTCACGCCATAACCGGCCAGCTCTGCGTAAATGCGAGCACCGCGTGCTTTGGCATGCTCATACTCCTCAAGCACCAGCATGCCACCGCCACCGCCGATGACGAAGCCATCGCGGCCCACGTCATAGGGTCGTGAAGCGATTTCCGGTGTGTGGTTATACGCCGAGGAAAGCGCGCCCATCGCGTCAAATTGTGCCGTCATACCCCAGTGCAGCTCCTCGCCGCCACCAGCGAACATGACGTCCTGTGCACCATGTCGGATAAGGTCCGCCGCCGCGCCAATAGAGTGAGCCGACGTGGCACAAGCCGCTGAGATCGAATAGCTCAGACCGAGAATACCGAACGCGGTGGCCAGCGTTGCGGATACGGTGGAACACATCGTGCGCGGAACCATGCAGGCACCCACACGCCGTATGCCTTTGTCGCGCAGCAAGTCCGCCGCCTCGATCTGCCATTGGGCGGAACCACCACCGGAGCCGGCAATGACACCGGTACGCGGATGATGGATGTGTGCCTGCGTGAGTCCGGAGTCTTCGATGGCTGACCGCATGGACAGGTATGCATAAGCCGCCGCGTCACCCATAAACCGTCTCAACTTGCGGTCGATCAATGCATCAAGATCGATACGTGGGACACCTGCGACATGACTGCGCAGTCCTCGCGCCACGTAATCGGGCACCGCACTGATGCCGCTACGAAGGTCACGCAACGCTTGAGAGACCACATCTGCAGCATGGCCAAGACATGAGACGATGCCGAGGCCGGTAACCACCACACGGCGCATCAGAAGCCCTCCGTGGAATCGAACAGGCCCACGCGCATGTCCGTGGCAACGTAGATCTGACGCCCGTCAACGGAAACACGGCCATCAGCTACCACCAGGTTCATGCGCCCCTTCATGACACGCCGGATATCCACGTCATACCGCACCAATCGTGCACTCGGCAGTATCTGTCCCGAGAACTTCACTTGCCCCACACCCAAAGCGCGCCCCCGCCCCGGCAGCCCTAGCCAGGGCAGGAAGAAACCGCTGAGTTGCCAAAGCGCGTCCAGACCCAGGCAACCCGGCATGACCGGATCCGCCTGAAAATGACATTGGAAGAACCAAAGGCTAGGGCTGATATCCAGCTCAGCTTTCAATTCACCTTTGCCAAACGCACCACCCTCTTCAGAAACATGGGTGATGCGATCAAACATCAGCATGGGAGGTGAAGGAAGACGGGCATTACCCGGACCAAATAACTCGCCACGACCGCAAGCAAGGAGCTGCTCGCGATCAAACGAAGAAGCGCGTGTCATGAAACGTTCGCCAGTTGGGAAAGGCGAGAGTCTCGAAGGTGAGCGCAAGGCAGACCTTGACGCGCATCAACGGCAAGAGTGCAACTGTCACTCTTGCACCATCCAGATCAGTACCTGCCCTTTCGTCGCGGCGTGTCCAAGTGTCGCGGTGTGGCCTTACGCGATCAAAGTGGCTGCTTGCCAGTCCACTCCAATTGCAACCACAGCTTAGTGTCATCGCGCCCCCACTGGTCCGCACGATAGTCCGCTGCTTTCAGCAAGGCATTAAGTCCCGGCATCAGCACGTAGGACAGCGACGCGTCCCATTCGCTGCCATAACGCGCGTTGCCTCGATCCGAGCGGAACTCGTGGTACGTCACCGTCCAGGCAAATCGACGTGCCACACCGGTGGTCCCCAGCGGCCCATTCAGTGTCGCGTAGTAATCCTGCAAACCGGCCACCGGGGTCACCGTAAACTGGTCATTCCAACCGTTGAAGGCATGCAAGCTTGCCAGTGGCGTTTGCAGCGCGGTGCGATTATTGCCGCCAAGGAACTCCCAACCCAGCTTGCCTGTGATACCCCATTGCGTCCATGACGGCTCAACCAGCCAGTAGTTGTGGGCGAAACCCAGCGGATTATTGGCGTAGTCGTACTGACGCGCCCCTTCCACGCTCCATCCGAAACCACCATCGGCAGCCGGTTTGCCTGTCCAGCGGACGCCGTAGGTTGCTGTGGACGCTGTGGCGACATCTTTATCCTTGTGCAGATAGGCGTAGCCGACCACCTGCTGTCGCCCGTGCCCCCAGGCCGCATGCAGCAGATGCGTGTTGAGGTCACGCTGACGAGCGAGTGGATTGATCGCATCCGGACCGGCCACGCGATTCACGCGATTGATCCAGTCATAACTAAGGATCCAGTTCGCGGCGGGCTTCCATTGCAGAGCCACGGCATCGAAGGTTTGCTCGAACTGACGCCACGGGGCGGTACCAATCCAGCGCTGGTTGTCGAGCGTCATTTCCTGTCGACCGACCTTGGCGCTCGCCGTGTCTCCCTGCCAGGCAAGCCATGCCTGATTGAGTTCGGCACCCTTGGGATCGGTAATGGAGGGGTACTGCGTTTGGCCGTTCGCCCCACTGTTGTAGTGATTGCCGGCACTCACCGTGCCGGCACCTTCAATGAAATAACTCCAGCCGTAGCCTATCTGGCTGCGTATGCCCAGCCGAAGACGCAACGTATCGGCATAGGCGTGCGGCGAGTAGGCTGCGTTGTCCACCTGCTCATGGCGCAATCGCGCGTTCCATTCCAACTGCACGCCGGTATCCGATGATTCCGACGACTGCGCGAGGGCCACATCGGACAACCCAAGCAAGGCAAACGCAGCGAAATACGTTTGAAAAGACAATGCACACTTCACGAACAACTCCTGTCGATGAACTACTGGGACGTGCCAGCAGTGTCGAAAAGAGCGGCCGTGAGTGCCCTGATCACCGTCAATCGCGCGACGTACCCGCACTCATTGTGACAGCCTGGATCGCAAGAAAATACGATGCCATCGTCGTCAAATGAATATCCCATTCATGATCAACACGCTCAGTGGACTGCGAGCGTCTTGTCGACCGCCTGAACAAATTCGGGATCCACCCGACCGATCACGGTTGTCCGGGCCACGATGCGGCCATCGGCATCGAGCAATACCAACTCGCTGGAATGATTGAAATCCCCGTCCGGTAGCTGGCGATATTGCAGACCCAGCAGCGCAGCGATCTGCCGGATGTCACCGGCATGGTCGGTCCGTGCAAGCGTCCACTGCGGCTCCGGCAACTTGCGGAGTGATGCATAGTTGCGCAGCACCGCTGTCGTGTCGCGAGTGGTATCAAAACTCACCAGCAACAGGTCAAGGCGGGAACGATCCTTCGCGTCCAAAGCCAGAGTCGTGAGCTTCATGGTGTCGACAATCATGGGGCAGACCATCGTGCACGACGTATAGAACATCGAAACAATCTGTACGTGACCGCGCCGATCGGCCCAGTGCCAAACATGGCCATTCTGATCAGTCAGCCCTGTATTGAACTGATAGACCGAATCGCCAGGAAGAGGCGAGCCACCGAAGGCGCCACCCGTCATGACAAGCAGAAGAACCAGGGCAAGCCATCGTTTCATGATCGATCCTCAAGGTGAACGAACGCAGCGAAACCCCAGGTTTCGCGTTGTGTCAGAAGCTTTCAATGCAGACAACATCGCTACACGCATCAGCGTCGCGTAATTCTCTTTCTGCTGCATGGCGAGTGCCCCGGCGCCACAGAATTTCGCCTTGTCCGCATCATTCTGATCGCGGCTATCCGCACTCACCATCAAGGCATTGAAGTCATCTACCCATTCCCATACCAGACCATGAAGGTCACGTACGCCGTAGACGTTCGCATCGCCACCGACGGCTCCCAACGACGTGGCGGATGTACGTCCGTACCAAGCCAACACACGCTCACGCCAAGCTGGGTCGGTCCGCGCGTCCGTCCGGTGGGCGTCCGCCGCTGCGGCATACTCCCACTCATACCAGCTTGGAAGTCGAGCGCCCTCGCTCTCGCAGAAGGCACGGGCTGCAAACCAACTCACCCGTGTCACGGGCTGCTCCGGAAGCGCCCGCTCTCCCAGTGACACAGCGCTTTCCCAGTGTGAAAGATAGCCGCCGTCCGCCAGCACAGGCGGTACCTCGCCCTTACGCCACGCTGGATGCGCGAGCACGAAGCTCAGGAACTGCTCGTTCGTCACGGGCTCTGTCCGCATCGCGAAGGAGGCGATGCGGGCAGGTGCCGCTTGCCCATCAGCCGGCAACACGCTGTTGAATACGCCACCGGGCAGCGGCACATAATCCGCGGCCGCTGCCACTAGGCTCCAAAGCATGCTGGCGAGGAAGATTAGGCCGCGCACGACAGCAACTCAGTGACCATCTCCGGCAGCGGCAGGTTGCGCCCTGACCTTGCCGACCTCCTCTTTGCTCACCTGCCCTCCCGCATTACTCCAACTGTTGAGCACGTAGGTGAGGATGTTGGCCACTTCGTCATCCGTCAGTTGCGACATAGGCGGCATCACCGAGTTGTAGTCCTTGCCGTTGACGGTGACCGTGCCCGTGAGCCCATGCAGGGGAATGGAGATGAGTCGATCCTTGGAGAGCTTGGCGAGATAGTCCGACTTCGCCAGCGGGGGAAACACGCCGGACATGCCTTCACCATTGCTCTGATGACAAACCGAGCACGTACCCTCGAACAGCTGCTGTCCTGCCTTGATCTGTTCGTCCTTGCTCAGCGTGCCACTCGCGTTGGCTTTTGCTGCGACAGCGACGGCATGGAGGTTGTCCCCAGCGCGATCCCCCAGATACACGGAGTCCACTTCCTTGCCAGAGTAGATCGCCTTGTTCTCCGGTCCGTCCACTTTCAGCATGCCGAGCGCCCCCTTGTTGAAGGCGCGGAAGATCGAGTGATCGACCAGCACATAGGTGCCTGGCACGTCGACGCGAAACTCGGCCATCATCGCGCCGCCCGCCGGAATGAGCGTGGTCTGCACATTCTCCTGTGCGTGGGTACCGCCCTCGTAGTACACCTTGTCGAAGATCTCGCCGATCACATGGAAACTCGACACCAGGTTGGGCCCGCCGTTACCCACGAACAGGCGGACCGTCTCGCCGACCTTCGCGCTTAGCGCATGGTCGCCGGTCAGTGATCCTTCTCGTCCGTTGAACAGCACATAGGTCGGGTGCTCGGCGATGGCCGCATCCATGTCGAACGGCTGGTGGCCTTTCTCACGATACTTGCCCGTTGTGTAGAAATCACCCTGCATCACGTAGTACTCGTGATCCACCTTGGGCAGCCCTTCCTGTGGCTCAATAAGGATCAGGCCATACATGCCATTGGCAACATGCATACCAACAGGCGCTGTCGCGCAGTGGTAGACGTAAAGCCCAGCGTTGAGTGCTTTGAAGGTGAACTGGGATTCGTGTCCGGGCGCTGTGAAACTGGATGCTGCACCACCACCCGGACCCGTGACGCCATGCAGGTCGATGTTGTGCGGCATCTTGTTGTCGGGCGCATTCTTCAGGTGGAACTCCACCGTGTCGCCCTGCCGCACGCGGATAAAGCTTCCAGGCACCGTGCCGCCAAACGTCCAATAGGTATAGGTGACGCCTTCGGAGATCGGCATCTCCTTCTCGACGACCTCCAGCTCCACGATCACTTTGGCCGGATAGTTGCGGTTAATCGGCGGTGGAACGTTAGGTGGGATGCCCAGCACGGCGTGAATGGGTTCGCCCTGTGGCACACCAAGATCCCCTGGCACTAGCGCGGTACTTACCGCACCCGCTTTGCCCGTGGCGGGTGCCGGTACCCCCTTTGCACCCGCAGCAAGAAGGTTTGCAGGTAACAGGCCCGCCGCCAGAAGCATGATGGGTATCAGACGTGACATGTAACTCTCCCTGTAGTGGCCGGGTCAGCCTAAGGAGCGCCTTGATTTCAGGCTTGACCAAAGTCAGAACGGACATCACGAGAGCTCAACTGCGTCAAAGCGCCACGATCAACAGGGCGCTGTTCCCAATGCCAGTGCGCGCAGCGCCATCCGATCGCGCAGAACAACCATGCGGCCGTCTATATCAATGACACCATGCCCGCGTAATCGGCCAAGCACGCGGCTGACCGTTTCCGGCGCAAGACGCAGATAGTTGGCAATGTCACTTCGCGACATGCTGAGGCGAAACTGCTCACCTGAAAAACCACGTGCTGCGTAACGATCACCAAGATCAAGTAGAAACATGGCAACACGCTCGTCCGAAGAGTGATCGGCCGCCAACTGCGCTGTCGTACCAAGCTCCTTGCTGAGCAGGCGAAAAAGATGCTGTTGCAGGGCGGGCAGGCGCGCAGCCAGCGCGCTCATCGCAGAAAAGGAGAAACGGCAGAACTGGGTCGACTCAAGCGCCACGGCATCGCAGGGGAGGCGATCCGGGTAGATGCCATTGAGTCCCACCACCTCGCCGGGTAGATAGAAACCCAACACTTGCTCCCGGCCTTCGGCATCGAATGCGCATGTCTTTACCAAGCCGGACCGCACCGCGTAGATGGCACGGAATGGATCGCCCATACGGAATGCATACGCCCCGCCACGAATCGGGCCGACATGCTCCACCAGGCAATGCAACTGATAGAGCTCCGCTTTACCGTAGCCTACCGACAGGCATGCCTCGGAGAAAGCGCAGGCACTACAGAAACGCATGGCGTCGCCATCGTCGGGCAAGCACACCGATGGCGTATCCGTATCTACCACCGGGATATCGTAGCCTTCGATCATGTGCCGCAGCCGTCAGATCGTGCGCGAGTAGCGCGGCGCTTCCAATGACCGGCCAAGATAGGCGTCGAAGCACATCGCAACGTTGCGCAGCAAAAGCCTGCCGCGCGGCGTGACGCGAATAACGTTGGCATCCAGCTCAACAAGCCCATCACTGACACACTGACCCAAGCGTTCCAGCTCAGAGGCGAAGGCGTCATCGAACCGAAAACCCTTTCCTTCTGCGAATCGCTGCATGTCGATCTGGCCGTGACACATCAACTCCCCAATCACTGATCGACGCAATAGATCGTCACTGCTCAAGCGAATACCGCGGTTGACCGGCAGGCGTCCCGCCGCCAGTGCTGCTTCATAGCCCAGAAGGTCACGTGCGTTCTGACTATACGTGTCGCCAACGCGACTGATCGCGCTCACGCCAAGGCCAACGATGTCGCAATCGCCATGCGTGGAATAGCCTTGGAAGTTCCGTTGCAACGTGCCCGCCTGTTGCGCACGGACCAGTTCGTCCTCGGCACGTGCGAAATGATCCATGCCGATGTAAACGTAACCTGCCTCGCACAGCGCACGGAAGGCTGCACCGAACAACGCCAGGCGTGTGGCCGGATCGGGCAAGTCTTCATCGTCGATCTGGTGTTGCGCCTTGAACAAGTGCGGCAGATGGGCGTAGCCATAGACCGCCACGCGGTCAGGCGCGAGTTCGATCACCTGCTCGAGTGTGCGTTGGAAGCCATCGAGCGTCTGGCGCGGCAGGCCATAGATCAAGTCCACGCTGACCGAGCCGTAGCTCGCATCGCGCGCCGCATCGATCACCTCGCGTGTCTGCTCCACACTTTGGATGCGATTGACGGCGGCCTGCACCTCCGGATCGAAATCCTGAATACCTACCGACAGGCGATTGAAGCCAAGGGCCGCCAGATCGCGCACATACCGGCCATCTGCATAGCGCGGATCGATCTCGATGCCGTACTCGCGAACGCCATCCCGGCGATAAGAAAAATGCCCTTCGAGGGCGGCCACCAGCCGTGCCATGCGCGGTGCATCCAGGAAGTTCGGGGTACCACCACCGAGATGGAGCTGCAGCAAGGGGCGATGGCGATCGAACAGCGAACCCGTGAGGGCGATCTCGCGCCGCAGCACGTCGAGATAATCATCGGCGCGCGTCACGTCACGCGTGATGATCCGCGTGCAGCCACAGTAAAAGCATGGACTGAAGCAGAACGGCACGTGCACATAGAGCGATAAGGGCCGAGGCGATGCAGCTTCATTGGAGGCAATGGCCGCCGCACGGTATGCGGCCTCATCAAAGCCGGTGTGGAACTGCGGTGCCGTCGGATAGCTCGTATAGCGAGGACCGGGCACGTCATAACGGGCAACGAGTGCGGGATCGAATTCCGGAACGATGATGTTCGTGCGCATGCGCGGCAGTATCGCGGCGGCGGCGAACGACGAAGCTGATGCCCATCAGGACTCTGCGACAATTCGTACGCCACCGCGGGCGGGCTCTACCCTGCCCACGGTGGCGATCCGATGTCGTTTACTTCTTGAGCGGCGCGATGGTTTGCTCGATGGCGCCGAAGATGGACGCCCCCGCAGCATCGGTCACGTCGATGCGCAGACTGTTCCCGAACGACAGGAACGGCGTGGACGGCTTGCCGTCACGCAGGGTTTCCACGGTGCGCTGCTCAGCCAGGCACGAAGCACCCTTGCTGGTGTCCTCGTTGGCAATGGTGCCCGAGCCAACGATGGTGCCGGCGGTCAACGGACGCGACTTGGCAGCGTGCGCCACCAATTGCGCGAAGTTGAACTGCATATCGACGCCACACTCGGCCTCACCGAACCACTGGCCGTTAAGCCAGGTGCGCATCGGCAAATGCAGCTTCTCGTCCTTCCATGCATCGCCCAGTTCGTCGGGCGTCACAAACACCGGCGACAATGCGGAGCGCGGCTTGGACTGCAGAAAGCCGAAACCCTTGGCGAGCTCGCCCGGAATCAGGTTGCGCAGCGAAACATCGTTGACCAGGCCGACCAGTTGGATGTGCGAAGCGGCCTGCGCCGGCGTCACCGCCATCGGCACGTCGTCGGTAATCACCACCACCTCGGCTTCTAGATCGATGCCGTAGTCCTCGCTCGGCACCACCACCGGATCGCGGGGGCCAAGGAAGCCGGCGCTAGTCGCCTGATACATCAGCGGGTCGACGTAGAACGACTCCGGCACTTCCGCACCGCGCGCGCGACGTACGCGCTCCACGTGCGGCAGGTACGCACTGCCGTCGACAAACTCATACGCGCGCGGCAGCGGCGCGGCCAGCGCGGTCATGTCGAGAGCGAACGCACCATTCGCGGTACCCGCGTTCAATTCCTCGTACAGCGCATTGAGGCGCGGCGCCGTGCGCGACCAGTCGTCCAGCGCGGCCTGCAGTGTCGGTGCAATGCCGGTGGCCTTGACCGCCTGCGTCAGCGTGCGATTGACGACGACCAGGGTGCCGTCACGGCCGCCTTCCTTCAGTGAACCCAGTTTCATGCTTTGCTCCGTCGACCGTGCCCGGCACAGTCTGCCATCTTGTGTTGATCGTTGGTCCGATGCCGGACTTATTTGCCCGTGAAATGCTTGTGGATACCCTGCCAGCACTCGTAGTAATTGCCCTGCAGCTCCGGCAGCGCCAGCGCCTGCTTGGTCGGCTGGATCACGCGACGAGTCTCGAACATGAAGGCCATCGTGCCGGTAATCACATCCGGCTCCGAAAGGTCGCGGGTGGACGCCTTCTCATAGGTCGCCGCATCCGGGCCATGCCCGCTCATGCAGTTGTGCAGTGAAGCGCCGCCCGGCGAAAAACCCTCAGCCTTGGCGTCATACGCACCGGTGATCAGCCCCATGAACTCGCTCGCGATATTGCGGTGGAACCACGGCGGGCGGAACGTGTGCTGCGCCACCAGCCAGCGCGGCGGGAAGATCACGAAATCCATGTTGCTCACGCCATCCGTATCGCTCGGCGAATGCAGCACGAGGAAGATGCTCGGATCGGGGTGATCGAAGCTGATCGAGCCGATGGTATTGAAGCGGCGCAGGTCGTACTTGTACGGCGCGTAGTTGCCATGCCAGCCGACCACGTCCAGCGGCGAGTGATCGATATCGGCACGCCACAGGTTGCCGCCGAACTTGGCAACCAATTCGAACTTGCCTTCCACGTCTTCGTAGGTGGCCTCGGGGGTGAGGAAGTCACGCGGGTTGGCCAGACCGTTGCTGCCAATGGGGCCAAGGTCGGGCAGACGCAGCAACGCACCGAAGTTCTCCGCGATATAGCCGCGCGCCGTGTCGTCGAGCAGCTCTACGCGGAAACGCACGCCGCGCGGGATCACCGCGATCTCCAGCGGCTCCAGCTCGATGACACCCATTTCGGTAGCCAGCTTCAGACGCCCATGCTGGGGCACGATCAGCAGCTCGCCATCCGCGTTGTAGAAGAAGCGGCCCTTCATGGAGCGGTTGGCGGTATAGACATGGATGCCTACACCGGTCTGGTCCGCCGCGCTGCCATTGCCAGCCACGGTGAACAGACCGTCGATGAAGTCGGTGGGTTCGGTGGGCAGCGGGAACGGGCTCCAGCGCAACTGGTTCGGGTTGGCCGGTACCTCGTTGAAGCGGTTGTGGAAGCTGCCGCCCGGCATCGCCTCGAACGGGTGATGCATGGCCGCCGGGCGGATGCGGTACAGCCAGCTGCGCCGGTTGCTGTGGCGCGGCGCAGTGAAGGCCGAGCCAGAGATCTGCTCGGCGTAGAGCCCATGGGCCGCCTGCTGCGGCGAGTTCTGCCCTTCGGGCAGCACCCCGGGCAAGGCCTCGGTGGCGAATTCGTTGGCGAAACCTGACTGATACTGCTGCTTGCTGGCTGACATGGAAGCTCCGCGATCTGCCCGAGTGCGGGGGGCATCACACGCCCCTCGCGATCCTATTACTCTTGCCTTACAACCGTTGGCCGCCTCACCCCAAGGACGAGGCGTTGTTCGTCTATTGCAACAACATCACAAGGAAACCGCATGTCCGACTCGTATTCCTCGCTGGGCAATGCCCCTTCCAACCACTCTATCCAGGACCTGATCCAGCCCCTCGCTTCCGGCAAGGGTTGGATGAAGTTTCTGGGCATCGTGTTCATTATCGGTGGTGCCCTCTACGCCATCACCATCGTCGGCATCATCATCGCGTGGCTGCCGATCTGGATCGGCGTGCTGCTGTTGCAGTCCGCCGGCGCCCTCGAACGCGCCCAAGTCAGCGGTGACGTAGCCGCCATGAAGGAAGCCTTGACCAAACTGCGCAGCTTCTTCGTGATCCAGGGCGTGATGATGATCGTCGGCATCGCCTTGTGGGTCCTGGCGTTGATCTTCTACGGCGCGGTGTTCGCCGCCATGCTGCACAACGGCGGATCCTGGCGCTGAAACCCTCCGCTCAAAAAGGCCGCCCTCCCCGGGCGGCCTTTTTCGTGGCGGTTTACAGGAAGCCGCGCTTCATCTGATCGCGCTCGATCGACTCGAACAGCGCCTGGAAGTTGCCTTCACCGAAACCCTCGTTGCCCTTGCGCTGGATGATCTCGAAGAAGATCGGGCCAATGTTGTTCTGCGTGAAGATCTGCAGCAGCTTGCGCTGCTTGGTCTCCGGATCAGCATCGATGAGGATCTTGTTCTTGGCCAGGCGCGGCACGTCCTCGCCATGGTTCGGGATGCGCATATCGATCACGTCGAAGTACGTATCCGGTGTGTCGAGGAACTGCACACCCTTCGCACGCATCGCTTCGACCGTGTCGTAGATGTTGTCGGTGAACAGAGCGATGTGCTGGATGCCTTCGCCGTGGTACGCGTCGAGGTATTCGTTGATCTGCGACTTCGGATCGCTCGACTCGTTGAGCGGAATGCGCACGATGCCGTCCGGCGCAGTCATCGCCTTCGACACCAGACCCGTCTTGGCGCCCTTGATGTCGAAGTAGCGGATCTCGCGGAAGTTGAACAGACGCTCGTAGTAGTCCGACCACTTCTGCATGTTGCCGAAGTAGAGGTTATGCGTGAGATGGTCGATGAAGGTGAGGCCAAAACCCTTCGGATTCAGATCGGCGCCAGCGATCGGCTCGTAGTCGCCTTCGTAGATGCTGCCGTTGTCGCCGTAACGGTCGATCAGGTACAGCATGCAGTCGCCAATGCCCTTCACCGCCGGCGCGTTCACTGCACGGCTGGCATGAGCCTTTTCGCTCACGGCTTCGCCGCCGTTGCCAAGCACGACGCCATAGACGTCCTTTGCCGGCTTCTCGAAACGGATGGCGAAACCCGCTGCGCACGGGCCATGGGCCTCGGCGAATTCAGCTGCGAAGGAGTCGGGATCTTCGTTGACCAACAGGTTCACACCGCCCTGGCGGTAAACCGTGATCGGCCGTGATTTGTGCTTGAGCACCGCGCTGAAGCCCATGCTCTTGAACAGGGTATGCAGCTCGTGGCCGCGGCCGGCGGGGGCAGCGAATTCGACAAACTCGAATCCGTTGATGCCCATGGGGTTTTCGAAGGTGGTGACCTGCATGCCAAGATTGGGCTGCGCGCTCATGGGGCTCTCCTGATGGACCGGGCTCGATGGCCTACGCCTGAACATGCCTAGCGTGCGACCATCCTCATAATCCTCGCGTTATAGTTACATATGAAACCATTTGCAAGGAGCGTCGCAGCAGTGGCCGAAGAACACCATCCTGATCATGCACCGCTGGAGCTGGAAAATTTCCTGCCTTACCGGCTTTCCATCCTCTCCAACGCGGTCAGCCAGGCCATTGCGGACGATTATCAACGCCGGTTTGACCTGAGCATGACGGAATGGCGCGTCATGGCCGTGCTGGCCCGCTTTGACGGTCTTTCCGCCCGTGAAGTAGCCGAGCGCACCCTGATGGACAAGGTGGCGGTGAGCCGTGCCCTGTCCAAGCTGGTGGAAACCGGCTGGGTCACCCGCGCCATTCACGACGGTGATAAGCGTCGCTCCGTACTGGGCCTGAGCGAGGCCGGCTGGGCCATCCATGAAGTGGTGGCGCCCATGGCCCGCGAGCACGAGCGAAATCTAATGTCCAAGCTGGACGAAGAGGAGCGCACCTGGCTGTTGCGCATCCTGGACAAGCTGCAGGCGATCGAGCCGAAATAAGGCTGGAAGGCCCGACACGGGACGGCGCCTTGCGCCGCCCCGCGCTTCGTATGGGGCTTACTTCACGCCGTGCATCAGGCGGTTGATTAGCGGGGCGATCAGGAACAGCAAGGTGCCGGCGCCCGCCAGCAACCAGAAGCTGAAGGTGAAGCCACTGAGCGCCGAAGCCACCGTCATGCCGGTTTCGCCGCTCACATGGCCGGCGAAGATGCCCGACAGGTTGTTACCGATACCGGTAGACAGAAACCAGCCACCCATCGCAAAACCCACCAGCCGCACCGGCGCGAGCTTGGTCACCATCGACAGGCCGATGGGCGACAGGCACAGCTCGCCCAGCGTCTGCAGCACGTACACCAGCACCAGCGGCCAGAACGGAATCAGGTGACGGCTGTCCACGAGGCTGGACAGCGCGTACATCAGCACGATGAAGGCCACGGCGTTACCGAGCAGGCCCAGGCCGAACTTGCGCGGGATGGACGGCTCCATGTTGCGCTTGTCCAGCCAGCCCCAGGCCAGCGACACAAACGGCGCCAGCAGCACCAGCGCCAGCGGCGCGACGGACTGGAACCAGCCCACCGGGAACTCCCAACCGCCAAACATCTCGCGGTCCACGATGTTCTGCGCCAGGAAGTTGAACGAGCTGCCGGCCTGTTCGTAGAACATCCAGAACAGCACGTTGAACACAAAGATGATCAGCATGGCGAACACACGGTCGCGCTGCACCTTGCCTTCGCGGAAGCCTTCCACCAGCAACAGCAGCGACAGGCCTACGAACAACGCGCTCAGCATCCACTGCAGCACGATGGCGCCGGCCTTGGCCATCACCAGATACACCAGCGGAATCGCCAGCACGCAGCCGATCAACACGTAGACCACGCGCATGCGGTTCGCCTGATCCGCGGTCGGGCGGCCCACGCCCTTCAGCTGACGGCGACCGATCCAGAACCACACCAGGCTGATCAACATGCCGATGCCCGACGCGAGGAACACCAGCTTGTAGTTCTGCTCCATGGGCGTGTCGGTGAAATGGCTGGCCAGCCAGCCCGTGATCAGCGGCGAGAACAGCGCACCTGCGTTGATGCCCATGTAGAACAAGGTGAAACCGCGATCGCGACGCGCATCGCTCACGCCGTAGAGTCGCCCCACCATGGAAGAAATATTCGGTTTGAACAGGCCGTTGCCCACGATCACCGTGGACAGGCCAAGCAGGAAGATCTGCTCGTTCGGCAGCATGATCATGAACAGGCCGGCCGACATCACCACCGCGCCGACCAGAATCGAGCGCTGGTAGCCAAGTACGCGATCCGCCACATAACCGCCGAACACCGCCGCGGCGTAGACCAGCGCCAGATAGGCGCCGTAGGTGCGGCTGGCGAAGCCCTGGCCGGCAGCGTCGCCCTTGAAGAACTCCGCGACGATGTACAGCGTCAGCGCCCAGCGCATGCCGTAGAACGCGAAGCGCTCCCAGAACTCCGTCATGAAGAGCATCCACAACGGACGCGGATGCCCCATGGTTTGCGGGTAATCGGGCACCGAAGGCGCGGTGGCAGTGTTGGTCTCGCTCATGCAAACCCCATGAAGGCAGGTAGGGCACTCGCGTGCCGGTCGAAAGTTCTTGCGAATCCGGACATGTAACCGGCCACGCCTGGGCCCGTCAAATGCACCGCACCATTCCCTGGCCCCGCATAAGGCTGCTTCTCAACGCACACCGTGCATCAAACGGTTGATCAGCGGCGAAATCAACAGCAGCAGCACACCGGCACCCGCCAGCAACCAGAAGCTGAAGGTGAAGCCCGCCAGCGCGGACGCCGCCGTCATGCCGCTCTCTCCACTGATCTGCCCCGCCAGCAGGCCGGACAGGTTGCCACCGACCGCCATCGACAGGAACCAGCCGCCCATCGCCACGCCCACCACGCGCGGAGGTGCCAGCTTGGTCACCATCGACAGGCCGATGGGCGACAGACACAGCTCACCAATGGTCTGCAACACATAGCAGGCGGTCAGCGGCCAGAAAGGGATCAGCCCGTGGCTGTTGACCGAGTACGTCAAGGCGTACATCAGCGCGGTAAAGCCGAGTCCGTTGAACACCAGACCCAGGCCGAACTTGCGGGGGATCGACGGCTCCTTGTGGCGCTTGGCCAGCCATGCCCACATCAGCGACACCAACGGTGCCAGCGCGATAATCGCCACAGGGCTCACCGACTGGAACCAGCCGACCGGGAACATCCAGCCGCCGAACATCTCGCGGTCGACCATGTTGGCTGCGAGGAAGTTGAATGACGTCCCCAGCTGGAAATACATCATCCAGAACAGGATGTTGAAGGCGAAGATGATCAGCATGGCGATCACCCGGTCGAGCTGCACGCGGTCATGCCGCACCGCCTCCACCACCAGCATCGCGGCCACGCCAACAAACAACAGACTCAACAGCCACTGCAGGCCACTCGCACCGATAAAGGCGAACAGCAGGTAAACCACAGGCACCGCGACCAGCACGCCCAGCAGCACCCATACAACGCGCATGCGGCTGGCGGCTTCCGGTGCTGGCCGACCCACATTCTTCAAGCCGCGGCGACCAAACCAGAACCAGAGCAGGCTCAATGCCATGCCGACACCGGCCGCCGCGAACACCACGCGATAATTTTCCTGCGTCGGCGTATCGGTGAAATAACCCGCCAACCAGCCGGTCAGCAGCGGCGCGAGCAGCGCGCCGCCATTGATGCCCATGTAAAACAAGGTAAAACCGCGGTCGCGACGCTCATCCTTGGGGCCATACAACTGGCCGACCATGGTCGAAATGTTGGGCTTGAATAGGCCATTGCCGACCACGACCATCGCCAGGCCCAGCAGGAACAACTCCTTGCTCGGCAGCATCACCACGAACAGGCCTGCCGCCATCACCAGCGCGCCGATCAGGATCGAACGCTGGTAGCCGATCACCTTGTCCGCGACGAAGCCGCCGAAGATGCTGGTGGCATAGATCAGCGCGGTGTAGGCGCCATAGATCTTGCTGGCCCAAGCCTCGCCCGCCGGGTCGCCGTGGAAGAAGTGCGCCACGATGTACAGCGCCAAAGCCCAGCTCACGCTGTAGAACGCAAAGCGTTCCCAGAATTCCGTCATGAACAACATCCACAGCGGCCGTGGATGCCCGAGCATCTGCGGGAAATCAGGCGCGGACGCGGGTGCGGTCTCGGTGGTGTTGCTCATGCATGCCCCTTTGCAAGCAAAACGGCGCGCTGCGCGCCGTCACATCGTTGGGTTGGCGAAAGAAAACGGCTCAGGCGCCCAGTTCGGTGCGCACGTCCAGCAGTTCCGGGAAAAACTCCAGATCCAGCGCCTTCTTCAGGAAGGCCACGCCCGAGGAACCACCCGTACCACGACGGTGTCCGATGATCCGTTCCACGGTTTTCATATGGCGGAAACGCCACATCTGGAAACTACCCTCCACATCCACCAGCTGCTCGCACATGTGGTACTCAGGCCAGAATGTCGTTCGGTTTTCGTAAATGCGCTTGAGCACCGGCAGCAAGCCCTCATGACGCTTATGGGGCTGCGACCAGTCGCGCTGCGTCAGCTCTGCGGGCACGGCGTGTCCGCGGCGCGCGAGGTAACAGAGGAACTCGTCGTACAGGCTCGGCGCCTCCAGTACCTCGCGCAGCGTCGCCTGCGCCGCAGGATCGTACGCAAACACCTGCAACATCTGGGCATTCTTGTTGCCCAGCAGAAATTCGATCTGCCGGTACTGCAGCGATTGGAAGCCCGAGGACGTGCCCAGCACGCTGCGGAATTCCAGGTATTCGGAGGGCGTCAGCGTTTCAAGCACCGCCCATTGCTCGAACAACTGGCGCTGCACGTGCTTCACGCGCGCCAGGATCTTCAGGCATGGATCGATCTCATCGCGGCGCAGGTGCGCCACCGCCGATTTCAGCTCGTGGATGAGCAGTTTCATCCACAGTTCCGCCACCTGGTGCTGCACGATAAAAAGCATTTCATCGTGATGCGGCGGATCGCTCAGCGGCTGCTGGGCCGTCAGCAACTGGTCCAGCCGCAGGTAGCCGCCGTAGGTCAGTCGTCCGTTCAGGTCGAGTTCGATGCCGGCCTCAAGGTCGCGCTGGTTCTCGGTCATATCGATCCGGGGTGCGGAAAAGTTCGCATGTTACCCGGTGTGAAGACCAACGCCGTACCAGTGCGCATGCTGCGCTGTGCCTTGCGGCGCAACATGGCCGCCTGTAATCATTTCCGTCTTGCTCAGGGCTTTACGTCCGCTGCTGGCCCCACTGGATGGGCCGCCGACGCCCCGGCACCCCAATCCCTACCATTACTCACTCCGGGAGCGAGTCGTGTCCATCGCCGCCAAGTTTGAAATCGAGTATCTCCAGTATCTCGATGCTGAAGGTAAGCAGGTCCGTGACGATCTGCCTGAATTCGCCAAAGACCTCAACCACATGGTTGAGCTGTACAAGCTCATGCTGTCGACCCGCGTGTTCGACGCGAAGTCGGTCGCCCTGCAGCGCACCGGCAAGCTCGGCACCTACGCCAGCTGCCTGGGCCACGAAGCCGCTCACGTCGGCATCGGCAGCGCCATGAAGCCCGAGGACGTGTTCGCACCGAGCTACCGCGAATACGGTGCACAGCTCTATCGCGGCGTGCAGCCGCGCGAGGTGTACATGTACTGGGGCGGCGACGAGCGCGGCAACGACTACCAGAAGGAACCGGCTCGCCACGACTTCGCATGGTCGGTGCCGATCGCTACACAGTGCCTGCATGCCGCCGGTTCCGCGCTGGCGTTCAAGATCCGCAATGAGAAGCGCGTAGCCGTGTGCACCATCGGTGACGGTGGTTCGTCCAAGGGCGACTTCTACGGCGCCATCAACATCACCGGCGCACAGAACCTGCCGATGGTCGCGGTGATCGTGAACAACCAGTGGGCCATCTCGGTGCCGCGCAAGATCCAGACGGGTGCGCCGACGCTGGCGCAGAAGGGTATTGCTGCGGGCCTGTTCTCCATCCAGGTGGACGGCAACGACATCATTGCCGTGCGCAAGGCGATGGAAGACGCGCTGGACCGAGCACGCAACGGCCAGGGCGGCAGCGTGCTGGAGCTGGTCACCTACCGCCTCTCCGACCACACCACCGCCGACGATGCACGTCGCTACCGCGGCGAGCAGGAAGTGAAGGACGCCTGGGCGAAGGAGCCGATGAAGCGCCTGCGCAATTGGCTGGTCGCCAAGGGCGTGTGGGACGACGCCAAGGAAGAAGCCTGGAAGGCCGAGTGCGACGACTGGATGGACAACGAGGTGAACGCTTACCTCGAGACCAAGACGCAGCCCGTCACGGCGATGTTCGACTACACCTTCGCCGAAGTCCCCGCCGATCTCGCCAAGCAGCGCGATCTCGCCATCCAGCTCGACAAGAAGGCCCATTAAGTCATGGCACAGATCACCCTTATCGAAGCCGTCACTCAGGCTCTCGCTTATGAAATGGCGCACGACGACAGCGTCGTGGTGCTGGGCGAAGACGTCGGCGTCAACGGTGGCGTGTTCCGCGCCACCCAGGGCCTGCAAGAAAAGTTCGGCGAACTGCGCGTGCTCGACACGCCGCTGGACGAAACCACCATTGCCGGCGTCACCGTGGGCCTCGCCGCCCAGGGCATGAAGCCCGTCGCCGAAGCACAGTTCGAAGGCTTCATCTACCCGATGATGGAGCAGATCGCCTGCCACGCCGCCCGCATGCGCAACCGCACGCGCGGCCGTATCACCGTGCCGGCCGTATGGCGCGCACCGTGGGGCGGCGGCATTCGCGCGCCGGAGCACCACTCGGAAGCGAACGAACACCTGTTCACCAACATCCCGGGCCTGCGCGTGGTGATGCCGTCGTCGCCGGCGCGTGCTTACGGCCTGCTGCTGGCCGCTATCCGTGATCCGGATCCGGTGATGTTCTTCGAGCCCAAGCGCATCTACCGTCAGTACAAGGAAGAGGTGCCGGATGATGGCGAGGCACTGCCGCTCGACGTGTGCTTCGTGTTGCGCGACGGCACCGACGTCACGCTCGTCTCGTGGGGCGCGCAGGTGAAGGAAGCACTGGAAGCGGCCGACGCACTCGCCGAAGAAGGCATCAGCGCCGAAGTCATCGACGTCGCCACGCTCACCCCGCTGGACTTCGACACGATTGCCGAATCGGTGCAGAAGACCGGTCGCTGCGTGATCGTGCACGAAGCCCCGAAGACCGCGGGTTTCGGCGCGGAAATCGCCGCACGTCTCGCCGAGGAATGCATGTACGACCTGCTCGCGCCGGTGGAACGCGTCAGCGGCTACGACACGCACATCCCGCTGTTCCGCCTGGAAATGAAGTACATGCCGAGCGCCGAACGCGTGGTGGAAGCCGCCAAGCGCGCGTTGGCAGCCAGCTAAGAACATGTACCCGACGTCCCGGTCATGCCGGGACATCGCACAACGAATTCTCCGCCTGACCACGGAATTAAACTCATGGCCGATATCAAGACTTTCTACCTGCCCGACCTCGGCGAAGGCCTGCCCGACGCCACCATCGTCGAGTGGCACGTGAAGGAAGGCGACACCATCAAGCTCGACGCACCGCTGTGCTCGATGGAAACCGCCAAGGCCGTCGTCGACGTGCCCTCCCCGTACACCGGCAAGGTGACCAAGCTACATGGCGCCGCCGGCGACATCATTGAAACCGGTGCTGCACTGGCCGAGTTCGAGCCCGACCCGAACGCCAAACAGCGTGCCGAGGCCGAGGCCACGGGCCACCACCACGGCCCGAAGAAGGGCACCGGCAGCGCAGCTGCCGAGCCGAAGAAGGTTGTTGCCTCCGATGAAGGCGGCGAGATCGACAGCGGCAACGGCAAGGCCGATCGCGAAGACGAAGGCACCGTAGTCGGCGCCATGGTCTCCGGCAGCCACGTGCACGTGGAACAGGCCAGCAGCGTCGGCGGTGTGAAGGCCGTGCCAGCCGTGCGTGCGCTTGCCAAGAAGCTCAAGGTCGACCTGACTCGCGTCAAGCCGACGGGCGCTGACGGCGTGGTCACCATGGCCGACGTGAAGAACGCCGCCGCCAACGGCAGCGCCCAACTCGGTGCCGCACCTGCCCGCGCGGTACATGAAGACGCCGGCCGCCACCTGGCCCCCCGCCTGCCCGAGCCGGAACCGTCCCGCACGGCCACCTCGCTCGCCGGCAAGCCGGTGCGCACCGCGCCGCCGAGCGTGCAGGCCAGCGGCCAGCCGGAACAGCTCAAGGGCGTTCGCCGCAATATGGCGCGCGTCATGGCCGAAGCCCACGCCAACGTGGTGCCGACCACGCTGGTGGACGACGCCGACCTGCACGCCTGGATCGGCAAGCAGGACATTACCGCTCGCCTGATCCGCTCCATCGTCGTGGCGTGCAAGGCCGTGCCGGCGCTCAATGCATGGTTCGACGGCAAGAACCTCACCCGCACGCTGCATCCGCATGTGGACATCGGCATTGCCGTGGACACCGAGGAAGGCCTGTTCGTGCCCGCCTTGCGCAATGCCGACGTGCTCGATGGCGCGGGCATCCGCGCAGCGATCAAGCGCCTGCGTACATCGGTGGAAGATCGCACCATTCCGGCGTCGGAGCTGTCGGGTTACACCATCAGCCTGTCGAACTTCGGCATGTTTGCGGGTCGTTACGCCACGCCGGTCGTCGTGCCGCCGTGTGTCGCCATCATCGGCGCCGGCAAGCTGAGCCACGACGTGGTGGCCGTGATGGGTGGCATCGAAGTGCATCGCCGCATGCCGATCTCGCTCACCTTCGATCACCGCGCCGCCACGGGTGGTGAAGCTGCGCGCTTCCTCAAGGCGTTGCTGGACGATCTGTCCGCACCGAACTGAGCGCAAGTTAAGTTGAACAAAAAGCCCTGGCCATGCCGGGGCTTTTTTGTTGGGCGCAGCGACTACTTATCGGTTTACGCTGTCGCCACGCCAAACAGCCACACGGGACCGCTGGACACCATGGAATTGTCGGAACTGGGCAATCGCATCTGCATCCTGGGGCCATCCAACAGCGGCAAATCCAGGCTGGCCTTGTCTATCGCACACAAGTGCGACCTGCCACCGATTCACCTCGATCGCCTGTACCACCTTCCCCACACCCATTGGCAACCGCGTCCAAAGGACCAATTCCTGGCCCTGCACGATGAAGCCATCACGGGAGAACGCTGGGTGATGGAAGGCAACTATTCCGTATGTCTGCCGCAACGCCTTGCGCGAGCAACCGGTGTGATCGTGCTCGACGTGTCCACGTTCACCAGCTTGTTCCGCTATACCAAACGCACCTTGTTCGAACAGGAGCGAGCAGGCGCGCTGGACGGCAAGCTCGATAAACTCACATGGGCCATGTTCCACCACATTGCTGTGGTCACGCCTTTCAATCGTCGACGGTATGCGGACATCTACCGCCAGATCTCGCTGCCCAAACTCTACTTACCCTCAGTGCGAGCCATCCGCGACAGCTACAGGCAATGGCAACTGGACTACCCCTGAGTCGACCTGCAGTGCATCGCATCAGTAGCGTTGCACGAAGTACTTCATGGTGTGATCCAGCGCCTTGCGCCACCGCTGCTCTAGTGCAAGGTCATACGCTGGATCGTGCTCGCGAATGGCCACGAGCAACGCCTCTGTCCAATACGGATACAACGCTGGGGGCACCGGTGAATGGCCACCACGGCTATGCGCGCAGGTCATCTGCTCCATCGTGCGCTTGGTCAACGTGCTGCCACCCGCATGCGCGATGGCGGCGCTGATACCCCGACGCAACGCGATGTACTGCTTGCTGAAGTCAGTGTCCTTGAACAGCGCCGGTACGTCCGGATGGCTGGCCATAAAAATCTCATAGAAGCGGGCAATGAATTTCCCGTGCTGCAGACAACGGCCATAGCTCGTCTGCAGATCATCGAACGTGTCGCTCATGCTTTTTCCTTGGAGCCCCCGCGAAGGAAACTAGCATCGGTCGCCATCGATGCTCTTGAGGCACATGGTCGCGACGATGTAGCCAGGAACGTCGCACCTGTGGCGCACTGGCACTTCTACGTCCTTGTCGCGCCGACTCGCTTGCGTTCGCGCTAACGCAATTCATTAGCCAGGTACATCGTTCGGCCGATATACGCCCACCTCGTTCGTCTTCACACTGCTCTGACAGAACGACAAGTAGCGAAGGAAGGTTGCGCCTCTCCCTCCACCTTTGACGGACGTGTTCATGGATGAGCAGCGATCGGGTGAGCACGCTTCTTTTCGGCCGTCCGATTCGGCACCGGAAAACTCGACAGCCACAGGCAAGGTTGCCCATCTACTCGCTCAGGGTGAAGCCTTTCTTCTTCAGCGACGATGGAAAGACGCCGAGCAACTGCTTCGACATGCACTCACCCAAGGGCATGCCGATGTATCCATCATTGCGCTGCTTGCGCGAACCCTTCTGGTGCAAGGCAAGCCGCGCGAAGCGCGTGAACTGATCAACAGTCAGTCCACCGCCACGTCGTTCACTTCGCCCGCCATGCTGCTCTTGCGCGCGCAGATCCTCCTCGAAATGGGTGAGCGACAGGACGCCATCGTCGCCTTCCAATACGCCATCGCCGCGGCACCCGACAATGGCAATGCGCATCTCGGCCTTGCCGTGGCCTTGGGGCAGGATGGTCAGAGCCGAGCCGCTCATGCCTCAGCCACCACGGCCATCACCAAAGGAGTGGATCACGCAGGAAGCCGTTCCGTGCTGGCGCGCTCGCTCTATGAGCTGCACCGCTACGGCGACGCCGAAACCGAGTACCGCAAAGCCCTGAGGCACTCGCCATGGAACATCGGCACCCACGTGTCGTTGGCCGAGTTGATCTGGCTGCGCACGCGCGATGTGTCGGCAGCGCTGGCGGAAGTCGATCGTGCACTGCTCCAGCTCCGCGATGCCCGCGCCATGGATTTTCACCTGCTGCGGGCTCGCCTGCTGTTCACAGCAGGCCATCGCGAGGAGGCACTGGGACTACTCGAGCAATGGATACCGTCGAACCCGAACTATCTGCCGCTGCGCATCCTTGCCATCAAGTCATGGATCACCATCGACCCCGCGCGAGCGGCACAGCACGCAGCGCATGCCATGCAACTGGCTCCCGGCCATACCGGCGTCATCGGTCTCTACGGGGATGCAATGCTCGCCGCCGGCCAACCGAAAACCGCCGTGGAGATCGCACAGCGCTTGCTCGGCGGAAACCCCCACGACAATCACGCGATCGCGTTGCAGGCTGCGGCGTGGCGCCTGCTCGGCGATCCACGTCACCTACCGCTCCACGACTACGCGTCGCTCGTACGAAGCTGCATGCTCGACGTCCCCGACGGTTGGTCCAGCCTCCCACAGTATCTGGACGATTTGGCCAGCGAACTGCGCAACGAACATGAGTTGCTGGCCGAGCCGCTGGAGCTGAGCGTTCGCGGCGGCACACAAGTCGAACATCGCACCACGGAAACCGACATGCCGGCCGTACGTGCCTTTCCCAAGGCAGTGGATGGCGCCCTGCGCCGCTATATAAGCGCGCTGGGCATTGGCGATACGGCCTGGCACCGTCGCTCGACAGGCCATTACCGCCTCGCCGGCCTCTGGTCTGTGCGTCTGAAGTCCCAAGGTCATCACGTCAGCCACTATCACGGGCAGGGCTGGCTCTCCTCGGCGTGCTACGTGCAGATGCCCAAAGCCGTGAACCAGGGCGGTGGACAAGGATGGCTGAAATTCGGCGAGCCCGGCCTTGCGACACGACCTGCGCTGGACGCCGATTACTACGTGCAACCCGTGCCCGGCATGATCGTGTTGTTTCCCTCGTGGATGTGGCATGGCACCGTGCCATTCACCGGCGCCACCGATGAGCATCGACTGACCATGGCATTCGACGCGGTGCCGACCGCGATACCGTGAGCGGGTGGAAAACCCCCGGCTGACCGCCGCACCGTCCGGTGATCCATGCAGATTGACGGGGTGTCGACCCCGCAGTCGCTATACGAGAGTTTCGCGCCGCCATCGGAGTCGTTCATGCATCACAGCCGGCTATGCACCTTCGTGCTCGACTGCAAGACCGATGACCTCAGCAAGGCGGCCACGTTCTGGAGTCACGCGCTAGGCAAATCCATTGTCACCCTCGATCAGGATGGTGACGGCAAGTACGCCGAACTCGCCACCGAAGACGACGAACCTATCATCCTGCTGCAGCGCGTGGATCATGAAAGTCACCTGCATCTGGATATCGAGACCGACAATCTGGAAGCGGAAGTCGAGCGGCTGGAGAAACTCGGTGCCACGCGCGTCGCTTTCGTGCGCGATCGTTGGTGGGTGATGGAAGCCCCGAGCGGACACCGCTTCTGCGTGGTGCGTCCACAGCGCGAACGATTTGGGCCACACCTCAATCGCTGGGAATGATGCGCACCTTCCTTCAGCGCCACGCGCCGGGCCTGGACCAGTTGCTGGGCTATCAGCGCGAGTGGTGGCGCACCGATCTGCAGGCGGGTCTCTCCGTAGCCGCCGTGGTCTTGCCCATCAGCATCGCCTACGCGCAGCTCGCCGGCTTCAGCCCCATCATCGGCCTGTACAGCACCGTGCTGCCGATGATCGCGTACGCGCTGTTCGGCTCGTCGCGTCAGTTGATCGTCGGCCCGGATGCCGCCACCTGCGCCATGCTCGGTGCGACTCTGATGCCCCTGGCGACGCCAGGTAGTGACGAATACCAGGCTTACGCCATGTCGCTGACGCTGATCACCGGCGTGCTGTGCATCGTCGCCAGTCGCTTTCGGCTGGGATTTCTCGCTGATTTTCTCTCACGCCCCATCCTGATCGGGCTGCTCAACGGCGTCGCCATCACCATCCTCGTGGGTCAGTCGGGCAAGGTGCTCGGCATCGCGTTGCGTGGCAGCGACACCATCAGCCAGGTGCTTTCGCTCATCGCGCAACTGCCACGCCTGCACTGGCCAACGGCCATGCTGTCTGCGGGTACGTTCGTACTGTTCTTTGCCATCAAGGCGGTGTGGCCGCGTGGGCCTGCCGCACTG
The DNA here is from genome assembly GCF_016428905.1 of Dyella sp. ASV24. GTDB lineage: Bacteria > Pseudomonadota > Gammaproteobacteria > Xanthomonadales > Rhodanobacteraceae > Dyella. The sequence goes on along the minus strand of NZ_JAELTQ010000014.1, from coordinate 29,169 downwards.
ATGGCGCTGGTGGGTGCGGTGGTCGCCACCTGGACGCTGAAGCTGACCGCCAACGGTGTCGCTGTCGTGGGAGCGCTGCCTGCTGGCCTGCCGCCCTGGGTAGCCCCCTCGCTGCCGCACGAGCTGTTCGGCACGTTGTTTCCCGCCGCTGGTGCGCTGGTGCTGATCACCTTCAGCAGCGGCATGCTCACCGCGCGCAGCTTCGCCTCCAAGAACGGTTATCGGGTCGATGGCAACCAGGAGTTCTTCGCACTAGGCATCTCGCACTTGGCCAGCGCGGCCTGCCAGGGCTTCGCCATCAGCGGTTCCAGCTCACGCACGGCCGTGAACGATGCCGTCGGCGGCAAGAGCCCGCTCGTATCGATCATCGCGGCGCTCGCCATCCTGCTGGTGATGACCCTGTTCAACGGCGTACTGGCCACGCTGCCGGTAGCTGCGCTCAGCGCTATCCTGATGGCGGCGGCGCTGAGCCTGATCGACCTGGGCGGCCTGCGTGAGCTGAAACAGTTCAGTCGCCGTGAGCATCTGATCGCGCTGGCCACCGTGGCAGGCGTTGTACTGTTCGGCGTGATGTCCGGCATCTTGCTCGCCGTAGCGATGGCTTTGCTGAATTTCCTTTCTCAGGTCGCCCGGCCCGCAGAACAGCAGTTCGGACAGATCGATGGCGAAGGCGGCTTCTACGAGCTGGCCCACTATCCGGAAGCACAGGCCATTCCGGGTCTGCTGATCTACCGCTTCGAATCCCCGCTCACATTCTTCAACGCCGACTACTTCCGCCGCCGCATTGAAGAACTGGCTGCGGCGCAACATCCACGCTGGGTCGTCATCGATGCCATCTCGATGACCAAGAACGACATCACGGGCTTCCACGCTATCGACGAACTACGCCGCGCATTGGACAAACAGGGCATCCAGCTCGTCATTGCCGGGCGCACGGCGCAACTGATCAAGCGCATGACCAGCGCCGGCATGCCACCGGAGCGCACGGGCATCCTCTACTTCCCGTCTCGACAGGCCACGCTGGCGGCGTATCGCCAGCGCTTCGGCGATCAACCCATCCATGACGGTACGCCCCTGTAGGAGCGCCAAAGCCGTATCAGTAGTCGCGGATATCGAGCGCGACAAACCCGCGCACGCTGTAACCCTGCTCGCTCGCTTGCCACGGCAGCGATGCGAGCAATCGGTCACCCGCAGGCCACGGGGCGTTGTCCAGCAACGCCTCGGCACTGACCGTGCCGTCATCGCCGCGACGGTAGAACAGGCGCACCCAGTGCAGCTCGGGATTCAATGCGGCGTCCTGCAAGGCGGCACGTAGCGCAGGCATGATTTCCGAAGGCGGCTCGACACCGTCTTTGCTCGACAACCACGGCCCAACGAACGCATCCCAGGTGCGGATGCCGAAATCCCAGCCGTACAAGGTCATGCGGCGGTCGTCGGTGACGTACCAGCATGCCGCCAGCAGCACGTGGAAGATGCCTTCCTCGAACGCGCGCAGCGCATCGAGGCAACCAGCCTCGCCACCGCCGACGCCCGCAAAACTCTCTTCGATATGGCGGTCTTCGCTCAGCACCACGTCAACGTCGAGACGCCCCGGCTCACCGGCCGCGCCTTCGAACCAGCTGGCACGCACGGCGGGGAAATCGCCGTCCGTCATCAGCCACTCTTCATCCGGCTCCAGTTCGACGTCGTGACGTTCGAACAGACGCAGGAGGTACCGCTGGAGATCCGAATCTTGCATGACTACGTCCGCCTTCAACGCGCCTGTGGGCGCCATACCAACTGACGCACGATCAGCGCCAGCACCAGCACAACCACGCATGCCCCATAGCCATACAACGCCGGCAACACCTGCTGCCAGATAGCGCCGCTGGATGGACCGTACTGACCCACCGCAGGCACTGCGGCCGTATCGAACGCACTGCCCGCGCACTCCACCGCCGCAAAGGCAGCAAGCAACAGCGCGGCGACGTCAAACCAGCGACGCAGGCGCGTGCGCGGCAGGCTCTTGGGATAAGCCCAGAAGGCCCACCCCAGAATCAGCAACCAGGGCGCCAGCAACAGAATGGCCAGATAACGCATGCCTTAATTCACTCCCCAAAGGCCTAAGGCCTTATTCCTGCGCGGCGAGCTGGTCAAGCGCGCCACGCAGGCGATCCAGTGCTTCGTCTCGCGCCTGCTCGCCATCGTAATCGGGCGTGGCGCCAACTGGCTCGCCATCGATCTCCAGCACCAACGCCTGCGGCTGCACCTGCAGCACGGCCGAGACACTGCCCAGGTCCTTGATGCGCTTCTGCATAGCGCCAGCCGCCTTCGGATCAGCGAACGAGCGCGACAGCAGCAATTCCTCGCCTTCCGACGAGAACAGGCGGAAACGGAAACTACCATCCGCATCGCGGAAACTCGCAAAGCGCGGCGCTTTGCCGCCCTTGGCCGCGGCTGCCTTGGACGCGTTTGCCTGCGGGGCTACCGAGGTGCCCGAGCGCAGGCCGATGGCATCGCGCAGTTCGGCGATCTTCGGCCCCGCGATGGCGCGCGCCTTCTTGGCGCCTTCGTGCAGGATCTCCTCGATCACGGCCGGGCGCGCAATCAATGCGTCATAGCTATCACGCATCGGCGCAATTTCCACTTCCAGACGCTCGTACAGCACCTGCTTCGCCTCACCCCAGCCCAGGCCGTTGACCAGTGCCTCACGGAACGCAGCGGATTCCGCCTCGCTGGCGAACGCGCGGAAGATGGTGAACAGCGAGGAGCTGTCCGGATCCTTCGCCTCGCCCGGCAAGCGCGAGTCGGTGACGATGCGCATGATCGCGTCGCGCAAATGCTTCTGCCCACCGGCAAACAACGGGATGGTGTTGTCGTAGCTCTTGGACATCTTGCGACCATCCAGACCCGGCAGCGTCGCCACCTGCTCCTCGATCACCACTTCCGGCAAGGCGAAGAACTCGCGGCCGTAGATGTGATTGAAGCGCTGCGCGATATCACGCGCCATTTCGATGTGCTGGATCTGATCGCGTCCCACCGGCACCTTGTTCGCATTGAACGCGAGGATGTCCGCCGCCATCAGCACCGGATACATGTACAAGCCCGCGGTGACACCGGCATCCGGGTCTTCGCCTGCTTCCGTGTTCTTGTCCACGGAAGCCTTGTACGCATGCGCGCGGTTAAGCAGGCCCTTGGCGGTGACACAGGTGAGGAACCAGGTCAGCTCCGGGATTTCCGGAATGTCCGACTGACGATAGAAGGTGACCTTCTGCGGATCGAGTCCAGCAGCCAGCCACGTGGCGGCAATCTCCAGGCGTGAACGCTCGATGCGCTCCGGATTGTCACTCTTGATCAGCGCGTGATAGTCGGCCATGAAGTAAAACGCGTCGACGTCGTCGCGCTTGCTCGCGGCCACGGCCGGGCGGACGGCGCCGACGTAATTGCCAAGGTGCGGCGTGCCGGTGGTGGTGATGCCGGTAAGTACGCGGGTCTTCATGGTCTCTTCTTCGTATCGTTATTGTTTGTTGTTATCAGCGGATCAGCGTGGACTTGCCGAACAGCGATTCGACCAGATCCACCGCGAGACGCGCGGTCTGGTTCTTCTTGTCGAAAGCGGGGTTGAGTTCGACGATGTCGAGCGAACCGACACGCCCCGTATCCGCGATCATCTCCATGCACAGCTGCGCCTCGCGATAATTCGGGCCGCCGCGCACGGTGGTGCCCACGCCCGGCGCAATGCTCGGGTCCAGGAAATCCACGTCGAAGCTGATATGCAGATGCGTGTTTTCGTCGATGCCGGACAGCGCTTCTTCCATCGTGCGCTTCATACCCACTTCGTCGATATGGCGCATATCGAAAATGCTCACCTGCGATTCGCGCACCAGGCGCTTCTCGCCCTCATCCACCGAGCGGATGCCGATCTGGCGGAACACCGCTGCCGAAGTGGCCGGCACGTGGCCGCCCATTTCGATCAGTTCCTTCGGCCCGTTGCCACACAGACAAGCCACCGGCATGCCGTGGATATTGCCCGAGGGCGTGGCTTCCGCCGTGTTGAAGTCAGCATGAGCATCCAGCCACAGCACGCGCAGCGTCTTGCCTGTGTCGCGGCAATGGCGCGCCACGGCACTGATGGAGCCGATGGCAAGGCAATGATCACCGCCCAACATGATTGGCAGGCGGCCATCGGTCAGCTCCGCGTAGATCGCCTCGTGCACCGCCTGATTCCAGGCGACCACCTCCGGCAGGTGGCGATAGCCGTTCACCGGCGGCTGCCACGGGTTGAGCGGGCCCTGCAGATTGCCGCGGTCGACCACGTCCAGCCCGCGCCGAGTGAGCCTCGCGGCCAGGTTGGCCACGCGCAATGCTTCCGGACCCATCGAAGCGCCACGATGCCCCGCACCGATGTCGGTGGGAACGCCGATCAGGGAAAGTGCCTTGTTGACCATGAAAACCTGCAGTGTGGAAACGGGAAATACGAGACGTCTTAGTGTGCCAGAGGCAGATGGCGTTGCCGCCATCCATTCAGGCTGCCGTCCAGCACCCGTACGTGGGAGTAACCGAGGCCGGTGAGCGTCTGTTGCGCCTTCGCGGCGCGCTTCCCGGAGACGCAATACACCACGATCTCACTGTCGCGCGGCACGCCGAGCACGCCCGCGCGGCTGGCCAACTGTTCCACCGGGATATTGAGCGCACCAGCGATATGGCCGTCGGCGTATTCGTCGGTATGGCGCACATCCAGCAATACCGGCGCCTGCCCTGCCTGCTGGCGTAGCAGCAGTTGCGAGGCGTCGATCGGCGCGTCCGCCGCCATGGCAGAGCCCATGCCCACCAACAACCACCCTGCCAACAGGGCAGCCTTGAGCCTGCGGGACCGTGTCCCCCGGCCTGGCGAAACGCACTGAAACACCGCCAACACCTTGAATATCATGAAGTAATGGGCAAGCCGGAAACCCGGCCACCGCCCATAGTAACGTCAAAGGCACCCAATATTCCCCGCCGGGTGCGGGAGATCGCCCGTTATGCCAGCGAAAGCCGGAAGCGCCCGGCAACAGGAAACTGCTTTTTCAGCGCCTCGCCAGAGAAGCGCCCTCCGCAACCTACGCAAAGTTGACGCCCGCGACGCTGGCGGCGCTAGACCATGCCGCGGATCTTCCCTTCCGCGTGGATGGCGGCGATCAGCTCAACCGATGCATCCGACCACCGCTCGACGGCAGCACCGTCCCGAACAATGGTGTCATGCACAAACCCGAAGCGATCACCGTCTCGCCAGACTTGCGCGATGTAGGCCAGATCAGCCGGTGTCTTGGTAATGGTGAGCTCGTAGTGAAATGTCGATCCAGCATGGTTGAACCGATGCGTCGATCTCGCCACGGCATAGCCCCACAATCCTTGGTGGCGCTCATATATGCCAGCGTGAAAGCACTTCGAATACTCCGCCGAACGATCTACGCCGAGATCAAGGAAATGTGTATTGGTTAGTAGATCGATCAAAGCGAATGAGTGGTGGTGCTTATGATTCTCCACGTCCACTTCCCTAGCGCCAGGAAGTGAACCCAACCCGCTCGGAAGCGCCTCGCGGAAGGCGCGTGAGCCTTTCATCTGCCCATGGAGGGCCCCTGCTGCGCCTGCTGGTTTTGAGCTTGCGACTGCATCTGCGCTTGTTGCTGAGCGTGCTGTTCCAGCTTTGTGTTGACCTGCGCCATGGCTTGGGTGCTCTGTGCAATCGACGTATCCAGCCCCTGTACCGTTGGCACACTGGCCGTCTGCGTCCAGGCACGCGGAATAGTGTGTTGTGCTGCGAAGGCTTTGCTTCCGTCATCGCTCAGCACCACTGCATCGATCCGCTTCAGCCCTTCGGCCTTCGCAGCCACCGTCACGGCCGCAGCAAGGTTGTCGCTACGTTGATCGGGCGTGCGCCCGTGCGTTGCGTCCAATGCGTGCACGTGCGTCTGCGCCTGCTTGAACATGGCGTGATCGGGGTGCGCCACATCATCCAGCCGCACCGGTGCGCGGGACGATACAGCCGGCTCGACATAGGGCTTGGCCGTGGCATTTACCGACTGGGTTGGCATCGTAACGCGATCCGCTGCATCCAGCTCCGCACGGACGCGCTCATTCGCAGTATTGGTGCCATACACCATGCCGGGGGTTTGCCACTGGCCGTGGGTGTCGCGAGTGTAGGTATGGCCGTCCGATGCCTGCAGGGCATGAGCCGGTGCGTGCAAAGCCGTAGTTACGGCCTCGGGCATGGGGCCGTGGCGTTGCCGGCCGTATTGCGCATAGGCCGTCTGATAGTGCTCAGCAATGGCCTGCGGGGTGTGAGCGAGATTGTCCTGGATGGTTTGCTGGGCGGCTTGCTCCAGCTGCGCGGCCCGCTGCGGCGTCGCGAATTCAGTGTGTGCGCTGGTCAGCCCGTGCTCGAGGATGCGATCGGTGACATGGCGCGACCATTGATGTGTGTTCGGATCACGCATCCAAGGAGCATCTTTCACACTGGCGGTGTCACCAGCTGCAGCCGGTTGCGCATAAGGATCCTGAGGTGTGGGCGCACGAGCGAGTGCCAGCGAAACGGCCACATTGGTGGCCTTGTAGTTGAGTTCGTCGCTCAAACTGGCGCTGGCGGTAAGTTGCTTGGCCGGCGCAGCCACACCACCGGCATGGATAGCGTCGGGGTCGGATGTGCTGGTGGATACGAAGCGCGTCCAGCCGCGCTCCTGATGCGCGGGATCGAGATGCCAGGCGTTGCCGTCCTTGTCAGCCTGACTGTAGATACGGCGGTTGTCGACCGCGGTGACAAGCGCATCGCCACCGATGGCACCCACCACGCCGCCAACCAAGCCGGTTGCCAAAGCGCCGGGACCTGTTTCCACACCCATGGCCGCACCTGCAGCCACGCCCATCTCGGCACCAGCCAGCATGCCTACTGTCCGTCCACCAAAGTGCATTACCTGCGACTGTGCGCCGATCAGATTGTTTCGGTTCAACAGATCAACGGCATGGTTGGTGGTTTGCGTCGCATCGATGGCGATGGCGGCGACGCCAAGCACACGCCCACCTTCCCGCGCCACGGTAGCCGCATCCAGCGACATCGCGCTGGCCGGGCGTACTGCACTGAGGGGCGGTGTCGATGCCACCGATGGTGTTACCGCCGACGGATGGATGGGCGCAGGAACAAAATCGGCCTGCAGTAAGTAGCGTGCGCTGGAAAAAGGCGTGGCATCCAGATGCAACGCCGTGGCCGCTTCCTTGGAGACCACCACCTGGGTGATGGTGCCGCCAGGGTGATTGGGCAGCGTATAGATGCCATGTGCGGAGGCCGCGGTAAATTCCGCCTGCACGGCCGGGAGTACGCCGTGGATGCCCTCTTTGGCGTACAGCGCATTGACCTGCGTCATGGGCTGTCCGGCGAGTGAGGTGATCTTGGGATTGGTCAGTGTAGCAGGCACTTCTACCTTGCCGAAGACACGTTCGGGATTGGCCGCGGTGGCGACGACTTTGATATCGCCTTTCAGCGAGGCGGCGAAGTCGTGTGAGGCTTCGCCCCAGAGACAGCCGTCCAGCGAGGTAGGACTGTGGGCGGCAGCTTTGGCGTCGCCGTAGAGGAAATTCGCGGCGGATTGTTTTGCGAGTGCAGGAGATTGCCCTTGATTTCCGAATATACGTTTCGCCGACTCTTTGATGGGAGCCTCCGCCTGCACCAGAAACCGGGCACGCGGGGTGTCGTTAATAAGCGGCAGGCCCGTTTTGGCCGCAAGCTCTTTTGCGATCACTTCGGAAGGCACTTTTCCCACCGGACCGCTATAGAGGATACCGCCTTCACCCGCCGCCGCAGCAGGAAATCTACGGACGACAGCCTGAATCTCGTCAAGTGAATGAGCGTGACGGACAATTTCAAGCTCGCGTGTAAAGTCCGTCATGATGCACGCTCCGAAGCGCCATCAGCGACCAAGGCCCACCCATCACGAAAGAAGACTTGCCCCATGAAGTGGGAGTCGGCGTCTCCGCTCATAACAAATGGCTTGTCATCGGACTCAGCAACAGCGCGAACCAACTGCATCACCAGCGACATCACCCGTGCGAGATCAGTCGGCGAAAACGATCGACTAGACCAGGTTGGCAGCGGCATGCCCGCATCCCCCTGACTTGCATAGCCGAACGAGAGAATTTCTAGATTGAAATCATGCTCGTTCGGCAACCACACCTCTTTTATTTCACCGAAATACTCGCCGCTATCTAGTCGGACCGCAAAGGTCTCATGCCCGAGTTCATCGACACCGCGTATTCCGCCAGCAAACCGCGCTTGCCCTTCCTTGAACGTATGCCAATCGTTCCAGCTCATCGGTTTTCTCCTTGTTTCATATCGCTGAGGCCCAAACCACATGCATGACTTCACACCGTGGAAGATCATGCATCTGGTTTGGATATCTACCGATTGTCGCCCTTCGTCTTGGCCATCATTTCCTTCGCGATCACTTCGGAGCGTACATCTCCCACTGGACTACTATTGAGGATGTCACCTTCACCCGCCGCAGCGGCTGGATATCGGCGGACAACCGCCTGAATCTCTTCGAGGGATTTGGCATGGCGGATACTCTCAAGTTCGCGCCTATAGTCCGTCATGGCGCACGCTCCGATCCTGCTTCAGATAACAATGCCCAGCCTTCGCGGAAAAGGACCTTACCCATAAAGCGGGAATTACCCCCTCCCTGCATGACAAAGGCTTTCCTCTCGCTGGACTGAGCAACGGCCTCTACTAACTGCACTGCAAGCGACATCACGCGATTGAGATCACTCCGCGAGAAGGCGCGGGAAGACAGACATGGCATAGACATACCCACATCGCCTTGATCCCCATAGCCAAACGATAGGATTTCAGTATTGAGATCCTGCTGATTCGGCAACCATGCCTTTTTGACTTCGCCGAAGTATTCGTAGCCATCCAATCGGACGGCGAAGGTTTCATGCCCCAGTTCGTCCCACCCACGTATGCCGCCTGCAAACCGCGCCTGCCCCTCCTTGAACGTGTACCAATCGTTCCAGCTCACAATGCTTCTCCTTGTGTCCTGCTGCTCTGCGCGAAGACAAATACCCAGCTCTCCAAGCGTTCGTAACATCAATGTCCGGACAAAGCAGCGCGGGAACAGGCTTATGCGACTGCCGCTGGATCAGACTGCTCGGCGAACCCTTTCATACGAACGTATCCCTGTTCATCTGAAGACATGTCCAGAGATCATCCATCTCTAACTTCAAAAAGGCTCACTCCAAACGTTACGGCCGACCTCCCTTCCGGTGCGCCAGCCACTCGTTTGTCGCCGCTAGCCTTGATGGCTAACCATTCATTGTTAGCTTCGTTGAAAGAGGTGTGCGCCTGATATCGGAAAACACCTACGGCACCTGTAGGGCATAAGCCGAGGCCCGGCATCCCGCGGGCTGGCTTGCCCGGAGAATCCAACAAAAAAGGCCTGCACGGACCAAGTCCGCACAAGCCTTTCTGTTTATCTGGTGCCGGCAGCAGGAGTCGAACCCGCGACCTACTGATTACAAATCAGTTGCTCTACCAACTGAGCTATACCGGCGAAGGGTGGCAAGTCTAGCAGGCCTGCGTGGTCGAGCGCCAAAGGTGGATCAGAAGCAGCCGGTGCTGTGGGAGCCGACGCCCTTGACGCGGTTACGCCAGTCGGCGTGGCCGTTGTCGGCGATGACCACGTCCAGCCAGTACTCGGGCACGGTTTCGGTGCGTTCGGTCATCTGTGCGGGGAAGCCCGCGGCGACTACTTGTTCACGGCGACGGCGGGCGTTGGCGGGGTCTTTGAACAGGCCCAGCGAGACGGTGTTGGACTGATCGCCCTGGCCGACGACGAAGTAGTCGCCGACGTTGGCAGCGGCAAGGCGGCGACCGAGTTCGAGCGCCTTGTCGCGGCTGCCGCCGCCTGGCAGGTAGACCCACCAGCCCGCGGTCTGGGTGGTCTGTTCCTGTCGCGAACGCATGCGCGCGGCCTGGTTGGTGAGCGCGACGCGCGCGTTACGCATATCGGTCTGCGTGGCGAAGGGGCCCAGCGCCATGCAGGTATAGGTATTGGGGCGCGGCGGTTGCGGCGGCGCGGGCGCCGGGTCGGGCACACGTGCCTGCGGTGTCGGACTGGAGGCCGGGGCCGAAGGCGCAGCAGCCGTGGACGGTGTAGCGGCGGACGATTCGGGTGATGCGGGCGCCGGAGCCGAGGATGGCGCGGCCGGTCGCTCACTGAGCAGATGCAATTCCGGCACGCCAGTATCGGTGGCAGCGCGGCCGTGCACGTCGTCCTGGCCGAGCAACAGCCATGCGCCCACCGCGATATTGAGTGCGATCAGCAGGACAAAGAGCAGGCGCAGGAACATCGGCGATCCGATCAGGCGAACGGCGAAGGAGTCGGCATTTTAGAGAGACTGCGCGACAGGTGTATGTGCGTCGGACCACACGGACAATCCGCGCAGCACGCTGTCCTGGCTGAGCCGTGACGGCAAGGCAATCAGTGGCGCGAGCGATTCCGCGTCGCCGCCGCCCAGGATCAATTGCGGCGCGCCGCCCAGCGGCGCAGACATGTGCGCCACGAAACGCTCGACCAGCGCAGCAGCGGCCTGCCAGCAGCCGGAAGCGACCGCGTCGGGCGTGTTGTCGGCGGCCTCAAGCACCCTGCCCGGCCGGTCGACCAGTACACGCGCGGTGGCGCCCAACAGGGATTGCTGCATCAACTGCGGTCCCGGCGCGATCAGTCCGCCCAGGTGTTTTCCCTCTGCGTCGAGTGCGTCCAGCGTCAGCGCGGTGCCGACGCCAGCCAGCACGCAAGGCGCCAGCCCTTCGGCACGGGCGGCCACCATGCCGAGGAAGCGGTCCACGCCCAGGCGACCGGGTTCGGGATACGCATTGCGCACACCGCAAGCTTCAGCGGGCGTGCGCAACCAGGTCGTCGTCCGTTCGAAACGGGCGGACACCACGGCAGCGATCTGCGCTTCACGCGCACCATCCACGACAGAGGCGCCAAACACGTGATGCGGCACAGCCAGGTGACGCCATGCATCGTGCAGGGCCAGCACCACGTCGTCGTTCCATGCGACCGCGCCCTGCTCGCGCCACTGCGCGCCATCACGCAAGGCCCATTTCAGGCGGGTATTGCCAAGATCAAGCAGCAGCCTCATGCGCGACGCACCGTGACGTCAGCGCTGTCGATACGGTGCAGGCCATCGCTGGCTTGCAGCAGCAGCGCGCCGCGCTCGTCCACACCCGCGCCGACACCTTCCAGCACGCTGGCAGCACCCTGCACACGCAATGCCTTGCCACGCAGCAGGTCATAGCGTGCGTATTCGTCAACAAAGGCGGCGAAGCCTTCGCGCTCGAATTGTTCCAATCCTTCGGCCAAAGCCGTGACCAAGGCAGCGGCGACGAGGTTGCGATCCGGCGCTGCGCCGGCCAAGGTCGTCAAGTCGTTCACGGGCTGGCCCGCTTGTTCATGCAGTGCCTCGGTCAGCCGCACATTGAGGCCTACGCCGATGATGGCTGCGCACGGCCCCTGATATTCCCCGCCCAGTTCGACCAGGATGCCGGCGAGCTTGCCCGCATCGCTGAGTACGTCGTTGGGCCACTTCAAGCCTGCGCCATCAATACCCAGCGACGTCAGCGTGCGCATCACGATCACTCCCACGGCCAGCGACAACCCGGAGAGGGCCGCGAAGCCCGCGTCGAAGCGTTTGAGGCAGGACAGGTAGACATTGAGCCCAGGCGGCGACAACCAACGGCGGCCACGACGGCCACGGCCGGCGGTCTGGGTTTCCGCCAGCACCATGCTCAGGTCGGGCAGATCTGCTTGGCGACGCTGGATCTCACTGGAGGTCGAGTCGATCTCCCAGTGCAGCTCCAGCACACCGAGACGCTTGCCCACAGCGGCGGGCAAGGCAGCCTTCAGAGCAGGCAAGTCGAGCAACTGGACCGGCCACGGCAAGCAGTAGCCCGCCGTACCGCGTGATTCCACGGGCACGCCGCGCGCGCGCAGCGCCTCAATCTGCTTCCAGATGGCGGCGCGGGTGACACCCGCACGCTCGGCCAGTTGGGCACCGGACACCATGCCACCATCCGCCAACGCCACCAGCAGCTCCTGCGCCTGCATTACGCGGCGTCCCGGGCCGACGCGCCACGGCGGCAGCGCCCGCTGGAAAGGGGAAACAGGGAGATAGGACGTGGCATCCAATAATTCTAGCTTGCCGGCGCGACGCCTCGCAGCGTCAGGGCTCCGTAAGTCGCATGACTTCTGGGACTCGCGGCCTCCGCAAGGCCGAAAAACGTGGCACTGGTATCGCCCCCTTTTTTCTGCCAGCATCGGGATCTTGGATTGCGGATCAAGGGGTTGAACCGCCATGGGCTTCGGGAAGATCTTGCTTGGTTGTGCTCTGTGCGTCGGCAGCGTAGGTGCTGCATCGGCCATGGATGCGGACAGCCAGGATCTGGGCTCGATGCAGCGCACGGTGGACAGCAACTCCAACCATGAAGGCGCAGGCAGCAGCAGTGGCGGTGACGCCCTCGGCCTGTCGCGCGAAACCACGACCGCACCCAGTTCGTCCTCGTCGTCGTCCGGCGACAATTGCCCGCAGAACACCCCTGCCCGTGGGGCGCGCAGTCGCCAGAACCGCGTTGGCTGGCAGTCGTTGTTGCCGGGCTCCATCCAGTAACTCAAGTACCCGTGCCCGCTGCCTGGTGGCGGCGCCTCCGCGCCTACCTGACGCCCCCTCCGCTTGCCGATGAACCTTGGCGTAGAGCGCTGAGCGCCTGCCCGCTGGCACAGCGGCTGGACAGCGATCGCCAGCAAGAGCTGCGCCGACTGGTAAGCGTGTTTCTCGCACGCAAGCGCTTTCAAGCGCTTGCCGGTGCTGAGCTGAGTGAGGACATGTGCACCCTGATCGCCATGCAGGCCTGCATCCCTGTGCTGCGACAAGGGCCGAAGTCGCTGCGAGGCTGGCGTGACATTCTGGTGTATCCCGGCGAATTCAAGGTGAAGCGCAGCCACCATGACGACCGCAGCGGCGTGGTGACTGAAAGCGACGATGTCCTGATCGGCGAAGCCTGGGAACATGGTCCGCTGGTGCTCTCGCTGGCCGACGTGCAGTTGGATCTTGCCCAGCCATGGGACGGCTACAACGTGGTCGTGCACGAGATCGCGCACAAACTCGACATGCTCGACGGGCCACCCGATGGCGTGCCCATACTTCCGCCGCACATTCCGCGACGCCAGTGGATTGTGGCCTTCCAGCGCGCCTTCGATCGGCTATCCAACGACGTAGCGCGCGAGCGCGAGACGCTGATCGATCCCTACGCCGCAGAAAGTCCGGACGAATTCTTCGCCGTGGTAAGCGAGCTGTATTGGTCGCAGCCGGCAACATTGCGCCGCGCGGATGCAGTGGTGGCCGATTTGCTGCAGGCGTACTACGGGCCTTCGTCGGCGCCGGGGTGAGATAGGGTTTGGCCGTCTAAATGGGTGGCAAGAGTGAGGCTAGATTGGCCCCTCACCCCAACCCTCTCCCCGTAGGGGAGAGGGAGAAGAAATGACGGCGCAGATGAAACACTGCAGACGATCAACCCGGCGGAAACTTCACGCTGAATCTTGCGCCATTGAACTCCGGTGACCGATCAACCACCAGCTCGCCACCGTAAGCGCGAATGATGTCCTGCACGATCGACAAACCGATGCCGTGGCCCTGTACGCGTTCATCACCACGCACGCCACGTTGCAGCACGCTCTCGATCTTGTCGTCATCGATACCCGGGCCGTCGTCTTCCACGCTCAACCACAGGCCGGGTCGCTGGCGTCCCGCCACGGGACGCATCTTCACCACCAGCAGCACGCGGTGACTCGCCCACTTGAAGGCATTTTCCAGCAGATTACCCATCAGCTCGAGCAAGTCGCCCTGCTCGCCGTAGAACGAGGCGTTGTCGTCGATATCGAATTCGCACAGCACGTTCTTGGCGGCGTAGACCTTCTCCAGGCTTTGCACCAAGTCTTCCGCGTGCCCCGCAATGGGGATCGCGGTGGTGGCGAAGGTCTGGCGGCCAGACGTTGCCGCGCGTGCAAGCTGGTACGCCACCAGCTCGTCCATCTTGCGCACCTGTTCCAGCACTTGGTTGCGAAGATCAGGCGAGTCGCTTTCCAGGCCCGAACGGATCACCGCCAGCGGTGTTTTCAAACTGTGCGCGAGATCGGCCAGCGTGTTGCGCGTGCGCACGCGCTGTTCGCGCTCGCTATCAATAAAGGCGTTGATGCGCTCGGTGAGGCCAGTGAGCTCCTGCGGATACTGGTCGCCCAGATGCTCGCGATCACCGCGCTCCACGCGCGACATTTCATTGGCCACCTTGCGCAAGGGCGTCAGGCTCCAACGCAGCAACAACAGCTGCAGCAGGATGAGCATCACACCCAGCGACGCCAGCCAGAACACCAGACTTCGTCGGAATACGGCGTTGCGGCCTTCGAGCTGGTCCTCGGTCTGCGCCACCATAAAGGTGAGGTGCACCGATTTCTTTTCCGACGTATCGAGCGCTACGCCGTAGATGTAGTAGTACAAACGGCCCATGCGCGTATCGACGGGGCCAACGAACTCGCCCTCGCCCGGCGCAAGCGGACGCAGGAAAGCGAAGTCACGCCCGATGGCCGACGGCGATTCCCATTTGAAGCCGCCATCGCCGATGGCCACGGCATAAAGGCCCGAGCCCGGTCGCGAGAAACTCGGATCAGGCGGCGTATCGGGCAGCAGCACTTTGCCGGAGCGACCGACTTCAGTGCCTGCCAGATAGGCTACGACGAAATTCTGCAGACGATCCTGCAGTCCCTTGCGCGAACTGTCGGCGGCCGTACGCATGAGCGTAAGGCCGACCACGCCAAGGAACGCAGCCAGCACGAAGCCGGTCGCCAGCGCCGCACGCGCCGCCAGTGAGAACGGGCGGCGCGGCGGGGGCGAATCATTCGTCTTCGGCTTCGCTGCGAGGGATGGCAAAGCGGTATCCGCGTCCACGTACCGTCTCGATGGGCTTGAGGTTGCCTTCCGGGTCCAGCTTCCTGCGCAGACGGCCGATGAAGACCTCCAGCACATTGGAATCGCGATCGAAATCCTGCTGGTAGATGTGCTCGGTCAGGTCGGCCTTGGAGACCAGCTCGCCAGCGTGCAGCATCAGATATTCGAGCACCTTGTACTCGTAGCTGGTCAGGTCGACCACCTTGCCTTCCACGGTCACCGTCTGCGCGGTGGTGTCCAGCTTGATCGGGCCGCAGGCCAGCACGGGCTTGGACCAACCGCTGGCACGGCGCACCAGCGCGTTGATGCGCGCCAGCAGTTCTTCGACGTGGAACGGCTTGACGAGGTAATCGTCAGCGCCGTGCTTGAGGCCTTCCACCTTGTCCTGCCAGCCGCCACGGGCGGTGAGGATCAGGATGGGGTAACGCTGGCCGGCCTCGCGCAGCGACTTGATCAGGTCCATGCCCGACATCTTGGGCAGGCCCAGGTCAATGATGGCCAGATCAAAGGGCACTTCGCGCCCCATGTACAAGCCCTCCTCGCCGTCCTGGGCTGCATCGACGGCAAAACCATCGCGCTTCAGGCGTGCGGCGAGGGTCTCGCGCAACGGCGCCTCGTCCTCAACCAAAAGAATGCGCATCAGTGTTTCTCCTTGTTGCTTCCACCGTCGGTGGACGGGTTCTTGATCGGATCACCGGAAGCCGGCCCCTTGCTGGCATCCGTGGTTACGGTCACCACGCGTACGTGCCCCGTCGGCGTGAGCACTTTGACGCGATGTTCGAACGAACTGCGGCCCCGACGCACGGTGCTGGCGGACAATACCTTGCCACCGGTCTCGTGCTGTACCTGGGTCACGGCCTGCTCCAACGACATGGCCGGCTCGTTGGACTGCGCCGCCCAGGCGCTTGCGCCCGTCGAGCAGGCCAACAACCAGACCAAAGGGCGCAGGATTGTTTTCATTTTGTTAAACAAGCCCGTAACACCTGCGGGGACGGTTTCCATCGTCGTTCAGACTATGGACTCGGGGCTGAATATTGACCGGATAAACCTGAACGGTCACGCGGCAACCTGGGTTGGCGCCATGGCTTCCTCGATCAGACCCCAGCCGGCCCCCGCCAGATGCGCCCCCTCGCTCAGTCGGCGGCGGAATCCGCGGGCACCCGGCTCACCCTGGTACAGGCCCAGAATGTGCCGGCTGATGTGCTTGAGCGCCGTGCCACGGGCCAGTTCGGCCTCGATATAGGGTCGCATGTGCAGGAGCACGTCCTCCCGGGTCGGCAGGGGCTCCCCATACAGTGCCGCCTCGACCTGGGCCAGGATGTAGGGGTCATGGTAGGCCGCCCGGCCCAGCATCACCCCATCCACCTGTTCCAGATGGGCCTGCACCTGTTCCACCGTGGTGATGCCACCGTTGATGACGATGACCAGCCCGGGGAACTCGCGCTTGAGGCGATAGACCCGCTCGTAATCCAGCGGCGGAATCTCACGGTTCTCCTTGGGACTCAGGCCCTGTAGCCAAGCCTTGCGGGCATGCACTACCAGCACCTCGACGCCCGCGGTGATCATGGTCTCAGTGAAGTGCTGCAAGTCCGCGTAGTCGTCCTGATCATCCACGCCAATACGGCATTTGACCGTCACTGGCACGTCCACCGCATCGCGCATGGCCTTCACGCAGTCGCCCACCAACGCGGGTTCGCGCATCAGGCAGGCGCCAAAGCGGCCTGACTGCACGCGATCCGAAGGGCAGCCTACGTTGAGGTTGATCTCGTCATAGCCCGCCTCGGCGCCATAGCGTGCGGCGATGGCCAATTCCGCCGGCTCGCTGCCGCCCAGCTGCAACGCCACCGGGTGCTCCTGCTGGCTGTGCTCAAGCAGGCGCAACTGCTTGCCGCGCACCAGGGCGGCACTGGTCACCATCTCGGTGTACAGGCGGGCGTGCGGGGACAGCAGACGGTGGAAGTACCGGCAGTGGCGGTCCGTCCAGTCCATCATGGGGGCAACGGTGAGGCGCCAGTCGTCCTTCTGGATCGGCTGCCGCGGGGCGTGGGTGGGGGCTGACATGCGCTCCATTGTACCGGCTGACTTGCCGGGCCGTTTTCCGGCCACCGAAACCGGCTCGCCATGACAGGTTGACGCAACGGCCTAAGGTGCCGGCCTCCCCTGCATGAATGACCCGCCAGCGATGGCATAATGGCCACTTCGCTGCACTTGCGGCAGCACTCGTCAGGCGCAGTGGGTTCCGCCTTCCCCACACGAGTCCGGTACCGGCATGGCCGGTACCCTGCCCGCAGCTCCCCAGATTCTTTTAGGACGGTAACCGGCAATGGTGGCATTGGCGACGGAGCACGTGATTGACGTGCACCACTGGAACGACAGTCTTTTCAGCTTCCGCACAACGCGTGACCCGGGCTTCCGCTTCGACAGCGGGCAGTTCGTGATGATTGGCCTGGAAGTGGATGGCCGGCCCTTGATGCGCGCGTATTCGATCGCCAGCGCCAACTACGAGGAGCACCTGGAGTTCTTCAGCATCAAGGTGCCCAATGGCCCGCTGACCTCCCGCCTGCAGCATTTGAAGGCAGGGGACCCGCTGATCGTGAGTCGCAAGCCGACCGGCACGCTGGTGCTTAACGACCTCAAGCCGGGCAAGCACCTGTACCTGCTGGGTACAGGCACGGGCCTGGCGCCGTTCATGAGTCTGGTGCGCGACCCGGAAACCTACGAGCGCTACGAGAAGATCGTGATCGCGCACGGCGTGCGCAACGTCAACGATCTTGCCTACATGGATTATCTCGAGAACGAGTTGCCGCAGCACGAGTATCTCGGCGAGCTGGCGCGCGAGAAGCTGATCTACTACCCCACGGTGACGCGCGAAACGTTTCGTCACCAGGGCCGCATCACCGACAACATCGTCAACGGTTCGATGAGCGAGGCGATTGGTCTGCCGCCGCTCGATCCGTCGACTGATCGCGTGATGCTGTGCGGTAGCCCTTCGATGCTGGACGACACCTGCGCCCTGCTGGATGAGCGCGGCTTCCAGGTGTCGCCACGCACGCGTGAGCCGGGCGATTATGTAATCGAGCGCGCGTTCGTCGAGAAGTAAACGACGGGATCGCTTGCTTTAGCGGGAGCGCACGGTGTGCGCTCCCGCTTTCGTTTCCGGCGTCGCGATTACTGCCAGATCGTATACACCCGCCCGGTGCAAACACCTTCCACGCTGCGTCGGTATACCTGCCCCACACGCTCGCCGGGCACGGCTTCGAAGCCAGGAAAGTACGGGCCGTAAGCCTCGAGCGCTTCGGTCAGCAACGTCGCGCTTACCGCATTGATGCGCAGACCGCGCGGCAGCTCCGTGGCGGCGGAACGCACGAAGCCTTCGATAGCGGCATTCACCGTGGTGGCGTTCGTGCCCAGCTTGATAGGTTCGACGGCCGTGATGCCGCTGGTCAGCGTGAACGAGCCGCCATCGCGCAGATGCGGGATGCCCGCGATGACCGCATTCACCTGACCCATCAATTTGTCCTGCAGACCCGATAGAAACTGCGCGGGCGTGGTTTGCACCAGTTCGCCAAAATGCACGTTGCCAGCGGTGGTGACCACCGCATCGAGCTGGCCCACCTCGCGATACATGCGCTCCACGCTGGTCATGTCGGTGAGGTCGACACGCACGTCGCCGGAATGACGACCGGCGCGGATGAGTTCATAGTGAGGGGCCAGAGCCCCCGCGACGGCCGTGCCGACCGTACCGCTGGCGCCGATAAGCAGAATTCGCATGGATGGAACCTCGATGGGTGCGGCCCCCAACGGGTCGCCATGCCCCCAGTCTCCGCCTCGCCCACGCTCTAATAAACGTGCCATTATTCCCCCCATTCAAAACCATGGGTTTCCAATCATGGATACGCTGGCGAGCATGGCGATGTTCGTGCGGGTGGTGGATACCGGCAGTTTTGCTGCCGCCGCCGAGGCGAGCGGTGTGTCCCCCACCATGGCCGGCAAGCACATCCGCGCCATCGAGGAACGGCTAGGCGCGCGCCTCCTCCATCGCACCACACGCCGCCAGCAGCTCACCGAGGTCGGCAAGCTCTACTACGAGCGCTGCAAGCTGGTGCTGGCCGACGTGGAGCTGGCCGAGCGCAGCGCCCATGAACTGCAGGCCACGCCACGAGGACGCCTGCGCCTCACCGCTCCGATGAGCTTCGGCAGCCGGCGGCTGACCCCGGCGCTCACCGAATACCTGCAACGCTACCCCGACGTCAGCGTGGAGTTGTCACTCGACAACCGCGTCTACGACCTGGTCGGTGAAGGCTATGAATTGGGTATCCGCATCGGTGCTGTGGACGACCCGCAGTTGGTCGCGCGACCGCTGCAGCCCTATCGCATGCTGCTGGCCGCGTCGCCGCAATACCTGGCGCGGCATGGCACACCGGCGCGTCCGGAGGAGTTGTCAAAACACGTCTGCCTTGGCCTGACCAATTGGCGACGCCGTGATCAGTGGCGGCTGCTTGGCCCCGGCGGCGAGGAATGCGATGTGCCCGTACAGGGACGGCTTTCAGTGGACCATGGTGATGCCCTGCGCATGGCAGCGTTGCATGGCGCAGGCATCGTGCTGCAGCCGGAAGTGTTGCTGGCGGACGATCTTGCCGAAGGACGCCTGATGGCGGTGTTGCCCGAATGGGCGCCACCAGCAACGCCCATGCATCTGCTCTACGCGCAAGATCGCCGGCCGACAGCGAAGCTGCGCAGCATGATTGAGTTTTTGCTGGAACGCTTTGGCGCGGATGCTGCTCGGTAGAAGCGCTCCTAAAGAGAAGCACGCTACCTCAATCGCGTATGCGCCCCTGCCCTTCGTTGTCCCAATAACCAAACAAGCGTCGCGCAATGAGTTTATAGACGCGCTTGCCCGTGGCACGCCATACCCGCGAGTGCATCGCAGGGGTATCGAGGATGGCGCGCTGGCGCGCCGTCAATGCGTCCGGGCAATACGTGCGCTTGTGCTTAAGCAGATGCCGCAGGTCTTCGCGTGCCAGCACGCGGAACAAGGCACCCCGCCTGCCGCGTGTCCAGGCAAT
The DNA here is from genome assembly GCF_016428905.1 of Dyella sp. ASV24. Classification (GTDB taxonomy): domain Bacteria; phylum Pseudomonadota; class Gammaproteobacteria; order Xanthomonadales; family Rhodanobacteraceae; genus Dyella. The sequence continues at coordinate 9,094 of NZ_JAELTQ010000014.1, read as the reverse complement.
CTGGAAATCGACCACTGCAGGACGACCGTCGACGCGCACAAGCCAGTTCGGCTCCTTGGCGAGATCGTTATGTACGACGCCTCGACGATGCAGTCGCGCCAGCAATCGCAGTGCGTCGCGATAATAAGCGCGATCATGCGGCTGGGCCTGCTGCATGGGCGCACCGGCGATGTAGCCGCGCAACAGTTCGCGCCCGTCCCACCCCAGTAGCGCGGGTACGCCGTCGATATCATGAAGTTTCGTCAATGCACGCGCCTCGCGTGCGGCCGCACGACGCGCAACGGCGCGCGCCCACCAACGCGCTGCCGTGACATCGCGACGGATCACGCGCACGCCACCACGCTCGGTCATTTCGATGCGACCGAGTTCGTCGGCTTTCAAAAGCATGTCGTGTGAGCTATCCACAGAACGTCAATCATCCGTCTGACATCGGCTGACCCATTGTCACCGAACCCACGTCTGCACGGCGCATCGCCATGCCGATATGCTGCGCTGTAAGAAACGGAGAACGCCATGCTGGAGATTGCGCTTTACGTGCTGGCCGCGCTGCTGATGATCGGTGGCGTCGCGGGCAACATCCTGCCGGCGCTGCCGGGCATCCCCATGATCTTCGGTGGCATCTGGCTCGCAGCGGCGGTGGACCAGTACCGACATCTGGGCATGTGGTGGCTGGTGATCATCGGCGCACTGGGCGCATTTGGCGTACTGATGGACTTCGTTTCCGCGTCCCTGGGCGCCAAGCGCGTCGGGGCCAGCCGGCTGGCCCTCTGGGGCGCGGGCCTTGGCACGGTGGTGGGCATGTTCTTCGGCCTGGTGGGCCTCATCGTCGGCCCGTTCCTGGGCGCCCTGGCGGGCGAGCTGGCCTCGGGCACCAGCGTGCTGCGCTCGGCCCACGTGGGCGTCGCCACCTGGCTGGGGCTGCTCTTTGGCACCTTCGTCAAACTGGTGATCTCTTTCGTGATGATCGGCCTGTTTGGCTTCGCCATGTTGTTTGGCTGAGCCTCGCCGCTTGCAGGCTTTCCCAGGCCCTGCCCGACGGCGCGACCTTCGGCACATGGCCGGCTCACGCGCGGCCCTATAGGCTCGGGAAACTTCACTACGGGGAAACCTCATGTCCAAACGTCTTGCCCTGGCGCTGGCGATATCGCTGGTCGCCGTCGGTTCCGCCCAGGCGGAAACCAAGTCACCCACCTGGATCGACCGCAGCAACACCGATGCCAAGGTGCTGCTCGACGTGATGGCAAAGTTCAACCCGGAGTTCGCCTCGCAGATCGGCGTACCCGGCTTCGACGACAAGGTGGTTGACCTGAAGCCCGACGTCGATGCGCGCTCGCGCGCCGCGCTGGCCGATGCCAAGGCGAAGCTGGAGAAGATGCTCGCCGACGAGAAGGACGCCAATGTCCGCCAGGATCTGCAGATCATGATCAAGGCGGCCGATCAGCAGATCGAAGGCATCGATCTGAATCACAAGTACATGCTGCCTTATCAGGACGTTGGCCAGCTGATTTTCCAGGGCGAGTTCGTACTGCTGAAGGATGACGTGGACGCCAAGCGCCGCCCGTCCGCCGTGAAGCGCCTGGAGTGCTACGTCGGTAAAGCGCCCGGCTGCACGCCGCTGATTGATCTGGCCAAGGCGCAGACCCAGGCTCGCATTGGCGAGAAGGATCTGATCGGCCCGTACAAGAACGAAGTGGAGCAGAAGCTCAGCAATTCGCAGCGCTATGCGCAGGGCATCCGCCAGCTGTTCGCCAAGTACAAGCTGGACGACGCCGACAGCAAGGCCGCGCTCGATGCGCTGGATAGCCAGCTCAAGGATTACGACAGCTGGGTAAAGACGACCATCGTGCCGCGCGCACGCGCGGATTTCCGCCTGCCGGAACCGCTGTATGCCTACAACCTCAGGCAAGTCGGCATCGACATTCCGCCGGAGCAGTTGATCAAGGAAGCACAGTTCGAGTTCACCGAGCTGCGCTCCATGATGCAGATGCTGGCGCCGGTGGTGGCGAAGGCTGAGAACATCCAGGCCACTGACTACCGCGACGTGCTGAAGGCGCTGAAGAAGGAACAGCTCGGCAAGGATGACGTGGTGCCGTGGTACCACGAGATTATCGGCCACATCGAAGACACCATCCGCCGCGAGCACATCATCACCCTGCCCGAGCGCAAGATGCAGATGCGTTTGGCGTCGGAAGCGGAAACCGCTGCCGTGCCGGCCCCGCACATGGACCCGCCGCCCTTTATCAACAACCACGGTGAGCAGGGCACGTTCGTGCTGACCATGGGCAACCCCAGCGGCAGCAAGTCCGACTCGTACGATGACTTCACCTACAAGGCCGCCGCGTGGACGCTCACAGCGCACGAAGGCCGCCCCGGTCACGAGCTGCAGTTTGCGGCCATGGTGGAACGCGGCGTGTCGCTGGCACGCAGCCTGTTCGCCTTCAACAGCGTGAACGTGGAAGGCTGGGCGCTATACGCCGAGTCGGAAATGCTGCCGTATGAGCCGCCGGCCGGTCAGTTCGTGGCCCTGCAGGCTCGCCTGCAGCGCGCCGCTCGTGCCTACCTGGATCCGATGCTCAACCTCGGTCTGATCACCAAGGAACGCGCACACGACGTGCTGCGTTACGACGTGGGCCTGTCCGAAGCGATGACCCAGCAGGAGCTGGACCGCTACACCTTCAACAGCCCCGGCCAGGCCACTGCGTACTTCTACGGTTACATGCGCCTGCAGCAGACGCGCCTGAGCACGGAGTTGGCCTTGGGCAAGGACTTCAACCGTCAGGCGTTCAACGACTTCGTGATCGGCCAGGGCCTGCTGCCGCCGGAGCAGCTTGCCGAAGCAGTGCGCACGCAGTTCATTCCGTCGCAGAAGAAGAAGTAATTCTCGCGAACCACCCGGTTCGCACTAACGAGGCCGCGCTTTCGGGCGCGGCCTCTTCTTTGGCGGAGCAGGTGCATTGCCGCTGCGCTCCAGCCATTCCGCGAAGCGCGCGGTATCGTGACGAAGGGCGGACGGAACCAGAATGTAATCGCGACTCGACGGCTCGTCCGGGCGATGACGGAACCGTACGGCGCCCTTCTCCGCCAGCAAGTCGGCCTGATCCGCCTCTGCGAGCCGCAGCGCCAGCCCTTGCGTGGACAACCATGCGCAGGGCTTCTCGTGGAACCAGGCCATCAGGCCGCCGAACATCGGCTTGAAACGAAGATCGTGTGGACGCCCCAGGTGGGTGGCGGCGTCCTCCAGCTCCTTGCGCAGGTGCTGGATATCCGGGTTCACGTCGGCCCGTCGGGAAGCACGTAGAGCAGCACCGCCAAGTAATGCAGCACGCTGCCCGCCAGCACAAAGAAGTGCCACACCGAATGGTGGTAAGGCAGCTTGCGCCACAGGTAGAACGGCACACCCAGCGTGTAAGCCACGCCACCAGCGAGCAGCAACACCATGCCACCGGTCTGCAGGTGCGCAAGCAAGGGTTTGAACGCAATCACGCCCACCCAGCCCATGCCCACGTACATCAGCACCGCCAGCTTGCGGTACTTCTTGAGCATGCCCAGCTCCAGCGCACTGCCCATCAAGGCCAGCCCCCACACCGTGCCAAACAGGCTCCAACCCCAAGCGCCCGGCAAGGCAATCAGGGTGAACGGCGTATAGGTGCCCGCGATGAGCAAGAAGATGGCGATGTGATCGAGCGTGCGCAGCACGCGCTTGGCCATCACACCTGGAATGGAGTGATAGAGCGTGGACGCCGTGTAGCAAAGGATCAGCGTGGTGCCGAACACCGCACTCGCCACCACGGCGCGTGCGTCGCCATGAAGCGCAGCAAACGACACCAGCGTGGCGAGGCCGGCAATGCTCAGCAGAATGCCAATGCCGTGGATGACGCTGCTGGCGACCTCGTCGCCGAAGGCATAGCGGGGGAGAGCCGTGCCAGAACTGGCGGACATGGGGAAGATCCTTGAACAGAACGTACCGGAAGGTACGGCTCCGCCACCTTAGCGACCCCGCGTGCGAATGCAAGGCCGCGCGGCGTATGAAACGCCGCGCACGCCTACGTCACTCGATAATGAAAGCGCCGAACGCCACGCCCAGGTCCCAGCCTTTGCCCGTGCCGCTGAGCGCCAGCGAGACATTGCCCTTGGTCATCACGCGCGCACCCGCGGATTTCGAGGCGCCCGCGTGTACGCCTGCATCGGCGTAGTGGCCCTTGATCTCACTCATGCTGTTGATGCCTGAGAACTTGCCCACGCCGTTGTCGATCTGGCTCTTGCCGAAGGTCAGGCCACCGCCTTTGACGCGGATGTGCACGCCCATGCTCTGGCCATTGCTGCAACGGACGGTGCCGCTGCCCGTCGCCGTTTGATAGAACACCGACCAGCCGGAGAGACGGAAACTCATCTTGCATTCCAGATCACCCGCATGCGCCGGTGCCGAGCCTACCCAACCGGCCAAGATCAGCGTCGCCGCTACTGCCCACTTCCCCATACCCATGGCATGTCTCCCTTGAAAACGTGTCCGCCATCACGCGGCGAGCCAGCGATTCTGGCAAGCGTTCGCCGTCTGCGGCGTGAATACAACATTCACTCCAGATGTACGCCAAAACAAGCCGCACCGCGAAAAAATGGAACAACCGGACGTCCCCTCTCTCTCCCCCGACGTCCGGCCTTGCCGCCCCGCCATCCTGTGCGGGGCTTTTTTTTACCGTTCGCCGCCGCGACAACGCGCGCTACACGTTCGCTGATGGCAGGCTCTATGCTGGACACGGACCGGGAATCGGGAGAGCCGCCATGTCAGCCATCGACCTGCTGTTGCATCTGGACCATCTGGATCTTGGCGTCGCCGCCCCTCGCGCCGCCCTTGCCCTGGCGCAACGACTGGGTGCACGACTCGACGCACTCTACGTGGCCGACCTCCCCGCCACCGCTTTCAGCCTGCCAGAAGCCGTGCCCGTGCAACTGGAGGAAACCCAGCGCAGAGTGGCCGAAGCGCAGACGCATGCCGACCAGTGGCAACAGGCGCTTGCTCCCCGTTCGCTGACCGGTCGCTGGCGAGTCACTCAGGGCGACACGGTCCAGACACTAAGCCTGGCCGCCTCCGGCTACGACATGTTGGTGATGGAGCGCAGCCAGCGGCGCAGCGATGCCCCGGTAGGCTTTGGTTCGGTCTCGCGCTGCGTGTTTGCCAGCGGCCGGCCGGTACTGGTGGTACCCGACACGGCCCCGGTTCCCAGCCTGGGCGCCAAGGTGCTGGTGGCATGGAACGGCAGCAGGGAATCCGCGCTCGCCCTTGCCGCTGCATTGCCCGTGCTGCAGAAGGCCGATGAAGTGCGCGTGCTCGACGGTAGCGAAATGAACGCGGACACGTTGCCGGTGCTGCCCCCGCCCGGCCTGACCGACTGGCTGCAACGCCATGGCATTACCGCCCGGATCGACACGCTGGATTCCGGACCCAGTCATGCCGCGGGCCCCGCCGTGCTGGATGCCGCACATGCCCAGGGCGCCGACCTGATCGTCATGGGGGCCTGGAGCCGCTCGCGCCTTGCGCAAATGGTGCTGGGTGGCACCACGCGCCACCTGTTCATGCACGGCGATGTGCCGATGCTGGTGGCCCACTGAAAAATCCCTATCCGGGAGTTTTGGGGCAATCACACTAGAATAGCCTTCCATACGGCTACTTGTGCAAGTCCCATCAGTGGGCCTAGGGTGAAATTGCGCCCGCGCGATCCCCACTGCGTCCCCTGCAGCGTGTCGGGTGCGACAACCCAACATCGATACGTCAGGAGGTCGCCTATGTCGTCCGCAAGCCTGGCTGTACCCCGTCACGCCCATCCGGACAGCGTCCGCATCGCCGCGTTGAGTGCCGCCATCGCCTTGAACCTGGCGGTGCTCATCGTCGTCATGCGGCCGATGGCTCCGCAGTTGGCTGCACAGGTGCAACGCATCACCGCCACGCCCATCAGCTGGATCACACCGGAGAAAGAAGTCCCGCCACCACCACCCGTCGACATCAAAAAGCTGGTGCAGCCCAAAACCATGCCGCATACCCAGGCCGTACCGCAAACGCCACCCGTCGCTCCGCCGGTGACAACCACGGACCAGGGCAGCATCCCCGCACCACCGGTAGCACCGACATTGGCGCCGTCAACCGACACGCCGACGACAGGGGCGCCCGTCGAAGCAACGCTCGCCTACCGGGCGACACCGCTGAAATACCCGCAGCAAGCCCTGCGTTCGCACCTGGAAGGACAGGTCATCCTCAAGGTGCTGGTCGACGAGAACGGTGTTCCGCAGGAGGTGACGGTCGAAAAGAGCAGCGGCCAACAGGTGCTCGACCGCAGCGCAAGCGAGCAGGTCTTGAAGGGGTGGCGGTTCGAGCCCGCCACGGTGAACGGCCATACGGTGCGCGCATGGGCACGCGTGCCCGTGACATTTAGCCTGAACGAGTTATAGGCGTACGCGTCGTCTATCTAGCGACACATGAAGAGGAAGGCCCGGCCTGCATCCAGTGGCAGGTCGGGCCCTTCCACGGCAAACGAAGCGATCAGCGGGCGCTGGCAGTCACTGGCTGCGCAGGACGGTGTGCACTGCGAACGATCGCCCAAACCACGGCAGCTACCACAATCACGGGCAAGCACACCGGCAACAGCGCAAGCGCCACGATGGGCGCCACGATCAACAGCGCCATGCCACCGAAGAACGCACCGAGCAGCGCACCCACCACGCTGAAAAGACCGCCGATCAAAGTGAAGATGAGTTTGAACACCAGACCTATGGCCACAGCGCCCAGCCAGATACCCAACACCACCATCAAGAGCACGCTCATTGCAATCATGACGTTTCTCCTTCCGGCATCATCGCCGGCGACCATGCGCATCGACGTTTTGTGGCGACCGATGCGGTTTTCAAGGCCTTCTTGATCACTATCGTGCGCTTTTGCGGCGCGTCGCGCATGTCGCGAAAGTCATGCCGGTCCGCCTCTGTTTCATCCCCTCGGGTTACGGGACTTTAACGAGCCGCATGCTCCACTGCGCCCCGGTTTCTGTCGAGTAACATCGCATGGCCAAACACATGCAACACCTCAAGGCGCTGCGTGAGATCGCGTTTGACTATGGTGTGGGCGAGCATCCCGATCTAGCCACCATGGCGCGAGAGCTGAGCCGCACGGTTTATCAGAACAGGCATGCACTGGACGCGGATCTCGCCGATCTGCGCTTGCGCAACAAAGGCTTCGAGCGCTGGTTTGTCGCGCAGCGCAGCAAGCCGGACATCAGCGTACTGGTGATGGCATGGCCGGCGAACTACAGCTCGCCCATTCACGACCACGATGGGCTGTGGGGCCTGGAGCTGGCTCTGCACGGCGCCCTGGAAGTGGAGTCGTGGGACCGCGATGAAAACGGCAAGGTCCTGCGAATGACCGGCCGCGACTGGCTGGGCCCCGGGGACGTCAGCTGGTTCGACGCCGACGACCGCTACGCGCACCGCTGCCGCAACCTCTCCCGGCAGGAAACAGCGCTGACGCTTCACGTTTACGGTGGCGATCTGGCACAGTACTTCACATACGAAGAAGCCGGCGAAGCCGGCCAGTGGAGCAAAAGCCCGCAGCGCAGCAGCATCGCTGGCCGCCTGTACGCCTGAGCCACACACGTTTCAACGCTTTGATTTAAGGGAGTGGCATGTATCGACGGGTCGCCATCATCGGCGGCGGTGCTGCAGCGGCAGCACTGCTGAGCGAGCTGCTGGAACGCCAGCCGCCGCAGCCGTTGCATCTGGACTGGTACACCGGTGGCGGTAATTCGCCGCGCGGCGTCGCGTATGGCACGCGGTCCGACAAGCATCTGCTGAACGTTCGCGCCGCCTCCATGAGCATGTTTGCCGCCAGGCCGCACGGATTTCTCGATTTCGCCCAGCGCGGCGACAGCACCATCGCCGGCACGGATTTCCTGCCGCGTCGCCTCTATGGCGACTATCTGGAGGCAGAAGTCGAACGCGCACTCGAACGCGCGCGTGCGGCTGGCCACGACGTGCGCGTGCTGCCGTTTGCGGTCGACGCCATCGTGCCGGAGAGCGACGGCGTCACCGTCGTCCACGGTGAGGAAAACGCACGCGTCGATGCCGCCGTGCTCGCCATCGGTTCGTTGCCGCCCCTGCCCTTGGGCGGCGTTGCCGACGCCGCCCTCACCAGCGGCAAGTACGTTACCGAACCGTGGGGTTTCCTCGCCCAGGCCAAGCCAGATACGCGCCCGCTCAAAGTGGTGCTGATCGGGTTGGGCTTGACCGCAGTCGATGTCTTGCTGGAATTGTCGACGCTGTGGCCGAACGCCAGCTTCGAGGCCATTTCGCGCCACGGTCTGCTGCCGGAGCCACATCTGCATCAGGCCTCCGCGCCGGCCGATGATGGCAGCGAACTGATCGAATCCATGCGCGACGCACCTTACATCCGCACCTGGATTCGCCTGCTGCGCGAATCCGTTGCGCAGAGTGCCGACTGGCGCACCGTGGTGGATAGCCTGCGTCCGCACACGCCGTCGCTCTGGGCGCTGCTTTCCGAAGCGGAGCGCTCGCGCTTCCTGCGGCATGCACGCTGGGCGTGGGAACGCGTGCGCCATCGCATGCCGCCGCAAGTGATGGCTTCCATGGCGGCACTCGAAGATGCCGGCCGCCTGCACCGCCGCCGTGGCCGCCTGCAGGCCGTGAACGTGGCGGGTGACAAGCTGCACCTGGATATCCGCCTGCCACACGGCAAGGGTGTGGAGACGATGGACGCCGATCTGGTGATCCAGACGGTAGGCCTCAATACCGACGTGCGCCGCACGCAGCACGCCCTGGTTCGACAACTGTCGACCAACGGCCATGTAACGGCCGACCCGCTGGGCCTTGGCGTGGTCGCCACCACCGAAGGACGCGTGAAACACGGTACGCAGACGTGGCAGCACTTCTACGCTATCGGCACCTTGCTTCGTGGCGCGCTGTGGGAATCCACAGCCATGCCGGAAATCCGGCAACAGGCACGGAACCTCGCTGATCGATTGATGAAAAGCGAATAAGAAAAAGGGAGCGCTAAGCGCTCCCTTTTTTATGTGCTCGGCTCAACCCAGCCCGAGCT
>NZ_JAELTQ010000149.1 GCF_016428905.1 Dyella sp. ASV24 | reverse complement strand
TACGTCCTACATGACCCTGGCCTACGGCAAGGTGCTGAAGGATCCGGTGCTTGGGCAGATCGCCCAGAAGCATCAGGCGACGGTGGCGCAGGTGGCGCTGGCCTGGGCACTGCAGCTGGGTTACGCCGTGATTCCGTCCTCCACCAAGCGCGAAAACCTCGCCAGCAACCTGCTGGCCCGTGACTTGCGCCTGGATGCGGACGACATGGCGCGCATCGCCGCACTCGAACGCAACGGCCGCGAGGTCAACCCCCCGGGTCTTGCCCCCGCGTGGGACTGATCGAGCACTAGCACGTACCCCGCTTTTTCACACGCAGTCGACCGACACGAGGGTGCCGGCCGTGGAGACCATCCATGTCTGATACAACCGAGTCCCTGTTCCAGCCTTATGCCCTGGGCAGCCTCGAACTTCCCAACCGCATCGTCATGCCGCCCATGACACGCTCGCGCGCCAGCCAGCCTGGCGACATTCCCAACGCCCTGATGGCCGAGTACTACGCGCAACGTGCCAGCGCCGGCCTGATCATCAGCGAAGGCACCTGGATTTCCCCGCTCGGCAAGGGCTACGCATGGACGCCGGGCATCCACACGCCGGCGCAGGTCGCCGGCTGGCGCAAGATCACCCAGGCCGTGCACGATGCCGGTGGCCGCATCTTCGCGCAGCTGTGGCACGTGGGCCGCCTGAGCCATACCAGCCTGCTCGATGGGCAAGCGCCAGTGTCCTCGTCGGCGATGCAGGCTGAAGGCGTCAACGTGTTCGTCGCCGAGAAGAACGGCACACCAGGCTTTGTGCAGGCGTCCAAGCCGCGCGCACTGAAGATCGAGGAAATCCACGCGCTCGTCGATGAGTACCGACAGGCCGCACGCAACGCCATGGCCGCCGGTTTCGACGGCGTAGAACTGCATGCCGCCAACGGCTACCTGGTCAATCAGTTCATCGACTCCAATGCCAATGACCGCACCGATGCCTATGGCGGTTCGCTGGAGAACCGCCTGCGCTTCCTCGGCGAGGTGGCCAAGGCACTGTTGGAAGGCACGGGCGACAAGCGCCGTGTCGGCATTCGCCTGGCACCGCTCACCACGCTCAACGGCTGCGCCGATGCCGACCCGGAAACCACCTATACCGCTGCCGCGGAACTGTTGGCATCGATCGGTGTTGCCTACATCCATATCGCCGAGGCGGACTGGGAAGACGCGCCGCACATGTCGACGGAGTTCAAGCAGCGCCTGCGCTCGGTATTTCCCGGAACGCTGATCTACGCCGGCCGCTACACCGCGGAACGGGCACGCGCCGCACTGGACGAAGGCTGGGCTGACCTGGTGGCGTTTGGCCGTCCGTTTGTCGCCAATCCGGACCTGCCAGAGCGGCTGCGCATCGGTGCCCCGCTCAATCCGCACGATCGCAACACGCTGTTTGGCGGCGACGCCAAGGGCTTCACCGACTACCCGACACTCACCGCAGACGCTGCCTGAACGAGCACGGAAATGTCGCCATGAGCACCTCCTCAGCGTCGAAGCCACGGTTCGCAGGACGCGGCTTCCGCGTCGACTACGACGGTTTGTCCGCGCACAACATCTATGACGCTGACGGACAGTCGGTCCGTTACGCCATCGTCTCCGGCCCTTATGCCGGCGCCCGCGGCGAATCGCCCTGCCGATGGCGGGAGATCGCCGAGGGCATCTATGTCATTTCCTGGCAGGAGGCCAATGGCGCCACGGTGGTGCACATCGACGACTTTGCCGGCGGCATGTCGATGGCCTTCTTCACTGCAACCGATTTGAGTTTTCACCGCATGCAAGGACCGCTGACCGAACTGGACGCCGCCGATGCAACGCCCGTCAGCCCCACCTGAGCCTTTCGGCAAAGAGCACACCATGAGCATTTCCATCCCGACCAAGATCGGTTTCGGCACCGCCCCGCTGGGCAACATGTACCGGAACATTCCCGAACAGGAAGCCCTCGACACGGTGGAAGCCGCCTGGCAACAGGGCATCCGCTATTTCGATGCCGCGCCGCTGTATGGCGCGGGTCTCGCCGAAATTCGGCTGGGCAAGGCGCTGCAGCAGCATCCGCGCGACGAGTACGTGCTGAGCACCAAGGTGGGCCGCTTGATTCTCGACGAAGTCGAAGACACCACCACGCGCGACCTTGGCGAGAAAGGCGGCCTGTTCGAGCATGGCCTGCCCAACAAGATCGCCTATGACTACAGCGCGGACGGCACGATGCGCGCCGTGGAATCCAGCCTGAAGCGGCTGAATACCGACCGCCTGGACATCGTGTTCATCCACGACCCGGCCAAGGACTTTCATGGCGACGCATGGAAGGACGTGTTCCAGACGGCAATGTCCGGCGCCGCCGTGGCACTGAGCCGGCTGCGCGACGAAGGCGTCATCAAGGCCTGGGGCCTGGGCGTGAACCGTGTCGAGCCGTGCGTGATGGCGCTGCAGCAGTCGAACCCGGATGGCTTCCTGATCGCCGGCCGCTACACACTGCTCGACCACGCCGATGCATTGCAGGAGCTGATGCCTCTCAGCCTTGAGCGCGGCGCCCGTATCGTCGTGGGCGGCCCGTATAACTCCGGCATCCTCGCCGGTGGCGAGCACTACGAGTACCAGAAGGCCACGCCCGAAATTCTTGCCCGCGTCGAAAACCTTCGCGCGCTGTGCGCGGCGTTTGGGGTAGATATCCGCGCAGCCGCGTTGCAGTTCTCGCTGGCGCACCCGGCGGTCGCTGCTGTCATTCCGGGCGCGAGCCGGCCAAGCCGGATCGCCGAGAACCTGTCGCTGGCCGAAGGCGCCATTCCCGCCGCGTTCTGGCGGGCCTTGCGCGCGCGTGGACTGGTGTCGTCGAACGCTCCACTACCCAGCGGCATGTAAGGGAGAGACCGTCATGAAACCCCGCGCGGCATTGCTGGCGCTCGCCGTTGGCGCCTTCGGCATCGGCACCACCGAGTTCACGCCGATGGGCTTGCTGCCCGTCATCGCCAAGGGAGTTGGCGTCAGCATCCCCACCGCCGGCATGCTCATCACCGCGTATGCCGTCGGCGTCATGATCGGTGCACCGGTGATGACGCTGCTGCTCAGCTCGTTGCGCAAGCGCACCGCACTGATGTCGCTGATGGCGATCTTCACCGTAGGCAACCTGCTGTCGGCTATCGCCCCGAACTACACCACGCTACTGCTGTCGCGACTCGTTACCAGCCTGAACCACGGCGCCTTTTTCGGGTTGGGCGCGGTGGTTGCTGCGAACATGGTGCCGAAGGCGAAGCAGGCCAGTGCCGTGGCGGCGATGTTCCTGGGCCTGACCATCGCCAATATCGGCGGCGTGCCTGCCGCCACCTGGATAGGCCAGCAACTGGGCTGGCGACAGGCATTCGCCGGTACGGCCGGACTGGGCGTCATTGCCATCATTGCACTGCGACTCGCCCTGCCCGCCTGCGAGCGCGGCACCCGCCCCCACCTTGGCCGTGAGCTGAAAGCCATCCTGCATCCCGCCGTGCTGCTGGCCATGGGTACGACCGTACTTGGCGCGGGCGCCATGTTCACGCTCTACACCTATGTGGCACCGGTGCTGACCGAGCTGACCGGCGCCTCCAACACGTTCATTGCGTTGTCCTTGTCGTTGATAGGCGTCGGCTTCACGCTCGGCAACGTCATTGGCGGACGCATGGCGGACTGGTCGCTGGACGGCGCGACCAAGGTCCTGCTGGCCGCGTTAGCCGTGATCATGTTCGTGTTGCCACTGGCGTTCACCCTGCACGTCACCGCAGCGATTGGGCTGCTGATCTGGGGCGCAGCGACCTTTGCCGTCGTGCCACCGCTGCAAATGCGGGTGATGCAGGCTGCGACGGATGCGCCAGGGCTCGCATCGTCCATCAACGTCGGCGCATTCAACCTGGGCAATGCGCTGGGTGCCGCTCTGGGCGGCAGTGTCATCACCCTAGGACTTGGCTACGCAGCCGTTCCCATAGCTGGAGGATTGCTGGCTTCCGCAGGACTGTTGTTGGCGTGGCTGGGGCGAAAGCGTTCAGCCGCTACTGCCACGCCAAAGCAGACCTGAGCTGGTTGATGGCCCCTCTGGATTGACTGGAAGACCCTCTGCTCAAACAGGTCGGCATTGGATCGAAACACCTCACGTAGGGGCGGGAGCATCCTTCTTTTCAGCAACCTTCCAGCACTGAACCGCAGACTCTCTTAGCGCATCCAGTTGATCCTGATTTGGGAAATCGCTGACCAGAACTAGCTCCGGATAGAACGACGCCTCGGTCGCGAGAGACGGGAAAGCAATTGCAGCAGCAGCCCATGGAACTGAGATGACTTCCCTATTCTCGGTGCAATAGAACCAGACGTAGTCCGCTCTCGGTAGCAATGTACGCACCCCGCGTGTGAGCTGCGCCACGCCGAACAGCCCGCCGAGCTCCGGATTCTCGTAAACGAGGTAACTTGCGACAAAGACGTCGACACCTTCCTTTTCATGTATCTGATCGAGCAACTTCTTCTGGTCCGCGTACACGCCTAATCTGCGCAGGTATTCGGGCCTTGCAAGCTTCTCTCGCGCATGTTGACCGCCATCAAAGACCTTCCACGATCCATCATGAAACTGGAAAAGTTGCGCCGCCAAAGGACGAGTGTCGTTCGTTAGTATGTCTTCTGCGATGTCAATGAGATCGCTAATCCCTTGCTCGTTTCCACTCCCGGTCACGAGTAAATGGTTTCGAGATGGGATCGCGATCACAGGGTCACCCTTAATGGGCAATCTGTGCAGCATGTCAGTCAGAAGAAGTCTCGATGCATCGAATACGTCAGACCAAGCGGAGATGAATACTCCCCTTCCAACGGGGTTGAACTTGGTCTCCGTTCTGTCCCGTAGATTGGCGATCGCGACCTCCATGGCGCGGGGAAAATCGATTCCCCATTCCGTGAGCTTGCCGCTATTTACGGAGCTGGTTGAGTGCTCCGAGTCAACCACCAATGCAACAACCAGATGACCAAAGAACGGCAGCATCGGAACGACGTTTGATGCCTTATGGATGCCCGATAGACGCCCATTAAGTAATGCATACTCGAACATCGCCCTATCACGAACGACAGGCAGGAGATTGCGCATCGCGACCTCGCCGTTGGACATGTCGGCCGAAGTAGCAAAACCCTGAATGTATTTTTTTAGAACGCCCAATCTATCTTTGCTATCAGCCTTCACATAGTCTTTGAAGACGTTGTGAAGGTTGAATGTCATCACCTGGGCATTGCTGTCTTTGAAGCGTATGCAGAAACGGTCAGCCTCGTATGTAAGCTCACTGAAGAGCTTCATCTTAGACATCTGTTTCAGCGCTATTTCAGCGAACGCTTCTTGCGACAGCTTCGATGTGCCACGCCGAAGAAAGTCGAAAATACCCATCGGTCCCCCGAACCATGTTTCACTCTAAATGCTAAAAGGCCGCCGCAGCCGTGGCAATGTCAGGCGGCCCGGCGCTTCTTGAGCAAGGACAAAGCAATACCGCTCGTCGAATGTCCGCTCCGGGTCGAAGGCGGACCTAGTTTGACTTCGTTCGAAATGCCTTCCACCAGCCCCACAGAATGAAACTAAGGCCGCAGAGTATGCTTGCGCATACAACCATGAAGCCAAACAGCACCATGGCAGGGATGCTCGATTTCCAGCCCAGCACACACAGGGTTACCCCGCACATGGCCGCAAGAACGGCAAACAGGCCGTAAATCGCTGGTCGCAGTGCTTTGTCTTTCCCGTCGAGACGCATCGCTAAATCCTGATGAGATCCGGTCCAAGGCGTCTGGATGGCGATGTCTGCTTAGGGTCGGAAGCGGACACTCGGTGAACTACGGATGCTGCGCCCCGGTTCTGCATGAATTCCTGCGTGGTGCATCCACCAACCCGGAGTCGAGCGGAACCATTCCACCGAACTTTTTGCCGACCGGAGCCCCGCTCTTACCCAGGGGTTGATAGACCCAGAAGATCACGAATCCTTTGAGATCCTTCAGCCCGCTAAGGCCCAGAACATATCCATTGAGATCGATCCTGCCGGCGACACTCCCCCCGCCAGGAATAGTGTAGGTCTGCTCGGGAAAATCCTCGATTGGATAGGTCTGTTCCAAGGTTTTCCCTGAATGGACGTTATAAATGACAAGCCCCCTTACCAGCGTTGCACCCCAAGGCAGAATGAAGCGATCCATGGAAATCTGCTTGTCGGAACAATTCCAAACAAGCATGTCCAAATAGATGTGTCCCTCGGTTCTCTCGACTCCAGTGGCCTCCACCGCAATTGGATACTCCGAGTCGACCTCCTTCGTTGATGCCGCAGTCACCTGCGAGAGCAGAAGGAGCGCCGCACAAGCAAAGACCTGTAGATTCATAGCCACTCCATAGCCGCCGGTAGAACATTGAAGACGTCCGCTTCGGGTCGAAAGCGGACGTGCCATCACTGCCGGCTAGATCGTAGCCGCGGCTGGGCGAGTCGCGCTCAGAAGTTTTGGTAGAACCCATAGCGGCGCCAGGTCATGACGCCGCCAATCAGGAAAAGCACGCCCAGAGCGATCCCCGTCCATCCGTTCAAACGCCGCCATGACTCGGCTTCTTGAGTGTCGATGAATGGCTGCCCTTCTATGGCGACGCTCCAGATCTCGGGGTCTCCTGGCCTTGAGTAACGCAACGCAACGTGGGTGCCTAGCCTCACACGATCGCAGAGCTCCCGGGCACGGGGCAATATGCCGGGATAGGCATACACCTCCGTCGAACCTGCGACTTCAAGTTCAACAAAAGCCATGTTCCCACGCCTCCCCTCCTCGCACCGTTTACCAGTCACGACGCCATGGACTTCAGTCAGCTCTGTAGGACGCGTGTGGAAATTATCCACTGACGACCAAAGCGCCACGATCGCAATGGCGGCA
Source organism: Dyella sp. ASV24 (assembly GCF_016428905.1). Lineage (GTDB taxonomy): Bacteria > Pseudomonadota > Gammaproteobacteria > Xanthomonadales > Rhodanobacteraceae > Dyella. The sequence continues at coordinate 5,495 of NZ_JAELTQ010000149.1, read as the reverse complement.
CACCCCACAATGACATAGCCCGACTTCTGCATAGGTACGGCACCATCATCTGACGAAAATTACCCTGGCGATCGAAAGGTCCGCTTGGGGTCGAAAGCGGAGGCGTCACCCTGGGGTAACGAGGTAGCCCTTTAGGATCGCTCGTTTCCACCCCTTGCCGTCCATACATCGCAGGATATTGTCTTCGACGTTTTCTGTTGGCGTATACCAATGTGACGATTGCCCCAACTGGTCCACGCAGTTCTCCAAGCTTGCATCGGCCGGTCCGTTTTCGCAGCGGTCTTGCGAGACAGGTAAAGGCGCCACTTTTGGCGCCCAGCACAACGTTGCATAAGGCGCTTCCAGCATATGCGGCTTCGCCCGAACATACGGGTTGAGCTGGGTGCAGCCGATCGTCAAGGTGGCGATAGGCAATGAGGCCAGTAGCCGACTTATCCAGAGGCGACCATCCCTGTTGGCTTGGAGCATCCCTATCTCTCCTGCTTCCAGTCACGTGACTTCATTTGTAAGGTGCAGCGCATGTCCGCTTCGGGTCGAAAGCGGACATCTAAGATGCCTGACCACCATTGAAAGCGAGCCCCCATCATTAAGGGATCATGCTTTCCCCGCCAACTCCACGCAACGCGCCCACCCCAGTTTTCTCAAGTATTTCGCCATACCGCCGACACCCAGATCAAGGAACATCCATCGACACCACGCCTCTCCATGTCACGAACCACCAAGACCCTCGGCCTGTATATGGCCCTTTGTGCCATGCCCTGGAAAGCACAATCGACGGCCACAACTTCCATCCAGGTGAGCCTGACCATTCGCGAGAGCTGCCTTGTTCAGCACCCTCCCGACACGACCATGCGCGCGACGCGCCCGCAGGTTTCTTGCCTGCATGATTCGCCGTACCTGACGCGCCAGATGACTGAGCCATCCCCTACGTCGGGTGCCGTGTCACCGAAGATGGCGCCGCTACCGACAACTTGGCTCATCATGTTCTGATCGAACCCTTCGTCCTTCAGAAGACGATGGTCGCGGTGATGGTGTCACTGTAACTGCCCGGAGCGGGCGTTGCCTGCGCGGGCACCTGGCCGTACACGCTGATGGACTGCGCATTGCCGCTGCCTGTACCCGTCACCATGCTCGTGCCTGCCGTGCCGTCACCCCATGGAATGCTGTGCGCACTGTCGCTGTACAGCTGATAGTTCACGGCGCCTCCGCCACCCTGCAGCTGTAGTGCACGCGCCGCCACGTTGCCGCTGGCGCCGCCATTCAACGAGATGCGGAACGCATCGCCATTCGTGCAAAGCGCCGAAATGGAACCCGCGGCGGCAAGGCTGCTACTCAGCACGCCTGCGGTGCCAAAGTTCACGTTGGTCGCGCTGATCAGGCAGTTGTTCACTACCGTGGCGCTGGCGGTGAACGGAAAGGTGCCGTCCGGAGTAGTCAGCGATGCGCACGTCGGCGCCAACAGCACATAAAAGCCGTAGTTGAGCGAGGTCTGGTTGCCCGCAAAACTCTGCGAGTAGACCGTGCTGCTGTTGTTTACGGTGGGTACGGTGGGCTGGTTAGCCGCAATAAGCCCGTAGTAGGTCACCGTGGTGCTGGCCGTGGTTCCCGTGGCGGGCTTGTTGAGCTGCACCGATATGGGCGTGGTGCTGTTGTAGACCGAGCCCCATATCACCGAATGCGCGTTGTCCTGGTAAAGGTCGTACTGCATCGTGTTGCTGCCGTTGCTCATGGTGCGCGGACTGGTAGCGCCGGCATTCAGGCACACCTCTACGGATGGCGTGAGCGTGACCGCCGACCATGTGCAGGTGATGCTCACTGTGCCGGTCCCTGCCACTGCGGTGCCCGCAATGGGGCTGACATTGCCGAAGTTGATGGACGAGGCCGTCGCCGCGCAGGTTTCCGCATGCGTCCGGCCGCTGGCCAGCAAGAGCAGGCAAAGCACTAGGGCATAGGCCAGGTACCTCACGGCGAATGGCCCTGCTTCGCATGGCACACCAGCGGGCCGATGGTCTGCGCATGGTGGCCGGGCTGTCGCCGGTAGCGGAAACTGACCGTGCACGGACCGGCGGGCGTTTCGATCACCAGATGGTTCTCCTCTCGAAGGTCTTCGATAAAGGTGAGTCCGTCGTAACCCACCACAGTTTCCGCGCCATCTTCCAGGTGGCGGACGCGCAGGCCTGCCGCTATCGGCGCGCCTTGTGCGTCGTGCAATAGCACCGAGGCGGCGTCCTCCTGCGCCATCGAGAAGTGCGCCAGTACGCCGGATTGCGCCTGCGGCACCGCGTCGATAGACGTCTCACCGATCCGCACGTCTGCCGGAAGGCGCATGCTGTCGATGGATACGTTGTTGCTTTGGTAGGCATTGAGATCGGCGATCAGGAAATGGCCTTGTGCGTCGGTGGTGCCGATGACGCGATTGTCGTGAAGCACCGGAATGCCACCCACGCCATCGGTGGATACCAGCGCAAAGCCGTCGTAGATGCGTCGCGCCGCGTGGATGCTGTCGTCCATCAGCACCACGGAACCCAGCGCCTCGAGCGATCCCGTGGTGTGGCCGGCGATGTTGTCCAGCGTGCCCGTGAGCTGGCCGGCGCTACCCAGGTACTGCAGCTGGGCCTGGCGATACGCGATGCCGCCACTGCCGCCCGCCTGCAGTCCCCAACCCCAGCCGCCGTCGTAATCGGGCGAGCGGACAGCATTGGCGTTGTAGTAGAACGCATCGTTCTGCCGGCCCACCGTGGTGTTGAGCGAGGTGCGGTCGCCCAGGCCAATGTTGAGGCCGACGAACACACCGCGCGACCGGCTCTGCTTGAAATCCTGGTAGCCGCTGACGAACACCGACAGCAGGTTGCTGAAGTTCATGTTGTACGACATGGAGCCTACGCGGGATGCCAGGCCGCCACGAATCCGGTAGCCGATATAGCTGAAGGCCAGCGTCTGCTGACTGAAGAACGGAAACGACACGGTGAACTGGTCGATGGCGGTGGGCACCGGGGTGCCCTCGCGCGCCGCCAGGTCGCCGTAGTCTCCGAAAGTACGCGTGGCCTGCGCATTTACGGAGAAACGCGGCTCGATCAATTGATAGCCGAGGCTTACCTGGCTGCCCTGCAGCCTGCCGCCACTGGCCGACACCGAGCCGTTGATCACACCGGCCATGCCCAAGCGAAGCAATGCGCCCGCGCCGGCGTTGAACAGGCCGTCACCGGCTTCGGCATGGGCTTCCACGGTGAACGTGTCGCTCACGCCGTAACGCAATGAGCCACTAGCTGCCGGATGATGATCGTAGTCGTCGGAGACCACGCCGTAGTTGCGGCGCACGAAGCCGAGCTCCACGGAGTAGCTCGACAGCCCTGTCGCGAGCAGACGCGGATCGATGTAGAGCGGCACCGACGTGGTCAGCGAACGGCCCAACGCATCCCGCGTGACCAGCGTCGCTTGCCCTGCGCCGGTGATGCCCGGCGCGTTGGACAGCTCGAACGGGCCAGTCGGCACGCTTGCGTGCACCTGGTGCATGTTGTTGATGTAGAGATCCACCGCCGATGGCACGGCGGCCGAACCCGCCAGCGTCGGCAATGGAAACGTGACCAGATCGGGCCGCAGCGCAAAGTTGCTGCGCCACTGCCACCCCGCAAGACGAACCGAGCGCGACCAGGCCAGCGACGACGAAATGGTGTCGCCCCACTGTATGGTGCTCAACGTATCGGGATCGGACTGGCTCCAGTAGGTGTCGTACCGCACATAGCGATGCTCGTTGGCATACAGGTAGGCCACGCCGGTGTTGCTGAATACGCCATGCGGATCGAAATATCGCTGCTCCGACCACAGCGCAAAACGGGAACTAGCCTCACTCTGGGCGATGGCATCGTAATTGAGCAGGAGGCCACGGCCGGAGCTGGCGCGCGGCGCGGGCTGCAATTGGCGCGTGTCCAGCGTATAGGGCTTGCGCAGGCGATTATCCGCAGTCAGCTCCACCGTCTGCGTGGGCGCGTCATAGCGATAGCTCAGCCCCTTGATCGTATCCAGGGGCACTTGCGCTGCCTGCGCCACGCCGAGCTTGTCGATGGAAAGCCCGACGGCATCCAGCGTCTGGCCGCTGGCGAGGAGTTTGCCGTTTTGCTCGATGAAGCGCTGCAAGGAGCCTTGGCGCTCGCCGTTGAGCAGCACGCCAAGATAGACCTCGTGCGGCTGATTGGCCTCTCCCAGGAAGGCATTGGATGTCATCGCATCGGTGGACCTTGCCGGCGTCGCCGCAAAAGCCTGTGGCGACAGCAGAGCCACGGCCGCACACAGGGTGATCGAAAGGTTGCGCCGTTCATTGCGATCCACACTCCGGTCAATGCGACTCCCCGCATGTCCTCGCTGGCACCCCATGTCCATCACGGGAGGCACATCGCGTTCAATCCGGCCCGGGCACCGCCACCGACGCGTCGCTGGGCTGTCCGTTGATGGTCGCCCGAAGGGTCAGCGGGCCCCGAAGGACGATGTTGGGATCAAGGTTGACCTTCCACTGCTGCGTGCGACCGGCCAGCACATAACCCAACAGACCCGTGTTGAGCGTCCATGTTTTCCCGGCGCTCGCCAGCGTCACTTCGCCGATCTGTCCATGCCGGCTTCCCGCATTCGTCACACGCAACATCCAGCCCTGACCGCCCCGCTGCAATTGCCACGACAGCTCGGGCTTGCCGATCGGCCCGACGGGGTGAACAAAGACAGGCACCGAGTACCTCAGCCTGATCGTTACGCCGTTGGTCGCAGCCGCGTCGGGGCGGGGTATCTCATCGATCAGTACGCGGAAGCTTTGCTCCGTCGTCGTGGCATCGCGCGACTGGCGCACAAGCCGCACCAGTTGGTCGCTATGCGGCGCGATCTGGATCAGTGGTGGACTGGCGACGATGTCCTGGGTCGCGTCGAGTGTATCTTCCGTGTCCGACTGCCCCCAGCGAAACACACGCACCTGCCCGTAGAGCGGCTGGTCGCCCGGATTGCTCAAAGTGATGCCGGTGGCGTTCGCGTCGGACGGCATGTCTACCGTTACCGGCGATATCTGCAGTGAAGCCGCCTGTGCCACAGCAGAGAGAAACATGGCCGCCGCCGCAAGAACGGTGTGCGCCACCCTCATAAGCGGCATGATTTAGAAGTAGACCGTTGCGGTAATCGTGGTCTGGTATGTGTCAGGTTTCGGTGTCGTGCCCTGGGATGGCACCTGACCATACACGTTGATCGTCTGCGCTGCGCCCGTCCCCGTGCCGGCCACGGTATTCGTGCCTTGGGTGTTGCCCCATACAGTCGCGTGGCCAGAGTCCTGATAAAGCTGGAAGCCCACCGTGGTACCCGTGTTGCCTGTGGCGGTGCCCGCCATCAGACGACTGGTTACTGTTGACCCCGTCACGGTGCCGGCGTCCAGGCCAACGTTGTACGGGGTGGTATTCGTACAGGTGATGCTCAACGTGGACTGCTGATTGATGGCCGTCGACAGTACGCCTGCCGTGCCAAAG
>NZ_JAELTQ010000148.1 GCF_016428905.1 Dyella sp. ASV24 | reverse complement strand
GGGCGGGTCGGAAGATATCGTCGCCAGCGCGGACCGCCAGAAGCGCGAAACCGAGCGTTGCCTGAAGCAACTTCAGGACACGGCCGATCCACGCTACTACACCACCACCATCGCAGCGCAGGACCTGGAAGATGTGCGCAAAGCGTTGGGCTCGCCGAGCTTTGATCTGGTGGGCGTGTCCTACGGCACGCGCATGGCCCAGCAATACGCCATGCGTTATCCACATGCCGTGCGCAGTCTTGTACTGGATGGCGTGGTGCCCAACGAACTGGTGCTGGGGCAGGACTTCGCACGCAATCTGGACGATGCGCTGAAGGCGCAGTTCGCGCAATGCACCGCAAACGAGGCATGCCGCAAGCGCTTCAGTGATCCGTACCAGACGCTCTATCAACTGCGCGACGCACTACGCGCCAATCCGCACAAAGTGAGCTTCCGTGACCCGCAGACCTATCAGAGTGTGCAGCGCACCCTGAGCGAGTACTCATTAGCCAGTGTGGTGCGCATGTTTGCGTACTCACCGCTGACAGCCGCGCTGTTGCCGCTGTCCATCGACGCAGCTGCACACGGCGACGTGGGGCCGTTGTTGGGGCAGGCCAAGCTGTTGTCAGGCGATCTGTCGGACACCATGAATGGCGGCATGCAGTTGTCCGTGATCTGCAGCGAGGACGCCGACCTGCTCGCTTCGAACGATGCGGATGCACATACCATCCTCGGTACGCGTATGGTCGACACCTTGCGCAACACCTGCTCCGTGTGGCCCAAGGGCAGCCGTCCCGCTGACTTTCACCAGCCGCTGAAGAGTGACATTCCCACGCTGCTGTTCTCTGGCCAGTTCGATCCTGTCACGCCGCCGCGCTATGGCGACCAGGTGGCAAAGAACCTGAGCGACGCGCGTCACTTGGTGCTCACCGGGCAAGGTCACAACGTGATCAATGCCGGTTGTGCACCTCAAGTGGTGAAGCACTTCATCGAAGACCTCCATCCCAAGACGCTGGACGCGTCCTGCTTGCAGCGCTTGCAGGCCACGCCCACGTTCATTGATTTCAACGGAGCGACGCCATGATCGAGGTGAAGGATCTGCACAAGGCGTTCGGCCACGTCAAAGCCGTGGATGGCGTCAGCTTCATCGCGCGCGATGGCGAGATCACCGGCTTGCTGGGCCCCAACGGTGCCGGCAAGACCACCACGCTGCGCATGCTCTATACGCTGATGAACCCCGATCGCGGCCAGGTGCTGGTGGATGGCATCAACGCCGCAGAGGATGCGCTCGCCGTGCGGCGCCAGCTTGGCGTGCTGCCGGACGCGCGAGGCTTGTACAAACGCCTCACTGCGCGCGAAAACATCGACTACTTCGCACGTCTGCATGGCCTTTCCGAGGACGTGATCGCCAACCGTCGCGAGGCATTGGTGAAAGCGTTGGAAATGGAGGATATCGGCGATCGCCGTACCGAAGGTTTCTCGCAGGGGCAGCGCGTTAAGACAGCGATTGCCCGGGCGCTCATTCACGATCCGCGCAACGTCATCCTGGATGAGCCCACCAATGGCCTTGACGTGATGGCGACGCGCGCGCTGCGCCAGTTCATGCAGCACCTGAAGAGCGAAGGGCGCTGTGTGCTGTTTTCCAGCCACATCATGCAGGAGGTGGCGGCGTTGTGTGACCGCATCGTGGTGATCGCCAGCGGGCGTGTTGTGGCCGATGAGTCGCCGCAGGCGTTGCGCGAGCAGACCGGCGAGTCGAACCTGGAAGATGCCTTCGTCAAGATCATCGGCAGCGAAGAAGGACTGGCCGCATGAGTACGACGACTACGCCGGCTACTCGCACGCGTGCCTTCCTTACCGTCTTCCTCAAGGAAGTGAAGGAGAACCTGCGTGATCGCCGCACCATCATCAGTGCCTTCCTCACAGGGCCGCTGTTGGGGCCGCTGATCCTGGTGATGTTGCTCAACATCACGCTCAACCGTCAGTTCGATAAAGCGGAAAAGCCGCTGCCTGTACCCGTTATTGGTGCCGAGAATGCCCCGAACCTGATTAACGCGTTGAAGGCGGATGGCATCGTGCCAAGAGCGCCCATCGACAATCCGGAGCTTGCCGTGCGCAAGCAGGACGCTGACGTCGTGCTACGCATCTCGCCGGACTACGCCACCGCCTGGCGCAAGGGCGAGGCCGTGCAGGTGGAGATGATCTATGACTCCTCGCAGCGTGACGCCAATGCCGCGGTGGAGCGCGTGTCGCAAGTGGTGGAAAGCTACGCACGCCAGCAGGGTGCGATGCGACTGGTATCCCGCGGACTCTCGCCCAGCACCGCGTGGCCGGTGCAGGCCGCACGGCGCGATCAGGCGACGGCGCAAGCGCGCGCGGCGTTGATGTTCTCGATCCTGCCGTACTTCTTCGTGCTCACGGTGTTCATGGGTGGCATGTATCTGGCCATCGATCTCACCGCGGGCGAACGCGAACGTCAGTCGCTCGAGCCCTTGTTTGCCAATCCGGTGCCGCGCTGGAAGATTCTCGCAGGCAAGCTGGCGGCGATTTGCACGTTCTCGGCGGCGAGTCTGTTGATCAGTTTGTTGGCGTTTGGTGTGGTGGGGCCGTTCATTCCGACAGAGAGGCTTGGTATGGAGCTTGATCTCGGCCCACGCTTCAGCGGTCAGGTGTTGTTGCTGATGGTGCCCTTGATCGCGTTGCTGGCGGCCTTGCAATCGATGGTCGCGGCTTTTGCCAAGAGTTATCGGGAGGCGCAGACCTATTTGTCGCTGCTGATGTTTGTGCCGGTGTTACCGAGCATTCTGCTTTCGACCATGCCTATCAAGGCGCAGGGCTGGATGTATGCGGTGCCTTTGCTGGGTCAGCATCTGGGGATCATGCAGTTGTTGCGCGGTGATGGTGTGACGACGGAGCAGTTTGGTTTGTGTCTGGCGGGTAGTTTGGTGGCGGCGTTGGTTGGGGTGTTGGCGACGGTGCGGTTGTATCAGTCGGAGAGGTTGGCGATTTCGGGGTGATGTTTGTTGTGGTGCTCTTCGAGTTGTGGCGCCTTTTTGTGTATTCGGGAAAGGGAGTGAGTGCTAGGTAGGCGCAATGCGCGCGGACTGCCTCAGTTCTGCTCCCTCTCCCCTCCGGGGAGAGGGTTGGGGTGAGGGGCGGGTGCTCGCCTCGTGGCTTCATCTTTAGCCGTCACCCCGGCGCATGCTGGAGTCCAGAGCCTCTGTGTTTGATTGTCGCGTGGTCGCGACCTGGCCGCTTACGCAGCGGGCGTTCCGACCTCCTGCCGGAGGCCGGGTCACTTTTCTTTGCTTGCCCAAAGAAAAGTAACCCAAAGAAAGGGCCCCCCGGATGAGTCGCCTATCGGGCTAAAGCCCGATAGGTACGCGTGCGGGTTCCGGGCTTTTCGACGGGGCTCCTGCCCCGACGAAAAGTGGCTGGCCTCCTTGCCAGCCACCCCTGCGGGGCCTTATCTCCACCCGCCCGCCGCCTCATACGGGGCCCGGAAGATCAAAAGCGCAAAGCGGACGGCTCGTGCAGCGTTGCTGCACATCGCATCGCGACAGGTCGCGTTGCTCCTGCTCTATGGCTCAAAGCCAAGATGGAAGACAAAGGCGATGCCGTTTGGTGGCGAGTTCTCCACAGCGGTCGGGAAGCGTAGCGTCGTCTTTCCCTTGCCTCAGTGGTGGGAAAGCGTAGCGCTTCCTTTCCCTCGCCTCGGCGGTAGGAAAGCGTAGCGTCTTCTCTCCCTAGCCTTAGCGATCGGGAAGCGTAGCGAAGCCTGCTTTAAGTCCTCACCGCTATGGCGCGTTGCGAAGCGCTTCGGCGTACCCGCTGTGTAGAGGCGAAGGTTGCCAAGCAACACGATTCCTCAGCCGTTCGGGCTTATCCCAAGGACATGCTGCGGGCGTTGGTTTTGCGGCCATTTTCTTTGGGTTACTTTTCTTTTGGGCCAGCAAAAGAAAAGTGACTCGAGCGTCGGCAGACGATCGAAACGCCCGCTGCGTAAGCGGCCAGATCGCGATAACGCACGAAGCGCCAGCCAAACACCGACGAAACAGGCCCCAACCCTCACCAGAAAGAAAAAAATCAGGCGAACCCAACAACGCCACCCAACAACGCCACCCAACAACGCGCCCCTCGCCCTCGCGCTACCATGACGTTTTCCTCCGCCGAGAAACACAAATGCGCCGCCACCTCCTCACCCTGAGCCTCATCGCCATCCTGGCCGGCTGCAACTCCCACGACAGCAATGCGCCGGCCGCGCAGACCTCCACCCCTGCGCCTGCCAGCACAGCACCGGCCGTGCCGCCGCCGTCCACCGATGAGGACATCGCCGCACAGCGCATGGGCAACTATGCGTCGGTGAAGCTCACCGCCGACCTCTCCAGCTTCGATGACAAGCAGAAGCAGATGATCGCGCTGCTGATCGAAGCGGCGGATGTCACCAATGACATCTATTGGCAGCAGTCATGGGGCGACAAGGCCGCGCTGATGACGCGTATCCCCGACGAGGTCACGCGTCGTTTCGCCGAGATCAACTATGGTCCGTGGGATCGCCTGGACAACGACCAGCCGTTTGTTGCCGGTGTTGGTCCGCGCCCGGCGGGGGCGCAGTTCTACCCGGCGGACATGACCAAGGAAGAGTTCGACAAGGCTGACCTCAAGGACAAGGCGGGCCTCTATACGCTGCTACGCCGTGACGCACAGAACCAGCTGGTGACGGTGCCTTATCACGAAGCCTACAAGACCGATCTCGAACGCGCGGCCGGCCTGCTGCGTCAGGCGGCGGATCTGTCCGCCGATAAGGAATTCGCGGGTTACCTGAAGAAGCGCGCCGATGCGCTGTTGAGTGACGATTACCGTCCCAGCGATTTCGCGTGGATGTCGATGAAGAACAACCCTGTCGACATCGTGATCGGCCCCATCGAGACCTATGAAGATCAGCTCTTTGGTTACAAGGCCAGCTACGAAAGCTATGTGCTGGTGAAGGATCAGGCGTGGAGCGCCAAGCTTGCTCGCTTCGCCAAGTACCTGCCAGAGCTGCAGCGCGAGTTACCGGTCGATGATAAGTACAAAGCCGAGAAGCCAGGTTCGGATGCGGACCTCAACGCTTACTTTGCCGTGTATTACGCCGGTGATGCCAACGTCGGGGCCAAGACCATCGCGATCAATCTTCCCAATGACGAGGAAGTGCAGCTCAAGAAGGGTACGCGCCGCTTGCAGCTGGAGAATGTGATGCAGGCGAAGTTCGACAAGATCATGCTGCCCATCGCAAAGGAGTTGATTGCGGACGACCAACAGTCGCACCTCACCTTTGATGCGTTCTTCGAGAACACCATGTTCCACGAAGTGGCGCATGGCCTTGGCATCAAGAACACGCTCAGCGGCAAGGGCATGGTGCGTACGGCGCTGAAGGATCAAGCCTCCAGTTTCGAGGAGGGCAAGGCCGATATCCTGGGCCTCTATATGGTCACCAAGCTGGCCGACAAGGGTGAGCTGGACAAGTCGAAGTTGATGGACAACTACGTCACCTTCCTCGCTGGCATCTTGCGTTCGGTGCGTTTCGGCGCCAGCGATGCACATGCCAAGGCGAATATGGTGCGTTTCAACTTCTTCCAGCAGCAGGGTGCGTTCACGCGTGACGCTGCCACGGGTCGCTACCGCGTCGACTTCGACAAGATGACGGCGGCCATGAACGCGCTCTCCGCCAAGCTGCTTACCATCCAGGGCGATGGCGACTATGACGCCGCCAAGAAGCTCACCGATAGCATGGGCAATGTCGACGCCACGCTTGCTGGCGATCTCAAGCGACTGGATCAGGCCAAAATCCCGGTAGACATCACGTTCGAGCAAGGAACTGACGTACTGGGTCTTGCGAAGCCCTGAGGTATCCGTTGTCCGATGGCGAACCGTAATTGCGGTTCGCCATCGAACGTCGTTAGCCAGATGCGTTTCAGCGCGGTGCGATGTCTCGCAGTCGCATGGTCAGGATGCGGCCGTCGGCGAGCTTGAGCGACAAGGATGTACCTTCTTCGCGGTGATTCACCTCATCGCGAAGATCGTAGCTGCCGATCTCCGCGGCGGGTTTGTCATTGACAGCCACGATCTCGTCGCCTTGTTTCAGACCTGCCTCCGCAGCAGGGCTGCCTGGCACCACCCAGCTCACTTTCAGTCGATCACGCTGCTCGGCGCTTCGGTTGGCTCGCAAGCCTGCCGTCGCGTATTGCCAACGTGAAGCAACGTCACGCGGTTGCAGGTACATGCGCTGGCGGCGGTAGTCGAAGTGCACGGTAAAGCGCGCCAGCACGTCCTGCCCGATATTGCCCGCTTCGGTGGGGTTGCCTGTCGCGCCCGCATCGGGGGGCGTCAACTGGGCTAGCGCGGGGCTCACCTGCTGGTCGCCAAGTTGCAGTGAGCGCGCATGCGAGAAGCGCGACACGAAACTCCCGCCCACGCCGCCGCCGGATACGGGGACACCTTTGAGATAGCGCGTCTCCAGCCCTTCGCGTGATGCCCATTGTGGAAACACCAATGTGTAACCCGAGTTGCCGGTGTCGACGCCGAACATGCCTTGCTTGCCATCGAGTGACGCGGATACCAGGGGCATATCGTCCGTAAAGCGTAGCGTTACGGGTGAACCTTCGCCCTCTGCGGGTGCTTGGCCGTGATCAAAGGGCTGCAGTATCAATTGCTGTTTGTCGTAGTCGAAGGTCACGGCAAAGCGCTCGAGGATCTCCAGTCCCAGAATGCCGGCGATGGGTTCGCGCGTGCCCCGTTCATAGAACGAGTACGGGTAGGGCATCACCAGAAAGGTCAGATCCTTGACGTCGGCGTCGCCGATGGTGAGGTGTTGCACCTGGGTGTACGAGGTCGTCATCGAGCCGGGGCCAGAGCCGGTGCTGACGCCTTTGCCTGTACTGGTGAGGCCAAGTTTCTTCGCCGCATCATCGGTGAGAATCGCGTGGCCACCGGTGTCGAGTATGAAAGGCATCGGGCCTTTCCCGTTGATACTGGCGTGGATCAGCAATGCGCCACCTTCCAGCTGCATGGGGCTGACCGCGCGACTTGCCCCGTGCAGCATGCTTACATCGCGTACCGTGCCGTCAGGTCGTTGCAGTGCTTGTGCTGGGACGGCGGGTAGCGCTTGATAGCGTTCCACCGTTTCCTGCTCGTCTCCGTCCTGGGTGCCGCTGTTGGTGGCCGCCGTTGTGCGGATGTCAAAGGGAAGCTGGAGTCCGGCCACGTCGCGATAATCACTGTAGCGCTGGGTCACCGTCAGGAAGGAGCTGTTCCATATCGCGCGATCCAGCCGGTGCGTGGTCGAGTCGATCCATAACGTAATGCTCCGCCCGCCATGGGGTGTTGCTTCGAGGCGGATAAAGCGACGGCCGCTCTCGAAGGCATCCGGAAGGGGGGTGAAGTGGGTATCGTCGGTACGCAGGAAGCCGAAGCTACGTAGCCAGCTCTCGCTGATGGCTACAGCCTTCGCTTCATTCGAATCGTAGGGATGCACCAGTCCGGAGATGTCCTGATGCCAGCGGCCGGCCTCGTCATAGCCGTCGGCGTTGGCAAACACGGCGTTGCGCTGACGGCTTGCGTAATACCCGGTGCGCAAGTCGATGGCCGCATGTAGTTCGCCGGTCAGGCCGTCGCTGGTCTGCTTGCCGTCCAGCAACAGTGAGCCGATGGCCTTCCAGTGATCGCCACCATAAGCCTGGCGGAGTTCCTGTAGTGGTGCGCTGGCATCGCTGCCGGTGGAGGCCGCCATGGCCAACGCAGGGAGCAGGCCAAGGCAAGCCAGTGCCAGGCTACGGAGGCGGAAAGTGGAGAGTGGCATGTGATGGCTCCTTGGGGTTGGGGCCATGGTGCCCGGGACGCCTGGGCCCGATCTAGGATGCCATTGACGGAACGGGACGCAATTTGCAGTTCTGTCGAAATTCCCGTGGCGTCAGACCGGTGGCCCGACGAAACACGCGTGCGAAATGGCTCTGATCGCTGAAGCCGGTGCTGGCGGCGATCTCCGCGATGGAGAGGCGGCTGTCCGTCAGCGCTTCCCGCGCAAGCACGATGCGCAAACCGCGCTGGTACTCGCCGACCGACACGCCCTTCGCGCGCTGGAAGCTACGCGCCAGATGCGAGGGGTGCACGCCTGCCAGGGCGGCGAGTTCGTGCAGCGATGGCGTGGCGAGGGGATCGTCGTGCAACCGCTCGAGCACACGTTGTAACCAGGCCGGACGGCGTTCATCGTCAGCACGGCAGGCGAGGGCCACCATCTCCAGCACGGCGGAATGGAGCGCGAGCGCGGCGGCATCATCCGTCGCACGCAACTCGCGCTCGATGCGTGCGAGCAGACGGTCCGCGTCAGGCAGACGCAACGGACGGTGATCACCCAACAGACGAATCACGCCGTTGTTCGTCGGTTCGCCGAGAAAGATGCTGATGCAGCGTGCACCCGAAGGACCGAAGCGGTTCGCATGCCGGTGTCCCTGCGGATGCGTCAGCAGCAGGCCAGGCTGGCAGTCCAGTTCGTCGTTACCCGACTGCTGCGTGTAGCTGCCTGCGGCGACCAGGCACAGATACGCCTCATCGTGCTCATGCCAAGGCAATGCGCTATCGCCCGCGTAGGGCGTCGCGGAGATCTGCAGGCCGCCTAGTTGCCGTAGTTGCTCGGGCTGGCCGTAGTTGGCGCGCTGTAGATGGTGCATGGCGACAGTCTAGGCCGCCTGTGTGCGGGAGCATGTGCCGTCGGTCAGGCTAAGAGTCGCCAACAGAACGACTACGCGACCGTCAGGCGGACGCTCGCTACGTCTAGTTAGCGGCTCCCAAGGCGATTCAGCCTGTGCGGCCATCCAGATGCGCATTCGCCCACGCGGCGACGGCATCCGGGTGTTCCAGATGCAAATGATGGCCGCCTTCCATGTGCGTCATGGCGATGTCAGTCACGCAGTCCGCGCGCTCGCGCATGCGTTGTCCGGGCAGATACGGCGTGTCCGGGTGTGCGAGCAGCAGCGCCGTCGGCGCTTCGATGCCGCGCAACAAGGCGTGTACCTGTGTTTCCGCGAGCCGGATGGAGGACGGTCGGTTGACTCGCGCGTCGCTGCGCCAGTGCCAGCCGTGTTCGGTCTTGCGCAGGCCGCGCTCCACGATGGGGCGTGCCTGGTCGGCTGGCAGGCCGCTGGCCATGGTGCGAGCGCTGATGGCCATGTCGATGGATGGAAACGCGCGCAAGGATCGCCCGGTGGCCGAACTGGCCATGGCATCGCGGAAATGGCGCAGCGTGTGGTGGCCATCATCCGCGATGGGGCCAAGACCTTCGATGAGCAATAAGCGGTCGATGCGTTCCGGCTGCGCGGCAGCCACCAGTGAGGCGATGCCTGCGCCCAGCGAATGACCCATCAGGTGGAAACGTTGAAGCCCTAGGGCGTCGATGGCACCGAGCACCGAGCGCACATAATCCACGAAGTGATAGGACATCCCGGGTGGCAGATGGTCGGAGTGACCGTGGCCGGGCAGTTCCAGTGCGATCACCTGCCAGCGCTCGGCAAGCAGCGGCGCGAGGTGTGCAAAGCTCCACGCATTGTCGAGCCAGCCGTGCAACGCCAACAGCGGTGGCGCACCCTCGGCGCCCCAGACCTGTGCGCTCAAGCGCAGATGCGACAGTCGCACCTCGCGTTCAATGGGACCAATCACTGCACGGCACCAGCGCGTGGCGCGAATTCCTTCCATCCGCCCGCATGGCGCATCACCAGTGCAGCAAGGCTGTCGACCTGCGCGGGCGAGTCGTTCAATGCCGGGATGTAGCGCAACGCATCGCCACCGGCCTCGCGGAAGAAGTCGTGGTTCTGCATGGCGATTTCTTCCAGCGTCTCCAGGCAGTCGACGGCGAAGCCGGGACAGGCCACATCCAGTGTCCGCACGCCGTTGGCAGCCAGCTCGCGCACGGTGGCATCGGTATAGGGCTGCAGCCAGGGCTCGCGTCCCACGCGGGACTGGAAGCTCAGCAGCAATTGCGACTCGTCGAGACCCAATCGTTCGCGCAGTGCGCGTGTGGTGGCCTGACATTGTTCGAAATAGGGATCGCCCTCGCGCACGTAGCGCTCTGGAATGCCGTGGAACGAGAGCAGCAGCTTGTCGCCGCGTCCATGCGATGCCCACCATTGTTCGATGCTATGGGCAAGCGCTTCGATATGTGCCGCATCGTCGTGGTAGTCGTTGATCAGGCGCAGCTCCGGCGGCCAACGGAGCGACTGCATGGCCTCGGCGACGGCATCGATCACCGAACCAGTCGATGTCGCCGAATACTGCGGATACAGCGGCAGCACCAGCAATCGACGCACGCCCTCGCGTTGCAGTCGTTCAATCTGGCTGGGGACGGACGGCTGGCCGTAGCGCATCGCCAACGCCACACGCACGGGCTCATTGCAGGCCTCGGATAGCTTTTCCTGCAGCTTTGCCGCGAGTGCCTCGCTGCCTACGCGCAGCGGTGAGCCCTGCGGTGTCCAGATGCGCTGGTACGCATGCGCGGAGCGGGCAGGGCGCACGCGCAGAATCACGCCGTGCAGGATCAGCCACCACAGCCAGCGCGGATAGTCGATCACACGCGGATCGCCCAGGAACTCGGCGAGATAGGGTCGAACGGCACTAGCGGTGGGTGCTTCCGGTGTGCCGAGGTTCACCAACAGCACTGCAGCCTGAACGGGCTGGTCACGGGATGAGCCGGCGACGCCGGTATAGTCATGGCTGCGTGGCATCGTGGCACTGACGGTGAGAACCGCTGCAGAGTCTGCCACAAGCCTCCGGCCTCGCCGTGGCGAGTATCGCCGCAGGCCGTCACACCGAACATCTGCACAGGAGTCGTCATGATCAAAACGTCGCTGCATCGCCTGCTGCTCGCTGCCCTGGTCCTGCTGGTGCCGGCCATGGCCGCCCACGCCGAGGATCCGCCGCTGGTGCGTGCCCAGAACGCCGTGCGCGTCTTGCACGACATCATGGAGGCGCCGGACAAGTCGATCCCGACCGACCTGCTGAAGGAAGCCAAGGCTATCGCCGTGATTCCCGACCTGCTCAAGGTGGGCTTTGTGTTCGGCGGCCGCCGTGGTGAGGGCCTGATCTCGGTCAAGGGGCCGGACGGCACCTGGTCCAACCCCAGCTTTATCACCATGACTGGCGGCAGCGTGGGCTTCCAGGCTGGCGCCTCGTCCACCGACGTGATTCTGGTGTTCCGTACCCAGCGTGGCGTGGATAGCATCGTCAACGGCAAATTCACCCTGGGCGCGGACGCCGCCGCGGCGGCCGGCCCGGTGGGTCGTACCGCCCAGGCCTCCACCGACAGTGACTTCAAGGCCGAGATCTACTCCTACTCCCGCTCACGCGGCCTGTTCGCCGGCGTGGCGCTGGACGGTTCCGCCCTGCGCATCGACTACGACGCCAACGAGGCCATCTACGGCAAGGGCATCACCCCCCGTCGCATCTTCGAGGGCGGTGTGAGCAACGTTCCGGGGCCGGTGGTCGATTTCAGGGATCGCCTTGAGGAGTACACTCAGCGATGATGTGGAGCGGCGGCGCGGCAGCGTGACGGTTTCGTTCCGCCGCTTTCCTTCCTGAGGTCCCTTTTCATGAGCATTACCCATCTACTTATTCTGCTGGTCGTGGTCGTGTTGATCTTTGGCACCAAGAAGCTGCGCAACATCGGTTCCGACCTGGGCGGCGCCGTGCGCGACTTCAAGAAGGGCCTGGACGGCGACGAAGCGGCCAAGTCGAGCGATCCGGGCGAGCGCCTGCACGCCGATCCGCCGCCGGCCAGCACGCAGAACCAGAGCCAGCACGAAACCGAACAGAAGTAATCGGGTCGTATCGGCATGATCGAGATCAGCTTCGGCAAGCTGGTATTGCTCGCGCTCATCGCGCTGATTGTGCTCGGCCCGGAAAAGCTGCCGCACGCAGCGCGCACGGCGGGCGTGTTCATGCGCCGCATCCGCACCGGCTGGGACAGCGTGCGCGCGGAAGTGGAGCGCGAGCTGCAGGTCGAAGAGATCCGCCGTCAGGCCAAGGAAGCCGCATCGCGCGCCGAAGCCGCGCAAGCCGAGCTGGACGAGACGCTGCGCAAGATGCGTCCCTCCGGCGTGCCGTCGAACCCGACGCCGTCGACGGCGGAGCCAGCCTTAGTTTCCGAGACCACTCCGGAGGCCACGGTCGCGGTTGCCACCGACGCCACCCCGACCAAGGAAGTCCCGCATGGCGGCGCCTGAACTCGACGGCCCCGAGTCCGATCTGGAACAGGGCCTGTTTTCGCACCTGATCGAGCTGCGCTCGCGCTTGATGCGCGCCATCGTCACCGTGCTGATTGTGCTCGCCGCACTCATGCCCTTCGCCAACCGCCTTTATGCGGAGTTGGCTGCGCCGCTGGTGGCGCGTTTGCCGCAAGGGGCGCATCTGATCGCGACCGAGGTGGCCAGTCCGTTTGTGACGCCCCTGAAGCTGGCGT
>NZ_JAELTQ010000147.1 GCF_016428905.1 Dyella sp. ASV24 | reverse complement strand
CCCCCCCCCCCCCCCCCCCCCCCCCCCCCCCCCCCCCCCCCCCCCCTTTTTAGATGTGTATAAGAGACAGGCGCAGGGCCAGCCTGGCTGGCTGGTCAAGCCGCGCGCTGCCGGCTGGCGGCCGGGCAAGCGCAACCCTCCGGGCCGGGTCTGTTTGCCCACAGGGCTGCGTCATCACTCAGTCGTGTATCGACATACACTCCTTCGCTCTTCCTTGCCCCGCGCGCAAACAGCTTCCGGCGCGAGGCACTTGGCATATGAAAGCAGACTCGAAGAAAGCGTACCCACTGCGCATCAGCGCTGCTGTGCTCGAGGCCATGCAGCGCTGGGCCGATGACGATCTGCGCAGCGTGAATGCGCAGATCGAGTTCGTTTTGCGTGAAGCGTTGCGCAAGCAGGGGCGACTGAAGCGCGACACGTCTGAGCCTGTGCAGGACGACGAAACCGACTGAATCTTGAACACGCCTGTTGTTCATGCCGCTTCGACACGACCTGCACGATGTCGGCGCTAGCTTCGTTCTCCTTCGTTGCACTCCGGAGAACCGCCATGGCCAACAACCAGCCCTACCCGCAGATTCCCGATGGCCCTGTGCTGTGCGACACCTGTTCGCGCGCGGGCTCGAAGGTCGAGATGGAACCCCATAAGACCCTGCCCGCCGAGGCGCGCAAGTGGGCGCAAGAGCAGGAAGCGGAACTGCAGAGCTATCGCTGTCCCGAATGCGAATCCGTGCAGGTGTTTCGCGTAGATTGATGGGAGCCGCAAGAATCGGATGGTCGCCGAAGCGGCGTCGCGGGAAGCTGCATGCCATCGCCACCGACGGAGTTCCCGCCATGCACTTCCGCCTCTCAGGCCTTCCCGCCGAGCCCTTCGCCGAACTATTCGCACTGCCGGATGAAGCACTGGCCGAACGCCGCGCCATGCGCGTCACGGCCGACCGCGCACACGGATACCCCTGCCGCATCAGCCTGACCGACGCGGAGCCCGGGCAGTCGCTGATCCTGCTCAACTACGAACACCAACCTGCGGACTCGCCCTTCCGCTCCACCCATGCCATCTACATCCGCGAAGGCGAAACGCAATACGACTGCATCGACGAAGTGCCCGACCAGTTGCGCCGTCGTCTGCTCTCTGTGCGCGGCTTCGACGAACGCGGCATGTTGCGCGACGCAGACGTGGTCCAGGGCACGGCGTTGGAACCACTGATCGAACGCCTGTTCGCGGACGACGGTGTCGCCTATCTCCATATCCACATCGCGCGGCCAGGTTGCTACGCTGCCCGCGTGGATCGGGTCTGAGTTCGCTCGGAGTCACTAACAAAACGTAGCGAGCGCCCGTCTGGCGGTCGCGCAGAAGTTTTGTTAGCGGCTCTCAGCGCTCCTCGCGCCCGGCCAGCCCAACACCCAGCGCGATCCAGCCCACGATAAAAGCCAGGCCGCCCACCGGCGTGATCGCACCAAACCAGCGCGGCGCGCCAAGGGCAAGTGCATAGAGGCTACCGGAAAAGACCACGATACCGATGACATAAGCGACTATGGCGACGCGCGCTGCACGGCCCTTTGCCGCCATCACGGCAAAGGCCAGTGCAAGCGCATGCCAGAAGTGATAGCTCACCGCCGTATGCCACAGCTCCGTGCCGCGTGCGTCGAGCACGCCGCGCAAAGCGTGCGCACCGAACGCCCCGAGGATGACCGCGCTGGCGCCGGCCAGCCCGACCAGCAAGCCCGTCGCAAAGGCAGGTTGTCGCATATACATCGCTCCTCGGCTTGCAGGGCTCCAGCCCCGGCAGCCAGTGTCGTATGCTGCCGGAATGATTCCCATCGATTCTCGCATGAAGCTTTGTCGCACCCGCCACTGGCTGATGCTGTTGATGCTGGCGCTCGGTGCATCGTTACTCACCGGCTGCCATCGCGACGACGGAATCGAGTGGCGGCTCACCAACGTCTCCGGCCACATGCCGGACCTGGATTTCCAACTGGTCGACGACCAGGGCAAGAGCGTCAGCGGCAAGGACTATCGCGGCAAGGTCGTGCTGCTCTACTTCGGCTACACGCACTGCCCCGACGTATGCCCCCTGACTCTGGCGCAGCTCCATGTGGTCATGCAGCGATTGGGGCCGCTGGCCGACGGCGCACGCATCCTGTTCGTCAGCGTCGATCCCGCGCGCGATACGCCCGAGGTCATGCATGCCTACGTCAATGCCTTTGACCCGCGGGCGGTCGGACTGTCGGGCTCGCCGCGCGAAATCGAGGCGCTGAGCAAACGTTACCGCTCTGCCTTCACCCGCGAACCCGACCGCGCCGACGGGCAGTACGAAGTGAGCCACAGCTCGGCCATCTACGTATTCGACAGCCAAGGCAAAGCCCGTCTGCTGGCCACGCCGAACAACTCGCAGGACGACATGGTCCACGACCTGCATCTGTTGCTGAGCCTGGGAACCAAATCATGAGCTTTCGCGTCGCCTGCACCCTGCCCCTGCTTATCGCCGGCCTGATGGTCACGATGACCGCGCACGCCACGGAGGCTGAGCACATCCGCGCAAGCCAAGCATGGATACGCGTGTTGCCGGGCGACCTTCCCGCCGGCGCCTACGTCACGCTGGAGAACACGGGCGACCAGCCTGCCACGCTGCATGGTGCGCACAGCAGTAACTACGCAAGCACCATGCTGCACAAGAGCAGTGAGGAAGGCGGAGTCAGCCGCATGACGATGGTGGACGACCTGTCCATTCCTGCACACGGCAAGGTCGAGTTGTCACCCGGCGGTTATCACCTGATGCTGATGAAAGCCGTGGCGCCAGTGAAGATCGGCGACAAAGTGAAAGTCTCACTGATTTTCGGCGACGGCAGCACACTGGATACCGACTTCGTCGCGCGCCCCGCCAATGCTACGGGTGCAAGCGACTGATACACCGCTAACACGCAGCCTATGCGTCGCGTGCATTCCGTGTCCCCGCAAAGAGCAGGTGCTTTATGGCTGCGCAGCCGCAGGTGCTCGGCGTGTCGGCCAGGGCTTGCGGCGGATGCGCCCACTGCGCGATAAGCGCAACCACTGGCGCATCGCCAGCAGGCCACCCACGGATTCGATCAACGCCGCGGGCACCCACATGATCACGCCACCCACGAGTTGTGCCGTCAGCACATTGAAGGTGAACGCGCGACCGCAGATCTCGAAGATCGGATAGAGATCGTGCTTGGAGAACGTCACGATGGCACCCGCCAGGATCTGCGGCGTCATCGTGATACCCGGTGACAGCACGCGGACACCCGGCGTCATGCGACCCGGCGGGCGCGGACGGTGATCCAGCACCAGCCACCAGTAGGTGAAACCGCTGGCCAGCATCGACCAGTTCATGAAGCGATAGATGCGCCAGTCCAGCATCGCCAGCGTCTGCATGGACGGCACCAGCCACATCAGGATAAAGGCCACGAACACCACCGTGGCCACCGCCGGGTTGCACCACACAGCACTGGCCACGCGCCACGGCCAGGAGCCCCGCACGGGCCGCAAGAAACGCAGCCGCCACCGGAACGGCAGACCCTTATGCAACACCGTGCCCGGATACGAAGCGATGATCAGCAGCGGCGCCAAATGGTGCAGCACGATCTGCTGAATGCGATGCATGAAGAACTCATGCTCGAAGAAATAATCCAGGTAGGTGTGCAGGGACACGTAGATCATGACCGTGCCGACCCAGAACGACAGGCGACGCCCCAGGCTGACGTGCAGGCGACGGCAGCCACGAACATAGAGCACGCTGAAGCCGATGAAGGACAGCAGAAAGACCCAGGAGAACTCCCAGGGCACGATCCACTTGAGCACGCTTGCCATCATCGAACGGCCCTGCCCCTGATCAGCGACGACCGCTCATCATACGCCGCGCCGACGTGCCTAAGGCACGAGGACGCGACACATCACCGCTAGCGTAGAAACTCACGCGCGTCGACGGCTACGCCGCGAACGGCGCCAGCCATAGAGCAGGCCGACCAGCGTCACCAGCGCCGGAACCAGCACGATGTTGATGAACTTCAGGCGCAAGCCGAGCGCATCGATCTCCGCGTTGAACTGGTGCTGCACATCGCGCAACTCCTTGTTGACGGCCAGCTGGCGTTGCAGAAACTGTTCGATCTCCGCGCGCTGCTCTGGTGTCGTGGAGTCACCGCGGCCGCTCGTCTTGGCCGGCTGCAGCTCACTCAATCGCGTGCGGGTGACGGTCAGCTCGCGCTGCAACTCCTGCATTTTCGCCAGGAACTTCTGGTCAGCTGCACCGCGCAAGGCCAGCACACGCGTGAAAGGTCGCTGCGAACTGACGCGACCATGGATCGATAGCAGTGCTGACGATCCGCTCAGGTTGTCCGCAATATTGGTGACCAGGTCGCCGTTGTTGGCGATGGCGCTCAACTGCGGCTGGCCCAGCAAACTTTGCGCATAGGACACCCACAGACGGTCGCTCAGCAGATCAGTGTCGGCAACGAGGATGACCTCGGCATTGCCATCGACATGCGCGCGATAGCCCTTGTCGTTGGATCGCTCCGGAAATGCGCTGGTGAATGGTCCACGCACACGCGCGGCGATCACGTAGTGCACATTGTCCGGCTTGTAATTCTCGAGCAGGGCCGCCGGATTGTTGATCGACTCCCGCACGCGTTGACTCGGCACAACCTCGGCATCGGTGGTCGACTGCAATAGCGGCGTCAGTCGCGAGAGCGTGCCCTGCGCCAAGTCGAAGTAACCCACACTGGACACGTTGATGCGCTGCAGGCTCGCCGTGATCACGTCATCGTGATTGAGCTCTTGCTGCCCCAGCCCCAGCATGGCCGGATGATTGCTCGAGCTGTTGTCCGCCAGCTCGATGCGCAATGCGCGCGAACGGTCGAGCACGACCTTCTGCGGGTCGTACAGCACGCCCCACGCACTGAAGAGGCGCGACAGATTCGAGTTGTGATCGTCGGTGACGCCATTGCTATCAACGAATGGCGTGTTGTCCATCTCAGCCACCGGGTCCACAAACACCACCAAGTGCCCACCGTTGAGCACGTATTGGTCGATCGCATATTGCGCATCGGCCGGCAGATGCTTGGGATGGATCACCAGCAACGCCTTGATGTCGCCATCGATCTGCTTGAGATGCGCGGGATCGAGCGTCTTGACGTCGAACTGTTGCCCCAGCTGGCGCATGACCGTCCAGGGTTCTTCACCGATCACCGGGTTGCCCTGCACCGGCAAGCTGCTGATCAAGCCGATATGAGGTTTCGACGGCTGATCCAGTTCATACAGCAACTTGGCGATGTCGTATTCGAGGAAGGTTTCGCGCGAGGGGTCGAACAGCGGAATCGCCTGCACACGCTTGGGCAGTCGATCCTCTCCACCGGTATCCGCATCGCTACCGGCCGGCAAGGTGTTACCCACCAAACCAAAGAACACACGCTCGCCATTGGTGCCGCCATTGATCGGCGTCAGCCCGTAACCTTCGGCACTCGCCTCGTCGTCGGAGTACGGCACCGGGTCGACAATCTGCAGGCGCAACCGGCCGTGCGAGCGCGCGACCATCTCCTGCAGCATCTCAGCCACGCGTTGCTCGTAGCTTCGCCATTGCG
Organism: Dyella sp. ASV24; assembly: GCF_016428905.1. GTDB lineage: Bacteria > Pseudomonadota > Gammaproteobacteria > Xanthomonadales > Rhodanobacteraceae > Dyella. Next base: position 6,829 of record NZ_JAELTQ010000147.1, on the reverse strand, counting down.
GCATGTCGCGCGTGGCATGGCTGGAGAAGTAAAGCGTCAGGCGCAACGGCGCATGCAACCCATCCACGATGTGAACCGTGCCGGGCGTGAGCGTATAAAGCTGGTCGGAGGTGAGATCCACCCGCCCCATGCGCCAGCGACTGCTGGTCAGCACAAAGACAACGAACAGGGCAGCCAGCGCCGCCAGGGCGGCCAGCAAAACGGCACGACGAGTGATGTGGATGCGCTTCAAGCTCATGGCGTCCGCTTCAGGTCGAGCGTCAACACACCGGCCGTGAGCCATGCGGCCATGGTCGCCAGGAAGTACATCAGGTCACGCAAGTCGAGCACGCCACGCGAAATCGCTTCGAAATGGCGCACCATGCTCAGGTGCGCCAAAGCATTCACCAGCTTGCGCGGCAGTGCGCCTTGGAAGAACTCCATCACCTGCGGCTGCCCCACCAGAATCAACAGGAAGCACACCACCAACGTGAGCACGAAAGCCACGACCTGGCTTTGCGTCACCGCCGAAAGGCAGGCGCCGATGGCAAGGAAGGCGCCGGCCATCAACCAGCTGCCGATGTAACCGGCAACGATCACACCGTTGTCGGGTGACCCGAGGTAATTCACGGTGATCCAGATCGGAAAGGTCAGCACCAAGGCCAGCCCGATGAAGATCCAGGCCGCTAGGAACTTGCCCAGCATCGCCTGCGCCAGCGTCAGCGGCAGGCTCATCAGCAACTCCAGCGTGCCGCCCTTGGCCTCTTCCGCCCACATGCGCATGGACACCGCAGGCACCAGCACAAGGTACAGCCAGGGGTGCATCACGAAGAACGGCTGCAAGTCCGCCTGATTCCTGTCGTAGAAATCGCCCGCATAAAAGGTAAGGATGCCGGACAGCACCAGGAAGATCACCAGGAACACGTACGCCACCGGCGTCACGAAATAACTGCGCAATTCGCGGCGCGTCACCGCTGCGATCGGGCTCATTCCCTGTTCTCCGCGCCCGTGGTGATCTGACGGAACACCTCGTCCAGTCGCCCGCGTTCCAGCTGGATTTCCGACACTTCAAGCCCCTGTTGGCGCAACAAGGTTTCCACGGGCTCCAGGATGCGTTCGCCCGTACGCGGAAACACCGTAATGCGGCCATCCATCGGGTCAACTTCGATCGAGGACACCTGCGGCAGCCGCCCCAGCATTTCCTGAGATACACCACTGCCCGGCGCACTGAACGACACCGCGCCGTGATATCGCGAACGCGATTCGAGCTCCGCTGGCGTCGCATCTACCATCAGCCGGCCGTTAGCGATGATCACCACGCGATTGCACAAGGCATGCACCTCTTCCAGCAAGTGCGTGGAGATGAGGATGGTGCGGTCACGCGCCATCTGATCGATCAGCTGGCGCACGGTGTGCTTCTGGTTTGGATCCAGACCGTCGGTAGGCTCGTCCAGCATCAGCACCTGCGGGTTGTGCACGATGGCCTGCGCCAAGCCCACGCGGCGCTTGAGGCCCTTCGACAAGGTATCAATGCACTGGTCGAGCACGCCCTCCAGTTGCAGCCCCCCCACCACACGCTCAAAGCGCCGTGCACCTTCGTCCCGCTGCAGGCCACGCATGCGGATGATGAAGACGAGAAATTCGCGGACGGTCAGCTCGCCATAGCTCGGCGCACCTTCGGGCAGGTAACCCAGCGCGCGCTTCGCCTTCAGCGGCTCCTTGCGCACGTCGTACCCGCAAACGCGCGCCGTGCCGGAGCTCGGCGACAGGAAGCCAGCGATCATGCGCATCGCGGTCGTCTTGCCCGCGCCGTTCGGGCCCAGTAGCCCAAGTACCTGCCCGGGTTCGGCACGAAAACTCAATGAGTCCACTGCCGTAAGGGCACCGTAGCGACGAGTGAGCTGTTCGGTTTCGATCATGTCCGGATTAGTCAGTAGCGTGCACTTGCTGCGCGCGAGTCGCGGCCCCCAGCAGCGACGTGGACCCGCACTGTAACCGAAAAGTTCACGCTGGCCTGATCACCAAGGGCACAAAAAGAAAAGGCCCTTCACTAGGAAGGGCCCTCTCGATACGTACTGCCTGGGCGACTTACTTGCCAGTGCTGGCAGCGCTGGCCGGAGCGGCGGCAGTGCCCGACGAGGCCGGAGCCTGGTCGCTGCTGTCGTCGAGCGACGGCGGCTTGATGCCGGCAGCCTGTTCCGGGGTCTGGTCCGGAGCCCAGCTCAGCGGCAGGTACACGTCGAACTCGGCGTACTGCTTCACTTCGTCGCCCTGCTTCACTTCCGGCTTGGCTTCGATGTCGTAGAAGCGGTTCACCACTTCGTCGAACTTGTAGCCGTGGGTCTGAGCGTAAGCCTTCATCAGGTCACGGGTCTGCGGGACGCCAGCGGCGGTACCGTTCCACACAGCCTTCAGGGCCGGGCCACCGAAGGCGAGGAAGGCACGCACGTCATTGTCGACGATCAGGCGACCGAAGCGGTCATGGCCACCCGGGGTGTTGTCACCGCCGGCAGCGTTGGCGGTGTCGGCACTGCTGCTTGCCGCAGCGGCGTTCAGATCCGGCGACTTGGCGGCAGTCAGTTCCACCGTCTGGCCAGCAACGCTCAGGCTGGTCGCGCTGATCGGCAGGGCCACGTCGAAGGTGTAGGTCTGGTCGCCGTAGTTGGTGGTGTAGATGATGCGCGGACCGGTGGTGGTCACGCCCAGCTTCTTGGCAGCGGCCTGGATCTCGCTGACGGCCTTGTCGGTCGCGTCGTTGAGGGCCTCGAGACCACCCTTGCGCTCGATCGAGGTCGAGACCATCAGCACCGGGGTCGGCTGCGTCTGCTCGATGTACGGGATCAGCTTGGTGTAGTCGACGTTCTGGACCGAGGCCAGCACGTTCTGCAGGTTGTTCAGGGTGAACTGGATGAAGGAATCCGGATCGCCATGAATATAGAGGTTCGAATAACGGTTGATCAGGTTGAAACCGTAGTCGACGTCATACGACCAGGTGGCCTTGGTCAGCTGACCGCGGCTGCCGTTGCGCTCCAGGTCGATCGTGAAGTGCTTGTCGTTGCCGCGCCAGTCGTTGTCGACGTTCCACACCACGGTGGCCTTCTTGGCGGTTGCGTCGACCTTGTCGAAGCTCGGATCCGCCGAAGCAACGGTGAACTTGCCGCTGCCGACCTTGCCGTCGTTGCTGGACCAGCTCACTTCAGCACCCGGGCCGTAGGCCTTGCCCGAGAAATCAAACGTGATATTGCGGTCGTACTCGCGCTGCACGGAGTACTCCGGGAAGCGACGGAAGTTGTTCAGCACGTCATAGACCTGACGCATGTCCTTGCCGATCACCAGCGACCGTTCCACATGGCCGTTGCCGGGCATAACCACACCCACGACCACCGCCACGACGGCGACAATGATCAGGGCAACAATAAATTCAAGAACACGCATCATTCCGGGATTCTCCGCACGTCTCTCTGTATACGGCACTAAGGGCAGTCGCCGGAGACCGGCCCGCCACGGGAGATTCCCGAAGAATCCATGCATGAACGGGGGTCGGCCAGCGCCGAAGCCACCGATACTACTTGCTCGCGCGCCCGAACGCCATCCGGCCGTAAAGACTGCCCGAAGCAGCCCTACCAAACGCCCGCGAATGGCGTCAGGCAAGGCTCCGCGGGGTGGCGGCCGTCGTTAGACGATCCCCAGTTCCAGCGCCTTCAGAACCGCACGCGTGCGGTCGCGGACCCCCAGCTTGGAGAGGATGTTGGAAACGTGGTTCTTCACGGTTCCCTCCGCCACTTTCAAGGAGTTGGCGATCTCCTTGTTGCTGTAGCCACCCGACAGCAGGCGCAGGATCTCGGTCTCGCGCTCGGTCAGGGGGTCGGGCTGTTCCAGACTGGTGAACTGGTTCTGCATGCGGCCGACACCGGCCAGCAGACGCTGCGTGACCATCGGTGCCACCAGCGAGCCACCGGCCGCCACGGTGCGAACAGCTTCCACCAGTTGCTCCAGCGAAACGTCCTTGAGCAGGTAGCCGCGCGCGCCGGCCTTGAGCCCCTGCAGCACCAACTGGTCGTCGTCGAAGGTGGTCAGGATGATGGTGGGCGGCAATTCGTTGCGGGCCGACAGCGCCTGCAACACTTCCAGGCCGCTCATGTTCGGCATGCGCAAGTCCAGCAGCACCACGTCGGGCTTTATCCGGGGGATATCCTGGACAGCCTGGGCGCCATCGGCGCACTCGGCCACCACACGGATGTCCTCCGCCAGGTCCAGCAATGAACGGACACCCTGGCGAACCAGGTTCTGGTCGTCAACGAGACAGACGGAAATCATCGCGAATCCTCGAAACAGTAGTGGTCGGAGTGCGATGCCCGCGACCAACGGGGAGAACGATGCGGCGATGGGAGCCTGATTTTGGGCTGCGCATAGTCCGCGTTGCTCGCCAGCGCCCGCCAGGGAGTGGCGCGTGGCGCAGCACCTGACTGGTGGTCAGGTCAAGCCGCGCGCCGCTTTCTGGCGGGCGCTGGCGAGCAACCCTACGGGCCGGATTTGTTTGCACGCCATCCTGCGTCATCACTCGGTCGTGTATCGACATACATTCCCTCGATCTTCCTTGTCTGGCGCGCAAACAACTTCCGGCGCGAACCATGCGCAGCCCAAGATCAGGCTCCAAGCCACACATTTTTACACGACCTCCCGGCAAGGCTACAGCATGCCCAGCGCGGGAGGCTCGAACCGTGACGGCGTGTGCGCCAGTTCCGGCACCTCGCCCAGCGGCAGGCGCACGTTGAGGGCAAACCCTTGCTCCATGGCCGAGTCCACCGTAACGCTGCCCTCGAACTCGGCCAGGCGCTCGCGCATACCGGACAGGCCATTGCCCGGCCGGAAGTTTGCCGCGCCCCGCCCATCGTCGCGCGCATAGAGCTCCAGCAGGTTGGCATTGACGTAGTCAAAGCGTAGCCACAGGTTGCGCGCGCCAGCATGGCGGGCCGTATTGGTGATGATCTCCTGCGCACAGCGCAGCAACACCTGGGCGCGACGCGGATCCTCCACGCTAAAGCGCGGCGGCGTCTCCATATGCACGCTCAGGCCAGGCACACCCTCGGTCAGGCTGCGCAACGCCAGGGTTAGATCGATAGCATCGTCCTGGCGCAACTCGCTCACCACCTCGCGCACGTCCGACAGCAGATGCTTGGCGGTGACCTGCGCCTTCTGCACATGCTCCGCCGCCTGCGCGTTGACCAGGTGGCTCGCCACCTCCAGGTTCAGACTGAGCGCCGTCAGATGGTGGCCAACCAGATCGTGCAGGTCACGGGCAATGCGCATGCGCTCGGCGATGCGGGTGGATTCGGCCAGCAACGCCCGGGTAGCGCGCAGTTCGGAATTAAGGCGGCGCTGTGCCTCGCGCTCCTCCGCCTGCAGGCTGGCGATCATGGAGGTGAAGAACACCAGGGCCGAGATGCCCAAGTACATGCAGACCTGGAGGATCGCCGTCACCGTGGTCCAGCCCTTATAGCTGGCAATGATGGGAATAAGCATGAGGTTCTGCGCCAGCATCCAGGCCAGCCCCGCCCCCACCGGCAGCTGCCAGGGCAATACCACCGCAATGACCAGCATCAACATGGCCGACAGGCCGCTTTGGCTGAACCAGCCCATGGCGATGGCCGAGCCGGTCAATACCACCAGGCCGATCATCCGGCTGATCGGCGGCAGCCCGGCCTGCCGGTTGAGCGTGGACCGGCGTGTCAGCAGCACATAAGTGACGCCAAACATAAGGTAGGAAAAGATCCAGCCGGAGATATCCGGATCGCTCCACCAGGAATTGACCTGGGCAAGACTCCAACTGCCGGGAAGCAATGGCAGGGCGACGCACAGGTACGTTGTCAGACCAGCGTACCGGAGCAGCCGGATGTGATTAATGTTTGACCAGGACATACGCGCATCATTAGCCACCTGCAGGCGTGGTGCAATGCGTGAGAAGTCACTCCCCTCCCCCTGCCGGAAGGCATGCTTGCCGGCACCTCGACTGGCGCGTCCTGTGGCGTTTTACAAAGGTTTTACATGGTGCGCCGTGATATGTGCGGCAGCCAGTCACATGTCATAATGCGCGGCGTCACGCGGGGCCAATCCAACGGTCTTACTCTCGAATCACAGCAAAGCGGAGCAACGAATGGCCCTTGCCATCCGCGACGTGCGCGAGCACGACCTGGATGCCGTACTGGCGCTCAACAACGCCGCCGGCCGCACCATCCTCGCCCTGGACGCGGCACAGCTGCGCTACTTCTACGAACACGCGGACTATTTTCGCGTGGCCGAGATCGATGGCCACCTGGCCGGGTTCCTCATTGCCCTGCGCGAAGGTCGCGATTACGACAGCCCGAACTATCACTGGTTTTCCGAGCACTACCCGCAGTTCGCCTACATCGATCGCATCGTCATCGCCAACGCCTACCGTCGCCACGGGCTGGGTCGCATTTTCTATTGCGACGTCACCAGCTTTGCCGAAGTACGCGTGCCGCTGCTGACCTGCGAGGTGTTCCTGGAACCGCGCGACGACGTGGTGGTGCTGTTCCACGGCACCTATGGCTTCCAGGAAGTCGGCCAGCAGCGCATGGGCGCGGAAGGTCCGCAGGTGAGCCTGCTCGCGAAAGATCTGCCAAGCTATGCTTTCGTGCGCGAAACCTACCTGGACCATGACGGCCTCCCCGATGTGCCGTGGCTGGCCGAACGCCAGCGCCCCGTCCACCCCGATAGCCCCCAGCGCCGCCTCGCGGGAGAGCGGCGCCCATGAATGCAAGAATGGATACACAAGACGCCTGTGACCTGCGCTTCGGCCAGGTCGGCATAGCCAACGTACGCATCAAAC
>NZ_JAELTQ010000146.1 GCF_016428905.1 Dyella sp. ASV24 | reverse complement strand
AAGCCCGATAGGTACGCGGTCGGGTTCCGGGCTTTTCGACGGGGCTCCTGCCCCGGCGAAAAGGAATCGGCATCCCTGCCGATTCCCCTGCGGGCCTTATCTCCACCCGCCCGCCGCCTCATACGGGGCCCGGAAGATCAAAAGCAAAAGCGGACGGCTCGTGCAGCGGAGCTGCACATCGCATCGCGGCAGGTCGCGGTGCTCCTGCTCTAAGTGCACAAAGCCAAGGCAGAAGACAAAGACGGTGCTGTTAGGTGGCGAGTTCTCCCCACCAGTCGGGAAGCGAAGCGTTAGCTTTACCTAGCCCCAGTGGTGGGAAAGCGTAGCGTTCCCTTTACCTCGCCTCGGCGGTAGGAAAGCGTAGCGTCCTCCTTCCCTAGCCTCAGCGATCGGGAAGCGTAGCGCGGCCTGCTTTAAGTCCTCTGCGCCACGGCGCGTTGCGAAGCGATACGGCGTACCCGCTGTGTAGAGGTGAAGGTAGCCAAGCCACACGATTCCTCAGCCGTTCGGGCTTATCCCATCGCTATGCTGCGGGCGTTGGCTCTATGGCCATTTTCTTTGGGTTACTTTTCTTTTGGGCCAGCAAAAGAAAAGTGACTCGGCCTCCGGCAGGAGGTCGAAACGCCCGCTGCGTAAGCGGCCAGATCGCAGGAGCACATGAGGCGAGAACCGACCACCGACGCAACTGGACCCCGGCCCTTGCCCCCTTTTGCGGGGTGCGCCGGGGTGACGGCTAAAGATGAAACGGTGGGGCTAGATTGTCCCCTCACCCCAACCCTCTCCCCGAAGGGGCGAGGGAGTAAAACTGAGGCGCTCCGCAGCGCTTGCTGCGTGCCTGATCTTCTACTGACGAAAGCTCAGTCCCTCTCCCCCCAAAGAGCGAGGAAGAAGAACAAACCCCGACTACCACTGCGTCCGCTGAGGCAACAACTCCTTCAACTCCGCATCCGTCAGATTCCGCCACTGCCCCGGCTTCAAATGCCCCAGCTTCACATTGACGACGCGCACACGCCTCAACTGCGTCACGCGATAGCCAAACTCCGCCGCCATCAAACGAATCTGCCTGTTCAACCCCTGCGTAAGGATGATCGCGAAGCCGAACTTGGCGATCTTGCGCACCTTGCATGGCTTGGTCATCTGGCCATGAATGCGCACGCCGCGCGCCATGCCCTGCAGGAACTCGTCTGTCACCGCTTTGTTCACACCCACGAGGTATTCCTTCTCGTGGTTGTTCTCCGAGCGCAGGATCTCGTTGACGATGTCGCCGTTGCTGGTGAGCAGGATCAAGCCTTCCGAGTCCTTGTCCAGACGGCCGATGGGAAAGACGCGTTCCTGATGATCGACGAAGTCGACGATGTTGTCTTTCACCGTCTGGTCGGTGGTGCACGTCACGCCGACCGGCTTGTTCAGCGCGATGTATACCGCGCGCTTGGCGGACGGTGTGGCAGCCAGGATGCGTGCCTTGACGATCTCGCCGTCCACGCGAACTTCGTCGCCTTCCAGCGCCTTCGCGCCGGTGGTGACGACTTCACCGTTGATGGTGACGCGGCCGGCCAGCAGCAGTTCGTCTGCTTCGCGGCGGGAGCAGATGCCGGCTTCGCTGATGTATTTATTGACACGCATGAATGAATCTTTGGTTCGTTTGCTGGAGCGCACTTGGTGCGCTCCAGCATGTTGCAGTTAGGAACGCATGCCCACGCCGCGCTTGAGCAGGTGCAGCGCCACGGCGGCCAGGCCGATGACGAACACCAGCATCACCGCGAAAGCCACGCCAATCTGCACGTCGCTCACGCCGAGCACGCCGTAGCGGAACGCGTTCACCATGTACAGGATGGGGTTGACCATGGAGATGCTGCGCCATGGTTGACCGAGCAGATCCACCGAATAGAACACGCCGCCGAGGTAGGTAAGCGGGGTGAGTACGAAGGTGGGCACCAGCGCGATGTCGTCGAACTTCTTGGCGAACACCGCATTGACGAAGCCGGCCAGCGAAAAGACCGTAGCGCCGAGCAATACCGACAGGAAGGTGATGACGGGATGCGCCACATGCAGGTCGGTGAAGAACAGCGCGATCAACAGCACCAGTGCGCCGACCACCAAACCGCGCGTCACCGCGCCAATCACGTAGCCCAGCAGCATCACCCAGTTGGGCATGGGCGAAACCAGCATCTCTTCCACGGCACGGCTGAATTTGGCGCCAAAGAACGAGCTGGAGATGTTGCCGTAGCTGTTGGTGATGATGCTCATCATGACCAGGCCGGGCACGATGTACTGCATGTAGGTGAAACCATGCATTTCGCCGATGCGGCTGCCGATCAACTTGCCGAAGATGACGAAGTACAGCGTCATGGTGATGGCGGGCGGGATCAGCGTCTGCGTCCAGATGCGCATGATGCGCACAATCTCTCGGCGGACGATGGTGTGGAGTGCGACGAGGTTGCCTGCGGCGTTCATGCGGCCTTCTCCGAGGTGTCTTTACGGCCCTGATCTTGACGGCCATGTTCGACGAGGCGCACGAACAATTCTTCCAGTCGGTTGGTCTTGTTGCGCATCGATGTCACCGTGACGCCGCGTTCGCTCAAGCCCGCGAACAGCGAGTTGAGGTCGTGCGAGCGGGACATTTCCGCTTCCACCGTGTGATCGTCCACGCGGCGCAGGCTGATGCCGTGGATGGAAGGCAGTTCGGCGGGCAGGTGGTTCACGTCCAGCACGAAGGTTTCCACGTCCAGCGAGGACAACAGGCGCTTCATCGAGGTGTTTTCCACGATGGTGCCGTGGTCGATGATGGCGATGTTGCGGCAAAGCGTTTCCGCTTCCTCGAGGTAGTGCGTGGTGAGGATCACCGTGGTGCCGGCGGCGTTGATGCCGCTGACGAACTGCCACATGGAACGGCGAATCTCGATGTCCACGCCGGCGGTGGGCTCGTCGAGGATGAGCAGCTTGGGCTCGTTCATCATCGCGCGTGCGATCATCAGGCGGCGCTTCATGCCGCCGGAAAGCATGCGGGCCTGATGCTGGGCCTTATCCCACAGGCGCAGCTCCTTGAGGTACTTCTCGGCGCGTTCGGCGGCGATCTTGCGCGGAATGCCGTAGAAACCGGCCTCGTTCACGCAGATGTCGAACGGCTTTTCGAACTGGTTGAAGTTGATCTCCTGGGGCACCAGGCCAATCAGCTGCATGGCCTTGCCGCGCTGCTTGTTGACCGACACGCCGAATATCTGCGCATCGCCGCTGGTGGCGTTCACCAGGGAGGACAGGATGCCGATGAGGGTGGATTTGCCAGCGCCGTTGGGGCCGAGCAGGGCGAAGAAATCGCCAGGCTGGACCGTGAGACTGATGCCTTTGAGGGCTTCGACGCCGTTGCTGTAGGTCTTGCGCAGGTTATCGACAACCAGCGCGGGGGTTGAACTGGGGGACATGGGCTGCACCGAAGGGGCCAGCCTTCTATTATACGTGGCTTCCCATACCGCTCCGTTCACAAACGGCGTTCTCACTGTTTCCCCCGGAATACCCATGGCCGATCATTTCCAGCTCCGTCTCGTCGACTCCACCATGTTGGCGCCCACCGTGCGGCACATGGCGTTCGAGCGCGCCGACGGCCAACCGCTGGCCTTCACGCCGGGGCAGTTCCTGCAGATTCACTTCCATTACGAAGACGGTGCGGCCACCAAGCGCAGCTATTCGGTGGGCACGGTGGGCGACGGCTCCTCGCCGGTGCAGCGCATCGAAATCGCGGTGAGCTATGTGGAAGGCGGCGCGGCCACCAAGTTGCTGGGCGAGCTGCCGATTGGCGGCGAGATCAACGCCAGCGGCCCGTACGGTCGTTTCGTGCTGCAGACGGGCGACACCAATGCACGCTATCTGCTGCTGGCCACCGGCACAGGCGTCACGCCGTACCGCGCCATGCTTCCGCAGATCGCTGAGCTGGTGAAGCAGGGGCGCGAAGTGGTGCTGCTGTACGGTGCGCGCAACGAAACCGAGCTGCTCTACGGCGATGAATTTGAAGCCTTTGCCCAGGCCAACCCGGGTTTCTCCTTCTACGGCTGCCTGAGCCGTCAGCCCCGCGCAGAGCCCCGTCCTAACGACCGCTCCGGCCACGTGCAGAACGTGCTGGCCGAGCTGGCGCCCAGCGCGGAGCGGGACATCGCCTATCTCTGCGGTAACCCCAACATGGTCGACGCTGCCTTTACCGCCCTGAAGGACTTTGGCCTGCCGGTGATGCATATCCGCCGCGAGAAATACATTTCCTCACGTTGAGTCTGGGATAGTTTCCTAAACCGTTGCCTAACAACGCCCTCAAGTTCGGCTGAACCCGGCCGCTAACCGGATCAGCCCAGGCGATGCCCTTCGCCACTTCCCAACGTAGTTCTACGTACACCCTTCGTGGGATGCGCCCAAAGTGTGACTTGGTTCACGCTCTTGGAGTGTGCCCGGGATTCCGATATCAAGCCCCGGTGACCCACGCCGATAGATCCCATCAGGTACCCCCGCTTTCCGCAGGGAGTACGGGAAGGGGCATTTATGAAGGGCTGGACTCGCAAGACCTGGATCGGATGCGTCGTCGCCTTGGCGCTAGGTGTGCCGTTGGCGCATGCGGATGGTGGAACGATCACGTTCTCGGGCGCGGTGGTAACGCCGACCTGCAGCATGGGCGGCTCTGACGCCGCGCCGGCCACGACCAGTACGTCGCGCACGCGCTTTGGTTGCGGTGGCACTGCGGATGCTTCGTTTTCGGCAAAGGCACCCCAAGCCTATACCGTCAGCGTGGAATCGCTGGAGTCCTCCAGCCTCGGCGCCGATCGCTTGGTGAGCTATTTCTCCGGCTATGTGCACGCCTCCGTTCCTGGGGACGTCCACATGCAGTTGGTCACTCAAGCGTACGAGTAATTTATCGGCGTTTTCTGGACAAACTTGAGCGCTGTTGTCATGTAGCGCTCACTGGTATGTCATGGTGAATGTCGCCGTGGCTTTTACCGAACCCGCGGTGGCTGCGCCCGTCGCGTAATACTGCGCGTAGTAAGGAATCGACAGCGTGCCGGTGGGTGCTGCGCCGATCAGCGTGGACGTGTTGAACGTCACGGGGTTATAGCTCTTGTCCAGCAATTGAACCTGCACGTTGGTGGCGGTGCCGCTGCTGAGCACCGTACCGGTGGCAGTGCCGGCGCCGCTGGAAGCAGCCATGGTGATGTAGACGTTGGCACCCGCCTGGCAGGTCAAGTTGATATTGAAGCCGGTGCGTCCGGCGACCGACGCTGCGCTGCGCAGGGCCTGCGTGCTGACCGTGGGTAGCGTCACAGTGAGGTTGGTCGAGTCGGAGTTCACCGCACATGCTTGAATGCTGACCGGCGCGGCGGCGAGCGTGAGCGTGCCAATCGGCCCGACGCTGTTGCTCACACCGAAGATGTACCACCAGAACTGCGCCAGCTGGATGGTATTGACGGTGCCTGGCGTCACGTTGCCAGTTTTCATGAACTGCCCGGTGAACATCACTGTGGCCGAGGTCTGTCCAGGACTGACGTTGGCGGCTTCCCAGCCGGGCGTTTGCCCAGGCCCGCAGCGCAGGCAGCTATTGTCGGAAGCCTGGGTGGGGGATGCCGTCAGTACGAAGGCGATGCCCGGCACGTTGGTCGCAAAGCTGATGCCTCCCCCGGCGGGAGGGTCAGAGGCGTCGCGTGATGCCAGGCCGCCCACTTGCAGCGTGGCGGTCTGACCCGAAGAAAGGCCACTGCAACTGAAGGTCACGCTGAGGTTGCCCGGCGTGCCGAGCTTGGTGCCGTTGGCTGTGCCCGTGCTGACGGTCACGCCAGCCACGGTCAGCGTGGCGCCTGAAGGGCTGAGTGTGCAGGTGGCCGCTAAAGCACCACGAGGCACCAAGCCGAGACAGGCCAGCAGCAACGCTCCTGCAAACAGTAGGAATGGGTGGGGTGCGAAGCGAGCCATGTCGGCTTCCTCCTCAGATACCCCCTATTGGGTTGTTCCGTGCAACCCTGCGCTTTCTAACGTGGTGGAAGTGCATTCGTCCGTTGTGCGAGCGAACGTATAACCCGTGCCGTGGCTGGGCCACGGCGCGTGAATCAGGGATAGGTCACCGTGAAGGTGGCGCTGGCGCTGATATTGCCCGCGCCCACCGATGTGGTCAGTGCGTAGTAACGGGCGAAATAGGTGAAGCTGTTGATGCCCTGCGTGGCTGTGCCAACGGTGGTTGGCGTGCCAAACGTGATGGCGTTGTAGCTACTGTTCACCAACTGCACGCCTACATTGGTGGCCGAGCCACCGGTGGGCTGGATCACGCCGGTGGTGCCGGTAGGCTGTTTGCTGGTGTCGAACTGCAACGCAATGTTGCGGCCCACCGCACCCGACGGACAGTTGAGGCCGATGGTGAAGGGCGTCGTACCGGACGTCGCTCCCACCGTGCGCAGCGAGGTGTTGGACACGGTCGGCAGCGTTACCGCGATACTGGGTGTCGTCACCGTGCAGGTAGGTGCCACGAAGGTGACGCTGTTGGTGAGCACGAAGTCTTCGACGCGGGTCGAACCAAAACGCCAGTAACCCAGCGTGGCCGCGTTGAGCGTCGTGCCTGGCGCGATGGTGCCGGTCACTACAAGCTGCAGTGCCGATGCCACCGACATGTTGTAGCTGCCGGAGGAGATCGAGTCGTACGGATACGGCGGCAGGGTATAGCTCGAATCCGGATGCAGGATCTGGTAACCCACACCGGCGACGCCGGTAGGAATCACGGTGGAGCTGCTGCCGCCCTGCGAGCTGACCAGGTTGTACACACCAACGGAGGTGTTGCCATTGCAGGAGATGCTGGAGCTGCTAGGGCTCGGCGTCGTGACGGCCGAGGTGGCGATCACCGTACCTACGGTCCAGGTGGGGTCGATGGTGATGGGCGAGGTGATCGCCATATTCACCGTCTCCTTGCCGCCGGACAGCGAGCAGGCGGCGAACGAAGCGGCCGGCCACAGCGCGAAAAGCAACAAGGTCAGCAGGGCGCTACCCAGGCGAAGGTGCTTCATGAAGAACTCCTGCTGTCGGCCATCGGCGTGCAGGTCGCATTGACCGTTTCCATCGTCTTGTTCTTGTCGCCCTTGGTCACTGGCTTCAGCTGATAGGAGAAGCCGCAGCTCATCGGTGCGTTGTCGTCCAGTGTCCACTGCACCTTGAGCTTGCCGGTGTCCTGTACGCCGCGCACCAATGCCATGCCGCCCTGGCCAACGACGCCAACGGTCTGACCTTGCTCGTCCAGTACGTCAGCACCGAACGGCATCGGCTGTTCGTCGCTGCGACGCAAGCGCAGCACGGCGGTACGGCCGTAGCTGGTCTTGAACTTCACCATCACCACCGAACCGGCGTGCGGCGCCACCTGGCTGCTGGTGGCATCCAACTGCACGTTCAGCGGCAAGCCCTTGGGGTCGATCTGCACGGTGTTGAGGTTGTACGGCGTCAAGTACGGAATCAGCGCATAGCCAAAGCGATCGACGCGTACGCCGGCCGAGTTGAGGATGCGCGCGCCTTCCGCGTTCTTGGCCTCGACGATGGCCACGGTGTCGCCCGCCGGCAGGCCAAACGTGACGCCACCCGGATGCACTACCACCATGCCCGACACGCCGATCGAGGACTGCGAGTAGCCGTTGCCCGAGCCCACGCTGCCGTTGAATTGCGCGAACGGACTGCGATAGCCGGCATACAGCGTGCCCGCGTTGCCGGCACTGGAGCCGGTGCCCTGGCCGTTGTCGTGCGAGGCCGTCGCGCCATAGCTGAACTGGTTGTCCTGGCCCAGCGTGCCGTTGATGCCTGCCTGGTCCAGCGTGTGGCCGGTGCTGTCGTGGGTGAAGCTGGCGCTGAAATTCGGCGCGTGGACGGCATCGCCCAACGGTAGCGTGAAGCTGGCGTACAGCTCATTGCTCATGCGCGAATAGGCATCGCGCGTACGCGTCACCGACAGGTTGTAGCTCAGCCGGTGGAAGGTGTTGTTGTAGCCAGCCTGGAACTGCACGTCAGTGCCGTTGCGGTTCCAGTAGTCGATAGCCGAACCGGTGACATAGAACGAGCCGCCGCGCGTGCCCAGGCGCTGGTTCAGTGTGATATCGAACCGGCTGCGCTGGCGGTCCAACTGGCTGGTGTAGGTGCTGAAGTTACCGTTGTTGCTGCCCTGGAGTGCGGCCAACTGGGCTGGCGTCAGCAGGTTGGTGGTCGACACGCCGTCGATGGTGGTCAGCGTGGTCGGGTCCACGTAGCGATAGCCACGGGCAATGTCTTGCAGCGTCAGCGCATCACGCAGACCCAGATAGCCGCTGGTGGAGTAGCGATAGGTCGCCACGCTCAGCGAGGTATTGGTATCCGGCAGGATCTTGCTGTAGCTCAGGCGCACACTCTGGCCGTTCTGCGTGGACTGGCCGGGAATTTCGGTGCGTGCGTCGGTCAGATCGACGGCGATGGCGCCGAAACGCGTGTTGAGCGCGGTGCCAACCTGCAAGGCTTCGTAGCCATTGGTGCCCACCACGCCCGCATAACCGGTGACCAGGTTATTGAAGCCGCGCTGCACGGTGGCTTCGACGACGCCCGGGTGGGAGTGGAAGTTCAGATCGTGCAACTCGCCGGCCACCAGCGAGAAGCGGTAGACGCCGGGACGAAGCAACTGCGGCACCGACGCATAGGGCACCGTAAAGGTGCGCACACGGCCGTCGGCTTCGGTGACATTGACCACCAGGTCGCCGCCGTAGCCGGTGGCATAGAGGTCCGAGATCACGAACGGACCCGGCGCTACGGTGGTTTCGTAAAGCACGGCACCGTTCTGGCGCACAGTCACCTTGGCGTTGGTTTCGGCCACGCCGCGTACGGTCGGGGCGTAACCACGCATGGAGTCCGGCAGCATGCGGTCGTCCGTGGTCAGCTGCGCGCCGCGCACGCTGACGCTGTCGAACAAGTCGCCCGGTGTATACGAGTCGCCCACGGTCAACTGCGCACGCAGGCTGGGCACGTCATGGCGAACGTAGGTATCCAGGTTCTGCCAGTGCGACTGCGAGCCCGCACCCGCTGCACCCGACTGCACCACCAGCGTGGAGTCGTGGCGCAACTGCCAGCCATCGATATTGATGCCAGCGTTGAGGCCCAGGAACGACGAGGTCTGCGTGATGCCGTTGCTGTGGTTGCGGTAGCTGTTGACGTTGTAGTTGAGCAAGCCGGCGTTGACGCCTTGGTCCCAGTTCTCGGGGCTCACGTAGCCGCGCGCATGGCCGCCCAGCCAGGCCTGCGGAATGCTCACGTCCAGGCGCAGGTTGGGTTGGTCAAAGTTGATGGTGGCGGCGTCGATCAGCTCACCGATGGTCACGCAGGCGGCATTGCCGTCGGCGAGCTTTGCCTGCTGGTCGGCGTTGAGCTTCTGCAGCGGCAAGCCCATCTGCCCGAACAGTGCCTTGGTGACACAGGCCTGGACCGGGGCATCCGGCGTCGGCGAGGCAAAGCGCACGTCGGCGCGGCCCACCCACACTTCATTGAGATAGATGTCGGTGCGATAGACGCCCGCCATGATCACGTTGCCGCGCTCGAAGCGCGACAGGTCGTTGGTGTTGTTGCCTGAGCCCGAGAGCAGGCTGCGGTCGAAGTCGGCTTCCACAGCGGACGAGCCTTCCGCACCCGGTGCGGCAGGACCTGCTGCCGCAGCGTGCGAGGCACCATGCCAGGAGAGCAGCGCGCCGCCGATGGCCACGCACAGCAGTGCGCGGCGGACAACGGTCTGGCCGTTGCTGCTCACGTGGCTGTGGAGGGCGCGCGAATGGGTCACGGGGCCACCGTGGCCTTGAACTGGTCGCCAGCGCCGTAATCGTTGATGGCGCTGAAGGTCACTACGCTGCCGGCGGCCGGCTTCGGCGCATCACCATGCAGGGACAGGCTGAGATCGCCCATGGGGTCGACCATGCCGATGTCGGCGGCCTCATTGGCGCCACCGGCGTTGACCTGCACATCGGTGAGGGTGACGTAATACGGCGTGGGGTTGTGCACCTTGAGTGCATAGCCCTTGCCGTCGGCCACGACCTTCCAGGTCAGCGCAGCGGGTGCCTTGAGCGGATCGCCCGCCAGGCCGGCCGGGCGGTAGAACATCTTCAGGCGCGAGCGCAGCGCAAGCTGCAGCAGGTTCTGGCCTTCGGCCTGCGGGCCGGTCGGCTTGGGCGGCACTTCGAGCACATTGAGCCAGAACAGCGACTCGCGGTCGGCCGGCAGCGGCTCATGGGTAAACACGATGCGCAGGCTCTGTTCCCGGTTGGCCTCCATGCGGAACAGCGGAGGCGTGATCAGGAACGGCACCTGCACGGAATCGGGGGTGGAATGCACATCGCCACGGTCGATCCACGACTCGACCAGCACCGGATGATCGTTGCTGTTGGTCAGGCGGACGGTCACTTCGCCGTCCTTGCCCGGAAACACCACACGGGTGCCACCGATCAGAACATTGGCTTGAGCCTGGGGCGCGCTGAGGCACAGGGCCAGCAAGCCCGCGCCAACGGCACAGACGAACTTCTTCATGGGAAAACCTCGTGGGATTCAGGGCCGCCGAGGATGGCGAGGATTGCGTCGGGGCTCGATGAGCCCCGACGCGAGGTACAGCGGGTCTTACTGGTACAGCATCGTGAACTGGACGCTGGTGGTCACCGTACCGGCGCCAGCAGCGGCATTCGCGAAGTACTGCGCGTAGTACGGGATGGTGGCGCCGCCGCTGGCCAGGTTGGCCTGCGTCACAGCCTGCGAGCCCGAGGCCGCATTCAGGGAGATGGCGGTGAAGTTGCTGTTCAGCAGCTGCACTTCGACGCCGGTGGCGGTGCCGTTGTTCTTCAGGTTGCCGTCGGACAGCACAGTCGGGCCCGGCTCGAAGAACGTGGTGGCCTTGGTCAGCGTGCTGCCGCAGTTGCTCAGCACGATGTTGAACGGCGTGCGGCCGGCAACGGCGTTCGCAGCGTTCAGGGCGGTGGTGGAAACGGTCGGCAGGGTCACAGCGATGGTCGCCGGGCTGGCGGCGCTGTTGATCTGGCAGGTGGAGGTGTTGATGTTGCCGGTGATGTTGATGGTGCCGTCAACGGCCGATGCGGTGCGCGGAGCCAGGGCGGCAGCAGCGACGCTGGCGACCAAGGCGGTGGAGAGGAGCAGCTTGTTCATTCGATGTCCTTTGTCAGACGTAATGGAAGAAAACCAACGACTTGCGCGCTTCCGGACCAATTGGGACATCGCCCCCCGATTGCGCTGTTTGGCTCCCGGGTCGGCTTCGTGCGTCCGACGCCTGGTTGCTTACCGGACCCCTAAGCAACCGCCGTGCCAACCAATAGCAGTGCGCCAGAATGGCTATTCGGATAGAAATGAGAGATTGTCGTTAAAAAATAGTTACGATCTGGGCCGGTCGTGGAGGGTCACATCCGTGGCTCGAGATGGGCGTAATGTGCAAATTGCGTCACATTTTAGGAATGATCCTATTAGTGGCTCGCTCAAGTTCGGGAAGGGTGTGGCCGATAAACCGCAGCTATGTAAAGTTAGCTTGACATGGTTTCTTGGCTGCCATAGCTTTGCTGTCAAAGAAACTTGACATGCGGCGGGGCCTGGATGGGCCGTGTCGCAAAGACAGGAGGCGCGTCATGAGCAAGCCCACGGTGTTCCGTGCCCTTCCTGGGATCAGCCTCGGGTTGGCCCGCTCCGGATGAATAACCGTATCCGTGAACTGCGCGGCGACCACGGCTGGTCGCAAGCTGACCTGGCTGAACGTCTCGACGTTTCTCGCCAGACGGTGAACGCGATCGAGACAGGCAAGTACGATCCGAGCCTGCCGCTGGCTTTCAAGATCGCGCGGCTGTTTGGTCTTTCCATCGAATCGATCTTCGAACCGGAGCCGCCCGTGGCGCCGCCGGTATCGAGACACCCAATGGAGTGAGGGAGAGCACTCATGGCAATCAAGGGCCGAACCGCCTTTCGCATAGGCGTAGTGGTCATCGCGTTGGCCGCGCTGGGGTGGAGGCACTTTCATCCCCCGTCAGGCGAGCCTCTCGCGGATACCGCACCTGCGGCCACATCCACCGGTAAGTCCGTGACACCGGCTAAACCACCTGCGTGGAAGCTGGGCTCGCTGACGCTGACCCCGTGTGAACTGAGCCAACCCAACAGCGGCCTGTCGACGGCCGCGTGGTGCGCACCGTTCGAGGTACCGGAGAACCGCGATGACCCGGCCAGCCGCAAGATCCACCTCAAGCTCGCGGTGATCCGCAGCAGTGCGCAGGTCGCCAGCAAAGACATGCTGGTGATGCTTGCCGGTGGCCCGGGCCAGGCCGCGACGGAATCGTGGCCGGGCGTGTCGACGGCGCTGCAGCCGCTCACCGCGCATCGTCACGTGGTGTTGCTCGACCAGCGTGGCACCGGCGGCTCCAATCCACTCACTTGCAAGGACGAAGGCGAAGGCACCGAGGGCGGGTCGGAAGATATCGTCGCCAGCGCGGACCGCCAGAAGCGCGAAACCGAGCGTTGCCTGAAGCAACTTCAGGACACGGCCGATCCACGCTACTACACCACCACCATCGCAGCGCAGGACCTG
>NZ_JAELTQ010000145.1 GCF_016428905.1 Dyella sp. ASV24 | reverse complement strand
CGGCCTACGATGGTGAAACGCATGCGCTTATCCGCAACATGGGTTGGCCGAGTCGTGGGTCGAATACACCGGGTCTTCAAAAGAATGCGGATGGCTCGGTCGACATCTATTTCGGCTCTGCTGCACCCAACGGAAAGGAAAGCAACTGGATTCCCACGGATGCCGGGCGCCCCTTCGAACTGTTGTTCCGCTTCTACGGCCCAGAGAAATCCTTCTTCGAGAAGGTGTGGAAGCTTCCCGACGTTACGCCCGAGGCTTGATGCCAGAGCCGTCAGGCGGTGTGCCGACCATGTAGCAACGACACGCCCGGGCCAGAACCCGGGCGTGTTTCTTTTTGGGGTTCGCTTGCGCGATCAAATAAGCGCAACAGATCTCGGGGAGACCAGGTGCGTCACCGCACCGGCCGCGCGATAAGGGCATGGTGCCCATCGCTGCCGCATCTTTATAATGCGTGGCCGTTTGCGCAGTGGCTGTTGCGGATACTTCATCCGGCGCCTTTCGCGATTGAACCGTTCAGGACCCGGCCGATATGAAGCTTTTGGCGATCTCTGGCAGCGCGCGCCAGGACTCCACCAATACCGCGCTGTTGATGGCAATGAAACGCCTTGCGCCCGTTGGTGCGGACGTGTCGGTATTTCATCGGCTCGATACCTTGCCCGTTTTCTCGCCCGATCTGGAGGGCGAACGTACGCCGGTAGTCGTGATGGCCTTGCTCGAAGAGATTGCCAAGGCGGATGGCATCATCATTTCCAGTCCAGAGTACGTCAGGGCCATTCCCGGCGGCTTGAAGAATGCCATCGACTGGATGGTTTCCCGATACGAGATCATGGGTAAACCCATCGCGCTGGCGCACGCATCGCATCGGGGTGATGAGATGCTGGCGTCACTCAGGGTTGTGCTTGGAACGGTCAGTGACGGTTTTCTTCCCCATGTGTTTCTCCGGCTGCCGCTGGTAGGCAAGTCAGTGCAGGAGATGGCGTTGCTGATGCGAGAACCGGACTATGCATCGCAGATCACCCGATTCCTGTCGGATCTCGTCGCGACTATCGAGTCAACGCAGAAGGGTGTTTGAACGGCGTGGAATAACCATCAATCGGGGAAGTGTCGCCATGCCATGCATGCATCTTCACTCGACTGTCACGCGGTGACATCACGTTGTGCAGGGACTTATTCCTTCCTTTGCCCTGTTTCACCGTACTTTTGCTTAACACACTTACGTAGTCTCACGAATTGTCAGTGCCAGCTAAATCCGCGACCGTAAGAATTGTCGCGCTTCGTTAGTGTGCGCGTCTGTCGGACACCCGTTGTTCGTGTGTCCTTCGTGCATCGTAGTGATTGCCTGGGATGGCGGTTGTTGCGACGGCAGCGAGACATCGGGAGGGGAGTGGATGTACGCGGCAGATCAGCCTCGCAAAGGCAGCGTAGTGACGCGAACGAACGGGAAGATGCTTTGGGCGTCGTTATGTGTGCTCGTGGCGTTGGCGTGGACCCGCACGTGTGTGGCTGCGCAGGATCCGTTGCCGTCGTGGAATGACGGCGCCACCAAGACGCAGATCGAGGGATTCGTAAGCAAAGTCACCACACCAGGATCGCCGGATTTCGTTGAGCCCGCGAAACGTATCGCGGTGTTCGACAACGACGGCACCCTGTGGGCCGAGCAGCCTGTCTACTTTGAATTCTTCTTCGCGCTGGACCAGGTGAAAGCGCAGGCGCCTCAACATCCGGAGTGGAAAACCACGGAGCCATTCAAATCTGCGCTGGCTGGCGATATGAAAGGGCTGGCTGCGACAGGCGAGAAGGGGGCCATCCAACTGGTTGCCGCGACGCACGCGGGCATGACCACGGACGAGTTCGCGCAGCGCGTCAATCAATGGGTGTCCACGGCACGCCACCCCAAGACACACCGTGTGTTCACGGAAATGGTCTACCAGCCCATGTTGGAGCTGCTGCACTACCTGCGCGAGAACGGCTTCAGGACGTATATCGTCTCCGGCGGCGGCCAGGATTTCATGCGCGCCTGGGCCGAGGCCGTGTATGGCGTGCCACCGGAGCAGGTGATCGGTAGCGAGGGCGAGCTCAAGTACGAGCTGCGGGAGGGTAAGCCCGTGTTGGTCAAGGAGCCCAAGGTGGCCCTTGTCGACGACCATGCCGGCAAGCCGGTGGGTATCGAACGCTTTATCGGTCGCAAACCCATCTTTGCCTTCGGCAACTCCGACGGCGATCAGCAGATGCTGGAGTGGACGACATCGGGCGATGGGGCGCGTTTCGCCGGCCTGGTGCACCACACCGATGCTGCGCGCGAGTTCGCCTATGACCGCCAGTCTCAGGTAGGCACGCTCGATAAGGCGCTCGACGAAGCCACGGCCAAGGGCTGGACCGTGGTGGACATGAAGCAGGACTGGAAAGTGATTTATCCCGCAGAGAAACCGTAGCCCAACACGACAACGTCGCATCCCCGCGCCGTTGCGACAAGAACAACGTGGTCCCCGTTGGCTGCCCCGTGCAGTCGTGCATACCAGGAGGTTCCCATGTTTCGCCCGTGGCAGCGCACTACTTTATTGAAATCACTGACAACGGTGGTCATGACAGCTTTGCTTGTCGTAGCCGCCGTTACCCTTCAACCACCCGCGGCGAAAGCGCAGCCGCCCGCCCAGGATCAGCAGGAGTCGTCGTCCGACAACGGCAAGCCGAACATCCTTGTCATCTTCGGTGACGATGTGGGCATCTCGAATCTGAGTGCCTACGGGATGGGCGTGGTCGGCTATCGCACGCCGAACATCGACCGTATCGCCCGCGAGGGCATGATCTTCACCGACTACTACGGTGAAAACAGTTGTACGGCAGGTCGTTCGACCTTCATCACGGGTCAGACCGTGCTACGCACCGGCCTCTCGAAGGTCGGCATGCCGGGCGCACCGGTAGGTCTTCAGGATCGCGACGTCACCATTGCTCAGGCACTGAAGGGCCAGAACTATGCGACGGCTCAGTTCGGCAAGAACCACCTTGGCGACCAGGATCGCTTCCTGCCGACCAAGCATGGTTTCGATGAGTACTTCGGCAATCTGTATCACCTCAATGCCGAAGAAGAACCCGAGCGCCCGTACTGGCCGTCGAACGATCCGGCATTCCTTAAGGTCTACAACCCGCGCGGCGTGATCCACAGCTTCTCTGACGGCAAGATCGAGGATACCGGTCCACTCAACGTCAAGCGCATGGAAACGATTGACGACGAAACGACAGGCGCCGCGATCTCCTACATCCAGAAGCAAGCCGGGGCCAAACAGCCGTTCTTTGTCTGGATGAACTTCACGCGCATGCACATCTTTACGCATGTGCGGCCGGAGTACGAAGGCAAGGGTGGCCTGGGCAAAGGCCATGAGTACGCCGATGGCATGTGGGAGATGGATCAGAACGTCGGCAAGCTGCTGAAGACGCTGGACGACGCCGGTATCACCAAGAACACCATCGTGATCTTCACGACGGACAATGGTCCCAACTTCTTCACCTGGCCGGATGCGGCGAACTCCCCGTTCCGCAGTGAGAAGGACTCCAACTGGGAAGGCGCCTTCCGCGTGCCCGCCATGATCCGCTGGCCGGGACATATCCGCCCGAACACGGTCAGCAATGCGCTTATGTCCGGTCTGGACTGGTTCCCGACCCTGCTGGCTGCGGCTGGCGATCCGGATATCACCAGCAAGCTGCTCAAGGGCGACAGCATTGCTGGCAAGTCGTTCAAAGTGCATCTGGATGGATACAACTTCCTGCCGTACCTGACCGGCAAGACCAACGTCAGTCCACGCACCGAATTCTTCTACTTCAATGATGACGCCGAACTGGTAGCGGTTCGCTGGGATCCCATCGAGCCGGGCGGTGTGCGGCCTGATGCCTGGAAGGCTGTGTTCTGTGAGCAGCGCGCACAAGGTGGCCTGCAGATCTGGATGGAGCCATTCACCTGCTTGCGTCTGCCTAAGCTCTATAACCTGAGGATGGACCCGTATGAACGCGCGGATATTGGTCCCACCACGGGTTACTACCGTTGGGAGACCGAGAACGCGTACGTCACGGTTGCCGGAAACATGCGCGCTCAGCAGTTCCTGATGACCTTCAAGGACTATCCGCCGAGCCAGACGCCGGCGAGCTTCACCATCGATCAAGCAGTTCAGAAGCTGAAGATGGAGTTGCAGAAGGAAGGCAAGTAACGCTTGCCTGCCTAGCGGTAGGGATGCCTCTGATGTTGATCAGCACAGACGCCAGTCGCCTTTCGCGGCTGGCGTCTGTTTATCCAATGCCTGATGAGTGCAATGTGGCGATGCACGGTCCAGTGATCTTCATTGCAGGACTTTTCTTACTTAAGTAGCTCGTTCTGCGTAGATACCTCCCTATACTCGGTCGATATCCGGCCCTGCGCGAGATCCATGCATGTCATGAAGCCTCCCCGTGTTGGACAACGCACATTTGTGGCTGAGCCTGCCGTTTCGTCGACAGCGGTATGGTCAGCGCTGTTGCTGTTCGGATCTGGTGCGGCATCGCTGGTGTACCAGTTGCTGTGGATCAAGCAGCTGTCCATCGTCGTCGGCGTGGAGGTATACGCCGTCACCATCGCCGTAAGCGCCTTCTTTGCCGGGCTCGCCGTGGGTGGTGCGTGGTTGGGGCGTGTGGCAGATCGGCTTGCGCGGCCGTTGCGTCTCTATGCATGGCTGGAAGCTGCGGTCGCGGTAATGGCTGTAGCGGCGACCGTCCTGTTGGCCCATAGCGCTGCGCCGTTCGCTTATCTGGAGCAACGTGTCGGCTGGTTGGCCTGGGCGTTGCCGTTTGTTCTGGTCGGGCTGCCCGCCGTGGCGATGGGCGGTACCTTGCCCGTGTTGGTACGTGCCTGCGCGAGGGAGAGCGTCGCCAGCACGGGGGGGCGCCTTTACGCGGCCAACACGGCGGGCGCCATCGGCGGCGTACTGCTTGCGCCTTTCGTGTGGTTACCCGCGTTGGGCGTGCAGGGTTCGGCGCTGGCCGCCGCGACAATCAACGTGCTGGTGGCGGTGGTGGCGCTGATGCTGGATCGCCGCCGCGTGCCGTCGACGCCGTCGATGAGTCCCGAAGCCGCTGGCCCCTCAGGCTCAGCGCGATTGGCGCTGGTGTTGTACGCCGTAGCGGGAGGCATCGCACTCGGCTACGAGGTGATCTGGTCGCAGACCGTCGTGCAGTTCATGAGCACGCGCGCGTTCGCATTTTCCATGATGCTGGCCGTCTATCTGTTTGGCCTGATGGTCGGCAGCGCCATTTATGCGCGTTTTGCGGATCGGGTACGAAACCCATGGGCAGCGTTCGGCGTGTTGATCGCGCTGGCTGGCTTGGTGGCGTTGCTGCAGGTGAGTTTGCTTGGCAACTGGCTACCAGAGTGGCAGAGCGGATTGGCGAATGCGGTGACGTCGATGACGGGGAGCCGCCTCGCTGCGATGTGCGCGCGCTTCGCCGTGGCTGCCGCCGCGTTGGTGCTGCTGCCGACCCTGCTGCTGGGCGCAGCCTTTCCCGCCGTGCTTCGCTTGTCGGCGCGGCCGGAACGCAGCGGCCGCGGGGTTGGATTCGCGGTGGCGCTCAATACCCTGGGCGGCATTGCCGGTACGTTGCTGACGGGGTTCGCGCTGGTGCCGATGTTTGGGTTGGTGCGTGCGTTGGCGTTGTTGGCGGTGGCGGCGGGTGTGGTCGGCATGATCGCTGCGTTCGCAGGGACTCCCCTGCAAAAGCGCTCACGCTGGGCCGTGGTGGCCGTGAGCTTTTGCACATTGTTGACCGCAGTGCTTACGCCATCGGAGAAATTGGCCCAATTGCTCACTTTGGTGCGCGGCGGCGATCTGACCTTCTACGAGGAAAGTCGTGGCGGCACCGTGGCCGTGCTGGCACAGGGTCACGAAGACAGTCGCTTCCATCGACTGTATATCCAGGGTGTGTCCAACTCGGGGGATACGCTTCCGTCGCAGCGCTACATGCGCCTGCAGGCGCTGCTGCCGCTGATCATCCATCGCGGCGAGCCGCGCTCGGCCTTGGTCATCGGCTTTGGTACCGGGATTACCGCGGGTGCGTTGTCTCAGTATCCGGGGCTTACGACGCGCGTGTGTGCGGAGTTGCTTCCTGCTGTTGTGCAGGCGCATACGCAGTTCCAGGGCAATTATGGCGCGGGTAGCGACCCCGGCCTGGACATCCGTCTGCGCGATGGGCGTCGCGAGCTACTGGCCAGTGACCAGACTTACGACATGATCACGCTGGAACCACCGCCACCTTCTGCAGCTGGCGTGGTCAACCTTTACTCCCGCGACTTCTACCAGCTGGCGGCAAGGCGACTCGCGCCGGGTGGCTTGCTGGCCCAATGGTTGCCCCTGCCTACGCAGAATGACGAGGACTCGCGCGCCATGGTGCGTGCATTTCTCGACGCGTTTCCCCATGCAACGCTCTGGACGACTGAGCTGCACGAAATGCTGCTGGTAGGCTCGAACGATCCGATCGAATTGGATGCGGCGCGTATCGCGCAGCGCTTCAACCAGCCGTCCGTCACCCAAGCGCTTGGCGAGGTCGGTGTGAGTTCACCAGCCGCACTGCTGGCCACCTGGGTCACTGACCGTAAGGGTCTTGAGGATTACGCGGGCAGCACGCCACCGGTCACCGATGATCATCCGAGTATCGAGTACGCCACCTGGGTTCGCCGCAACGAGCTGGTACGCGTGCTGCCGGAACTGGTGGCGTTGCGCACGGAGCCGCCGCTGAGCAATGCGAGCCCGGTGCTGATCGACGCCATGCATCACCAACGTGACGTGCTGTTCACCTTCTACGCCGCAGGGCTGGCGGCGTATCGGGGAGACCGTGATCAATGGTCCGACGCCATGGGTCTGGTCATGCAAGCGGACGGCCAGAACCCGTACTACCGATGGATTGCCGGTGGCGGTCCCTGATGCATGCGGGACAACGGAGCCGAGGAGTGACATGAACGCCAAAGAGGCTGTTTCAACCCTGCAGACACAGATGGAAGCGTCCATCATCGGACAGACTGGTTTGATCCGGCAGATGATCGTCGGCCTGCTCGCGAATGGACATCTGCTGCTGGAAAGCCTGCCGGGCCTCGCCAAGACACGAGCGGTGAAGAGCATGGCGAAGCATCTCGATACCGAGATGCGCCGTATCCAATTCACTCCTGATCTGCTTCCTTCGGACATCACGGGGACAGAGGTACTGCATCAGCAGGACGGGCAAAACATCTTCCAGTTTCAGCCCGGGCCGATCTTCGGCAATGTCATTCTGGCCGACGAGATCAATCGCGCGCCCGCCAAGGTGCAAGCCGCCTTGCTGGAGGCGATGGAGGAACGGCAGATCACCGTGGCAGGCACCACGCATAAGATGTCCGACCTGTTCATCGTGATGGCTACGCAGAACCCCATCGAACAGGAAGGCACCTATCCTCTGCCAGAGGCACAGCTCGATCGCTTCCTGCTGAAAGTGCTGGTGGACTATCCGGACCAGGTCAGCGAGATCGACGTGCTGAAACTGGTGCGCAGCGAAGAAGTGCCTGGCTCGTCAGGTAATGCTGGTGCGACGATCACACGCATCGATCCCGCAAGCATTTTTGACGCGCGTGGCGAGATCCATGGCCTGCATGTTGCCCCGGCCATTGAGCAGTACATCATGGCCCTGGTCGATGCCACGCGGCACCCTGACCAATACGACAAGGCGCTGGCGACATGGATCCAGATCGGATCCAGTCCACGCGGCGGTATTGCGTTGGAACGCACCTCGCGTGTGCATGCGTGGCTGGAGGGGCGCGACCATGTGACGCCGGACGACGTGCGCGCGATGGCCCATCCGGTGCTGCGTCACCGCATCATGCTTTCCTACGACGCCAGTGCAGAAGGCATCCATGCCGACCAGGTGATCGACAAGATTCTTGAGCTCGTGGCCGTGCCGGCCTGAGGTGCTCGATGACCACCGTAGAGGTCAGCGACATTGACACCGTCTACGTCACTCCCGCCCACTTGGCGCGCATGGAGTACGAGGCACGCCGCCTGCGCGCCACGCCGCATCGCCCTCATCACAGCGTGCTGGCGGGCCGGCATGCCTCGCGGCTTCGTGGCAGGGGGCTGAACTTCGAGGAGATTCGCGCCTACGTGCCCGGTGACGACATACGCCATCTCGACTGGAAGGTATCGTTGCGGGTGGGGCATGCGATGGTGCGGTCGTATACGGAGGAACGCGATCGGCCCACGTTGTATGTAGTGGACCAGCGCATGTCGATGTTCTACGGAACGCGACGCGCGATGAAATCGGTAGTGGCAGCGGAAGTGGCTGCCTTCGGTGCGTGGATGACGTTTCAGGCAGGTGACCGCGCCGGTGCCGTGGTTTTCGACGACAGCGAAATCCACAGCCTGCGCGCGCGGCGTAGCCGTTCGAGTGTGCAGGCGGTACTGGGCGCGTTGGCGCGCAGCAATCAAGCCTTGCGCGCCGACAGCGCCGCACGCATCAACCCGGCGCAACTCAACGCTGCGTTGCGAGCGTCGCTCCACTTGGCGACTCACGATTACCTGGTCTGTATCGTCAGCGACTTTCTCGGGGCGGATGAAGAAACCCTGCAGCTTATCCGCGAGTTGGCGACGCACAACGACGTCGTGGCTGTGCTCGTTTTCGATCCCTCCGCGCGGGCCGTGCCCGCTAGCGGCAAGATCGTCGTGACCGAGGGTGAGCTGCAGGTGGAACTGGATTTTGGCCGAAAGACCATCCGCGAGCCGCTAAGCGCCCTGTTCGATCAGCGTCTGCAACAGACCGTGGAGCTGGTACAGCGTTGCGGCGTGCCCACGCTGGCCATCGATACCGAGCAGCCTACGCTGTTGCAGATGGCACGCATGCTCGGCCACTTCGCGCAGATGCGGAGTTAGGTCCATGTACGTGTTCACTGACCCTATCAAGATGGCGTCCATCGCCGATCTCAAAGACATTCCGGCACCGCCCGCGGTTTCCTGGATGCCACAGACCGTAGGCTGGTGGGTGGTGAGTGGGGTGGTGCTGCTGGGTATTTTTGTCTACACCTTTCTGCGGTGGCGCAGGTGGTGGCGCAATCGCTATCGCCGCGAAGCGCAGGCCGAGTTGGCGGCGATCGAGCGTGACATGGGCGATCCCGCGAAGCGGACGGAGGCGTTGTTGGCCATTCCGGCACTGGTGAAGCGGACCGTGCTCGCCTGGGCGCCGCGTCGGGAAGTAGGCCCGATGAGCGGCGAGGCATGGCTGCGCTATCTGGACCGCACGTATCCCGCCGGGGGCTTCACACAAGGGCCCGGCCGCCAGCTTGATGTGCTGGCGTACGGGCAGGGTTCGATAGGACACGACGAACTGGCGTCGCTCATGGCGTTGCTGCATCAGTGGATTGATGGCCATGTTGCAGCTTGAGCATCCCTGGCTGTTGACGTTGCTGCCACTCCCTTTGCTGGTGTGGTGGCTGATGCCACCTTATGGAGAACGCACCCGGGCGGTGCGCGTGCCGTTCTTCGACGAACTGGCCAAGGCGACGGGGCAACAGCCCGCTCGCGGCGCAGTGGTGCTGCGTGGCAACTGGTTGCGCCGTCTGCTGGCCCCGTTGTGTTGGATCTTGGTTGTGCTGGCGCTGGCCGGCCCACAGCGACTGGAGCCGCCGGTAGAGCGAACCGAGGCGGCGCGCGACCTGCTGCTGGCGATCGACCTGTCGGGTTCCATGGCAACGCCGGATTTCATCGACCCACAGGGGCAGCGCATATCCCGGCTTGATGCGGTGAGGGGCGTGGTGGATGACTTTATTCGCCGTCGGACCACCGACCGTATCGGTCTCATCGTGTTCGGCACGAACGCCTTTCCACAGGCTCCGCTGACCTTGGATCACGTGGCTGTGCGCGAACTGCTGGACGAACTGCGCGTGGGCATGGCGGGCGAGCAGACGGCCATTGGCGATGCCGTTGGCGTGGCCGTGAAGATGACGGAGCATTCGCAGCAACGCGAGCGCGTACTGATCCTGCTGACCGACGGCAACGACACCGCCGGCCGGATTCCTGCAGAGAAGGCCGCCGAGATCGCCAAGGCCAACCATATCGTCATCCATACCATCGGTATCGGCGATCCGAACGCCAAGGGCGAAAACCGGGTGGATCTGGATGCGCTCAGGCGCATCGCGTCGGTGACTGGCGGTCGGAGCTTTCGCGGTGAGAATCGCGAGCAGCTCGCCGATATCTATGCACTGCTCGACCGGATGACGCCCAGCAAGGTGAAGCACTCGGTTTACCGGCCCAAGGTCAAGCTCTACTACCTGCCGTTGGGTGCCGCGCTGCTGCTGATGATCACCTATCACCTGCTGATGCTTGGCCTCTTCGCGCCGTTTGCGCGAAAGCGCGATGCGGCATCGCTTGCACCCGAGCCATCGGAGGGCTGAGCGATGGATCAGGGCTTCCATTTCATCCGCCCGCTATGGCTGCTGCTGTTGCCGCTCGGCCCCTTGCTGCTGTGGTGGTGGCAGCGGCGCAACGATCCGCTCCAGCGATGGAAAGGCATGATTGCGCCGCACCTGTTGGCGCACCTGGTGGTGGGCGATGGCGAGCATTGGCGGCCGCGGCCCATCCATCTCGTATGCGCTGTGTTGATCATCGGAAGCCTTGCTTGCGCCGGACCCACGTGGGAGCTGGAATCGCCGCCGTTTGCCGAGGATCGCGCGCCGATGATGGTGGCCATGGATCTTTCGCCAGCCATGAACGCCATGGATGTATCGCCGACGCGGCTTGAGCGCGCCAAGCAGAAAGTGCGTGATCTGATGGCGTTGCGCGTGGGTGGCCGCACGGGCCTTATCGTGTACACCAACACCGCGCACATGGTCTTGCCGCCGACGGACGATGCCGCACTGATGGAGATGTTCCTTTCGGCCCTGAGCACCGACCTGCTGCCGGCCAAGGGCCTCAACGCCGGTGCGGCGCTTGCGCTGGCGGACCGATTGCTCGATGCCGAACATGACCCCGGCACCATCGTGTTCTTCACCAGTGGGTTCGACGACGCGCAAATACCGGCGTTCGTGGCGCACCGCCAGCATTCGCGCCAGCAGGTGCTGATGCTCGCGGTGGGCACCACCAGAGGCGGTCCGTTGCGCACGGCGAGTGGCGGGGAACAGACGGGAGAAGACGGTGCACCCATGGTCGCGAAGTTGGATGACCAAGCACTGCAGCGACTCGCGTCGCAAGCGCATATTCCACTGGCCAGCATCACCGCGAACAACGATGACATGCAGTGGGTGCAGCGGGAAGCGGTGCATCACCTGCAGATCGTCAACGATAAGTCGTCCGTACACTGGAAGGAGTACGGCTATTACCTTTGCTATCCCCTGGTGCTGATCGCCTTGTTCTGGTTCCGGCGCGGCTGGATGGTGCGCTGGGTGTTCGTGCTTGGCTTCGTGGGGCTGGGCGCCTTGCCGGGACCCGCGGCTGCCGCGGACTGGCACGTGGCCGACTGGTTCTTCACCCCCGATCAGCAAGGACGCTGGTACTACGAGCACCGGGATTTCGGTGAAGCGGCCGAGCATTTCCAAAATCCCTACTGGAAGGCGTGGGCGCTCTATCAACATGGACGCTGGGATGAAGCGCAGAAGATCTTCGATACCTTGCCCGGGGCGGATGCGAAGTTCATGTCCGGCAACAGCTACGCGCACCAGTTCGAGTACCAGGAAGCCAAGGATGCCTACAACGAGGCATTGCGCATGCGCCTCCCATTCCCCGAAGCAGAGGCCAATCTACGGTTGATGGATACGCTGATCAAACAGCGCGAGAACGTGCCAGCGGAAACCAAGGACGAGGACACGACACCGGACGAGGTCAAGCAGGACAAGGAGGGCAAGAAGGGCAACGAGACGCAGACGGTGATGGGCAAACGCCCCATGCAGTTGTCGGCGGACGTTTGGATGCGCAATCTCAACGTGTCACCCGCGGATTTCTTGCGCACCAAATTCAGTATCGAGAACGGCCAATCCGTGCCCCGGCCGCCAGCGCCGGCGACAAGCACGCCAGGGTCATCGCCATGAGGGTCTGGTGGTGCTGCCTGTTATGGTTGTTCGTGAGCACGGCGCTTGCCGATGAGGTGCCTCCACCGACGCCACCCGTCCAGGTGCGCGTGCATCAGGAGCCACCTGGGTCGCTGATGCAGGGTGAAACCACGCGCATCGTGGTGGATCTGCTCACCCCGGATTTCTTTACCGACGCACCCGTGCTGCCCGAGTTGCATGTAGACGGTGCCTACCTGTCGCTGTCCGACGAAACACCTGGGCATCTGGTGGAGACGATCGGCGGGCAGAGCTGGTCCGGGGTCTCGCGCACCTATCTCATCACGCCATTGATGTCGGGGCCGATGGAGATTCCCGCCTTTGAGATCACCGCCCACCTCGGCGCGCAACGCACCCCGGTCGCGATACAGACCCCGCTCCTTGCGTTGCAGGTGCGTGCGTTGGTTCTACCGGCGGGGGTGACGGAAGCGCTGATCGCCGGTTCGGTAAAGGTCACGCAGACGGTAACGCCGACGGACGGAAGCCTGCATGTGGGCGACACGGTGACGCGGCGCGTAGAGATCTCGGCGGAAGGCGCTCCCGCGATGATGTTGCCACCGACGGCTTTCGGGCCTGTGCGTGGCCTTACCCTGTATGCCGCATCGCCGGTCACGCGAGATGCCGTCGACAATCACGGCGGTTTTGTCGGCGGCAGTCGCGTGGATACCGCCAGCTATGTCATCGACCATCGTGGCCGTTACACCTTGC
>NZ_JAELTQ010000144.1 GCF_016428905.1 Dyella sp. ASV24 | reverse complement strand
CCCCCCCCCCCCCCCCCCCCCCCCCCCCCCCCCCCCCCCCCCCCCCCCCCCTTTTAGATGTGTATAAGAGACAGGTGCTGGTCACTGGCCCTACCGGCTCAGGTAAAACAGTCTCGCTTTACACGGCTCTCAACATCCTCAACACCAACGAGCGCAACATCTCGACGGTGGAGGACCCGGTGGAAATCCGCGTCGAGGGCATCAACCAGGTCCAGCAGAACGTCAAGCGCGGCATGACCTTCGCGGCAGCACTACGCTCCTTCCTGCGTCAGGATCCGGACGTGATCATGGTGGGCGAAATCCGAGACCTGGAAACCGCCGAGATCGCCATCAAGGCGGCGCAGACCGGTCATATGGTGCTATCGACCCTGCATACCAACGATGCACCGCAGACGATCTCCCGCCTGATGAACATGGGTATCGCGCCCTACAACATCACCTCCTCGGTGACCCTGGTGATTGCACAGCGACTGGCGCGTCGCCTGCACGACTGTAAGCGGCCCATCAACCTGCCCCCGCACGTGCTGCTGGACGCGGGCTTCACTCAGGAAGATATCGATGCCGGCCTCACCATCTACGAGGCTGTGGGCTGCGACAACTGCAACGAGGGCTATAAGGGCCGCTTGGGCATCTACCAAGTGATGCCCATGCTGGAGGAGATCCAGAAGATCATCCTGCAAGGCGGCAATACGCTGCAGATTGGGGAGGCTGCCCGCAGGGCCGGAGTAAACGACCTGCGCGCCTCCGCCCTGCTCAAAGTCAAGAAAGGTGTGACCAGCCTGGCTGAGATCGACCGCGTCACCAAGGACTAAACGCGCCGTCGGCGGCCAACCGCCACGGGGGGATGGGCCGTTCGTCGCACCGAAGTTGCGTCAGGTGCCACGAATTGGTCCAGGGGAATGACTTAAGCTGTATGGATTAGACGGTCGCCATCCTGAGGCGACCCGACCGTACCAGCAGGGGGAAATGCCATGGCAGCGGCCACCGCTAAAAACGTCAAGTCGCTTGGCGCCCAGCGCGCTGAGATCAGCAAGCTGACTACCTACGACTGGGTGGCGCTCGATAAGCGCGGCAAACGCATGAAGGGCGACATGGCGGCCAAGAATGCCTCGCTCGTCAAAGCCGAGCTGCGCCGCCAGGGCATGAACCCGCAAACGGTAAAGGAGCGGGGCAAGCCTCTGTTCGGCGCGTCCGGCAGCACGGTCAAGCCTCGCGACGTCGCCATTTTCAGCCGCCAGATCGCCACCATGATGGCCTCCGGCGTGCCGATGGTGCAGGCCTTCGAAATCATCGCCGACGGCCAGAAGAACATCCGCTTCAAGAATATGCTGACGGACGTCAAGCAGACTATTGAGGGCGGTTCCGCACTCCATGAGGCGTTGGCCAAGTATCCCGTCCAGTTCGACGAGCTCTATCGGAATCTGGTCCATGCCGGCGAGGCATCGGGTGTGCTCGACTCGGTGCTGGACACCGTGGCCACGTACAAGGAACGTACGGAAGCCATCAAGGCCAAGATCAAGAAGGCCCTGTTCTATCCGGTCATGGTGTTGGCCGTGGCGCTGCTGGTCAGCATGATCATGCTGCTCTTCGTGGTGCCGGTATTCGCGCAGACGTTCAAGGACGCCGGTGCCGAGCTTCCTGCACCAACGCAGATCGTCATCAGCGCCTCGGAGTTCATGAAGTCTTATTGGTGGTTAGTCATTGGCGCTATTGTCGGCAGCATTGTCGCCCTGGTGATGGCCAAGAGCCGCTCGGTCAAATTCGCGCACTTCCTCGATCGCGTCATGCTGAAAGTGCCAGTTATTGGCAGCATTCTCAGGCAATCGGCCATTGCGCGCTTTGCGCGCACCCTCGGCGTGACGTTCCGTGCCGGCGTGCCCCTTGTGGAGGCCATGGACGCCGTGGCGGGCGCCACGGGCAGCGTGGTCTACGGCGACGCGGTCAAGCAGATGCGAGAGGACGTGGCTGTCGGCCACCAGCTGCAGCTGTCGATGCGACAGACAGGCCTATTCCCTAACATGGTCGTACAGATGACGGCCATCGGTGAAGAATCAGGCGCCCTTGATCACATGCTCTTCAAGGTGGCGGAGTTCTACGAGGAAGAAGTGAACAATGCGGTGGACACGCTCTCCACACTGCTGGAACCATTGATCATGGTGATCCTGGGCGTCCTCGTCGGCGGCATGGTTATTTCGCTTTACCTGCCCATCTTCAAGCTCGCCAGCACCGTGTAAGCTCTTGGAGCCTGTCTTACCGTCAGGCCCCTCTCCCTCTGGGAGGGGGGCTTTTTTATAGCCTTGGATGTTCGCATGCTCGCACTTCCCCTCTGGGCCTGGATCGTTACCGCCGGCGTACTCGGCCTGCTGGTGGGCAGCTTTCTGAATGTCGTGATCCTTCGCCTGCCCGCCCGCCTGATGGCACAGTGGCGATTGGATGCTTTTGACACCCTGTCCATGGAGCCCAAAGCGGAGGCACTGCCGCCTGGCATCGTGCGCGAACCTTCGCATTGTCCCCATTGCAAGCATCCGCTCGCCATTCGCGACAACATTCCGCTGTTTGGTTGGCTGCTGCTTGGCGGACGTTGCCGCTACTGCAAGGCCTCCATCTCCATCCAGTATCCGCTCGTCGAATTGCTGAGCGGGTTGGCCAGCGCAGCGATCGTCTGGAAGTTTGGTCCCAACTGGGTCGCGCTCGCCGGCTTGGTCTTCACCTGGATGCTCATTGCACTCGCAGGCATCGACTTCCGCACGCAATACCTGCCGGATCAGCTGAACTATCCACTGCTGTGGCTGGGACTGCTGCTGAGCCTGTTGCCGATGTTCGTGCTGCCCGGCACCGCAATCCTTGGTGCGGCCATCGGCTACCTCAGTCTGTGGAGCGTGTACTGGCTGTTCAAGCTACTCACTGGCAAGGAAGGCATGGGCTATGGCGACTTCAAGCTACTTGCCGCACTCGGTGCCTGGATGGGGCCGACAGCCCTGTTGCCAGTAATCCTGCTCTCTTCGCTCATCGGTGCCATCGTCGGCGGTAGCCTGATCGCACTGCGCAAGCACGGCCGCGACATTCCCATGCCCTTCGGCCCCTTCATCGCTGCAGCCGGCTGGGTTTGGTTCGTCGCAGGCGGCTGGTTGATGCAGCAGTACATGCAGATGATGGGACTGTCGTGACGCCACACCCGGGCTACGTCGTCGCCCTCACCGGCGGCATTGCTGCGGGAAAGAGCGCAGTGTCCCGGCGCTTCGCGGCGCTGGGCATTCACGTTTACGACGCCGACGTGGCTGCACGAGAGGTTGTGGCCCCGGGTTCGGAAGGGTTGGCTGCTATCGTGACCCACTTTGGGCCCGGTGTACTCGACGCCGAAGGCCAGCTTGATCGCGCATCGATGCGCCAGCGGGTCTTCGGGAACGACACGGAACGGCGGACTCTCGAAGCCATCACCCATCCGCGCGTGCGCGCATGGCTACGTGAGCGTGTATTGGCTGATACTGGCCTGTACTGCATGCTCGCCATCCCACTGTTCGCCGAGAACCATGAGCACTATCACTGGGTGGATCGCGCCCTCGTCGTCGATGCTCCGGAATCGCTGCAATTGCAGCGCCTCATGCAACGCGATGGTATCGACGAAGCGCTCGCGCGACGCATGATTGAGCGCCAGGCGCGCCGCGAGCACCGACTGTCACTGGCCCACGACGTTATCGAAAACAGCGGCGACGAAGCTGCGCTCGATCAGGCCGTGGCCGAGCTGCACACGCGCTATCTGTCGCTCGCAGAAGCAAAACGCTAAGCGCTCACCAGAAGCCGCGAATACCCGCTACGCCCTGCCCGCCCGCCTGCCGCGCCGTATCAATCTGCGCCGAACTCATGCCGCCCAGTGCGTAAACTGGCAAGGCTGATTCACCAACTAGCGCCTCGAACCCCGCCCATCCCATCGGCGTGGCATTGGGGTGAGTCGCTGTCAAGGCGACGGGCGACAAGGTAGCGAAGTCGGCCACATCCAGCGCGCGACGCAGGTCATCCTCGTGATGGCAGCTCGCACCAATCCACTGCGTGGGTGGCAACGGCCTCGCGTGGAGCGTCGACAGCTGCGCAGCCTTTAGCTGTACGCCAGCACCCTCGCCTAACACCCGCGCGCCTTCAACATCGCTGCTCAACAGCAAATGCCCCCCTTGTGCCCGCGCCTCAGGCAGCAGATCCGCCGCCAGCGCTCTCACCAACGACACTGGCCATTGAGGAAAGCGCAAAAGGATCATTCGCTCGCCAGCAGCCATCGCCTTGCGAACACGCTGCCGCCATTCCTCGCTAGCCGAAGGCGGCACATCCGCCGTGATGGCATAGCGCACAGGTAACTGAAGCGCGCGAAGGATATGCCGATCCGCTGGCGCGAGCAGGTCCAGGTCAACCTCGTGCGGGTCGCACCATTGCAGTGCCTGCCCATCCAGCGAAGCCGGCTCGCCGCGCCACACGCGCACGACGCGCGCATCCAGCAGCAGCGAACGCTGGCCGTAGCACCAGGGCACACGAATCAGCGACTCACTGATTGTCGCCTCTACCCCTAGTTCTTCCTGAAGCTCGCGCACCAGCCCATCGGCCGGAGCCTCCCCAGCCTCAAGCTTTCCACCGGGAAATTCCCAGAGGCCCGCCAAGTGCTTGCCGGGAGGGCGCTGTGCCAGCAGCACGCGTCCCTGGGGATCGAGCATGACGCCGGCCATGACATGCATGGCACCGGCCGTCGTAGCGGTCATGGGTTGAACCGCTCAGTCGTTGCGGATGTATTCGACCATGTCGAAGTCGTAGGCGTGACTGTCATCTTTCTTGTGATGCACGCGAGAGACTTCGGTCCAATCGCTGAAATGCACGCCCGGGAAGAACGTGTCAGCCCCATCAACCGCCGCATTCACCCAGGTGAGGTACAGGCGTCGCGCCTTGGGCAGGGCTTCGGTATAGACCTCACCACCGCCGATCACCATAAGGCCTGTACCACCCGCGCGGGCATAACCCTCGGCGAGCGAGCGCACCGTGACCTGGCCGGGGAACGGTGCCTCGTGCTTGCGGCTCAGCACCAGATTGGTGCGGTCAGGCAGGGGGCGGCCGATCGCGACGGCCGTGTTGTAGCCCATCAGCACGTACTTGCCGAGCGTGAGCTCTTTGAACCAGCGCAGGTCGTCCGGTAGGTGCCAGGGCAGCTGGCCCTTGCGCCCAATAGCGAAGTTCTCATCCAGCGCGGCAATCAGCGAAATAGCCATGGAAATCCTTGAATCATCGACGGTATTGACCCCTGCGCCGCCAGCCAGGGGCCGTCGCGCGGCGCCGATCTTAGCAGGATGCGCGAACCATCCCTCTCAAATGCCCCCGGAGCCCTTAACTCGCCTTCCGCGCGGGCTCCAGTCCACCCTTATACCGCCACCGGGGCCTTGATGGCGCCATGGGGCTCGTAGCCCACGATCGCGATGTCCTCATAGCGGAAATCGAAGATCGAGCGCACGTCTGGATTGAGCTGCAAGCGCGGTAGCGCCCGCGGCTCACGGGTTAGCTGCAAGCGCGCCTGCTCTACGTGATTGTTGTACAGGTGCGCATCACCCAACGTGTGCACGAAGTCGCCCACGCCCAGGCCACACACCTGAGCAATCATGTGGGTCAGCAACGCGTAGCTGGCGATATTGAAGGGCACACCCAGGAAGATGTCGGCAGAACGCTGATAAAGCTGGCAGCTGAGCTTGCCGTTGGCGACGTAGAACTGGAATAGCGCATGGCACGGCATCAGCGCCATCTTCGGCAACTCGCCAACATTCCACGCGCTCACTACCAACCGGCGGGAATCTGGATTGCGCCGGATCTCGTCCACCACCCAGCGGATTTGATCCACCACACCGCCGTCGGCAGTGGGCCATGCTCTCCACTGCTGCCCGTAGACCGGGCCGAGATCGCCATGCTCATCGGCCCATTCGTCCCAAATGCTGACGCCGTTGTCCTTGAGGTAAGCGATATTGGTGTCGCCCTGCAGGAACCAGATCAGCTCATGAATGATCGACCGCAGGTGCAGCTTCTTGGTCGTCACCAGCGGAAACCCTTCCGCGAGATCAAAGCGCATCTGCCAGCCGAACACGCTGCGCGTACCCGTGCCAGTGCGGTCTGCCTTTTCCGCGCCGTGGTCGAGCACGTGCTGCAGCAGGTCGAGATAGGCGCGCACGGATTACTCCTTGGTCGGCATGGAGACGTTGTACAGGCGCATGGTCGGTGCTTTGCGCGACATGACCAGCAACACCAGGCCGATGACAATCAACGGCAACGACTGGATCTGGCCCATGGTCAGCCAACCCCACGCGAGATACCCCAACTGAGGGTCCGGCACGCGCACAAACTCTACGCCGAAACGGAAACAGCCATACATCAGCGCAAACAGGCCGGAAACCAGGTAACGCGGACGCGGCTTCAACGACACGAGGAACAGCACCGAAAACATCACCACGCCTTCGAGCAGCATTTCATAGAGCTGCGAAGGGTGGCGCGGCAGGCCGCCAAACTGCGCCAGCGCCGCTTGCCACTGGGGATGCGTGGAAGCCCAGTCCACGTCGGCCGAGCGGGCATTGGGGAAAATCATTGCCCACGCCACCGAACCGGGCTTGCCCCACAGCTCGCCATTGATGAAGTTGCCGAGGCGACCCAGTCCCAAACCGATCGGCACCAGCGGTGCGACGAAATCCACCGTGTCGAAGAAATGCATATGGTTCCGGCGCGACCACCACAGGCCGGCGGTAAGCACGCCAAGTAGTCCGCCGTGGAAACTCATGCCGCCATCCCACACGCGAAAGAGCGCCAGCGGGTCTTGCCATATCCAATGGATGTCGGCGTAGAACAGCATGTACCAGATGCGCCCACCGATGATCACACCCATCATCACGTAGAACGCCAGATCGCCCAGCGCGTCACGGGTCACCGGCAAGCGGCCGTGCTGTCGGCGGTACTCGGCAAGCAGCCACGCACCGAGAAAGCCGCTCAGATACATCAGGCCATACCAGTGAATCTGTAGCGGCCCCAGCTTGAAGGCAACGGGATCGAAGGCAACAGTGAAGGGCTGCGTCATGGGCAAGCAGGTAGCGACAAAGCGCCAGTGTAGCGGGCCGCGCGCTTCTTAGGGATCGCGGCGGCGATCACCCTCGAAAGGAGCGGGATCGTCGCGTGAGATAGGCCTCAACTCACTTTTTTGGCGCGCCCCAGACGATGCCTCCAGCCTAAAACCAACTATCACCTGACTGTTGCAGCAGGCTTGCACCTACACGTCACTTTGTTTTAACTTCGGGATTACATCGCCTGTCCCCCAAGCCCGGCGATGCCACGGCACGCACCCCTTCCCCAAGGCTGGTCGCGCCATCCCATAACCAGATGTCCAGCCCTCGCGTGCTGGCTGATGGCTATTTTTTGTTCGGAGTTCCAACAATGAAGCAAAAGACACTGCTGGCTACTGCCATCGCCGCAGCGCTCGTGCTGCAGACGTGGTCGGTGGCCGCACAGGATGCTGCCCCCGCCCAAGCTGATCAGTCCTCAGCCAAGAGCCTGGAAACCGTCACCGTCACCGGTTCGCGCATTCGTAGCGTGGACGTGGAGACCTCTCAGCCGGTCTTCACCATGGACAAGGCCGCCATCAAGGCGACCGGTCTGACCAACGTCAATGACATCCTGGCCCGCATGCCGTCCGCTGGCACGCCGGACATCACCCCGCAGGACACGCTGTCCAACGGTGCCGACGTCGGTGGCCGTTACGTCAACATCCGTAACCTCGGTTCGCAGCGCACCCTGGTGCTGGTCAATGGTCGCCGCTGGAGCACCAGCCTGTCCGGCCTGACCGACCTGTCGACCATCCCGGTCTCGATGATTGAGCGCATTGACATCCTCAAGGATGGCGCCTCCTCCATCTACGGTTCCGACGCCATCGGCGGCGTGGTGAACATCATCACCCGCGAGAAGTTTGACGGCGCCGAAGCCAACGTCTACTACGGCCAGAATGGCAAGGGCGACGGCGAGACGCAGAACTACGATTTCACTTGGGGCCACAGCACCGAGAAGAACTCGATCATCGTCGGCGCCTCGTACCAGAACGTCGACCCAATGTGGAACAAGGAGCGTCCGGAGACCTCGTACGCCCAGGGTCCGCGTCACCCGACCGCTGGCCTGGGCCTGGGCCCGTACGGCCGCGTGGTCGATCCAACCACTGGCGACCAGTACGTGGTCAACCACGGCTCGACCGCCACTGGCGACCTGTCGAACTACCACCTGTACGATCCCACCAGCTCGGCCGATAAGTACAACACGCAGCGGGATATGACCTTCCGCGCCGGCACCAAGCTGAAGAACCTGTACCTGCAGGATCGCTACAAGCTGACCGACAACATCACGCTGCATGGCGCTGCCAGCTACAGCACCCGTGACACGTCCAGCCAGCTCTCCGGCTACCCGTTCCAGTCGGGTTCGGCTGACACGCCGATCCTGATCAGCGGCCAGAACGCCTACAACCCGTTCCCGGGTGAGGACGTCGAATTCTTCCGCCGCACGGTGGAAATGCCCCGCGTCACGGACACGCAGTCCAAGCTGGCGCACATCGACCTGGGCGTCGACGGCTACTTCCAGTTTCTGAACCATGATTGGAGCTGGGACGCGGGCTTCACCTACGACGCCAACCACATCCGCATGCGCACCACCGGCAATATCTACCTGCCGAACGCGCGCGCGGCTCTGGGCCCGACGACCATGATCAACGGCCAGGTGGCTTGCGCCAGCGCCGCCGATCGTGCCGCCGGCTGCGTGCCGTGGAACATCCTCGCCGGTCCGGGCGGCACCCCGCAGTCGGTGCTGAACTACGTGAACTACGTGGGCACCGATCGTCAGGCCAGCTACACCTCCGACTGGAGCGCCAACGTCTCCGGTGGTCTGTTCGACCTGCCGGCCGGTACGGTCAGCTTGGCCGTGGGTGTGGAGCATCGCGGTGAGAAGGGCGACTTCCGCCCGGACGCCAACGACGCTGCCGGCCTGACGACCAACCTCGCCAGCGCCCCGACCTCCGGCGCGTACAACACCAACGAAGCGTACGCCGAGCTCGACGTGCCGCTGCTTCGTGACCTGCCGGGTGCGCAGGAGCTTGGCCTGAACGTGGCCAGCCGCTACTCGCACTACAGCAACTTCGGCAGCACCACGAACAACAAGTACAGCTTCCGCTGGCGTCCGTTCGCGGACCTGTTGGTCCGTGGTACCTGGGCCCAGGGTTTCCGTGCGCCGACCATCAGCGATCTGTACGGTGGCACCGGTCAGAGCTTCGAGACGTTCCTGGATCCGTGTGATTCCAAGTTCGGCGCTGCCGCCAGCAACTCGGCCGTGGCCCAGCGCTGCGCCGCCGCAGGTGTGCCGGCTGGCTACCGCCAGATCGACCAGACCGGCGCCCAGATCACCAGCTCGGCTGGCGGTCAGACGCCGACGGCTTTCCTCTCCGGTTCGAACCCGAACCTGCAGCCGGAAACCTCGATCACCCGTACGCTGGGCCTGGTCTACAGCCCGCACCAGATCGAAGGTCTGGACTTCACGGTTGACTACTACAACATCTACGTGAAGAACATCATCACCGGCGTCGATGCCAACGACATCGCCAACCTGTGCTACGTGCAGAACGATTCGTCGTACTGCAACCGCTTCACGCGTACCCCGGTGCCGACCTCCAACCTGGTGGCCGGTTCGATCAACAACCTCAACGAAAGCCTGACCAACCTCGGCACGCTGAAGACTGAAGGTTACGACGTCGGTATCCACTACCGTCTGCCGGAAACCTCGTTCGGTCGCTTCCGCATCGCTTCGGACAGCACCTACCTGACGAAGTACGAAACGGCCAGCGGCCCGGGCGCTACCCCGATCAACCACGTCGGCTACATGACCAGCAACACCAGCCTCTTCGGTGAAGACGGCATGTACCGCCTGCGTTCCAACCTGCAGTTGGATTGGGATTACCGTGAGTTCGGCGCAAGCTGGACGGTCCGTTACTACTCGGGCCTGAAGGACAAGTGCTACACCGCAACGGTGGAGTGCAACATGCCGAACTACACGACCCCGGGTCTGGGTGGTTACGGTGTGAGCCAGAAGGGTGCGGTGGCGTTCAACGACGCCCAGATCCGCTACACGGCTCCGTGGAAGGGTACGTTCTCGGTTGGTGTGAACAACATCTTCAACAAGAAGGGTCCGTACTACTACGCGGTCACGACCTCGGGCACCGGCAGCTCGCCGTACAACCCGGCGTTCGACATCGACCGTTACTGGTACGTGTCGTACAACCAGAAGTTCTAATCTCGAAAGAGTGCAGCACTTCGAAAAGCGGGCCTTCGGGCCCGCTTTTTTTGCCCGCGCCAAAGACAACGGCAGCGACTGAAGGCAAACCCTGCACGCACCGACCAGCGCACGACAGCAAAAAGGCGCACTTAGTGCGCCTTTTTGCCATATCAACTATCGATGACTTAAAGCAGGACAGGCCTGTCGGGCAGCTCGTCCGGGGCATCTTTGTCATTGCCCGGAAAGTGCGTCAACAGCAGCGCATGTGCCTCGGCAATGCCTTCAAGGCAACCCTTGCGCCACTCGCCACGACCAAAACTAGCCAGCATGTGATCGCGGATAACATCCCACTCCGCCTGCGCCACAGCCGCAGCCACCCCACGATCGGCGAGGATCACCACCCGATGTTCCGCCATCAGCACGTAGAACAGCACACCGCTGTTGTGCTGCGTATCCCACACGTGCAATTGCGCGAACACTTGCCGAGCGCGATGTTCGGGACTCAGCCCCG
This sequence comes from Dyella sp. ASV24, assembly GCF_016428905.1. GTDB lineage: Bacteria > Pseudomonadota > Gammaproteobacteria > Xanthomonadales > Rhodanobacteraceae > Dyella. The sequence continues at coordinate 1,973 of NZ_JAELTQ010000144.1, read as the reverse complement.
CCAACACGGCACCGGGCGCCAGGCGTGATTCGATGGCAAAACACACTTCGCCACGATGATCACGCTCGCCCTGGGCAATGGCTGTCGTCATCTCGTCAAGCAGGCTTTTGGGAAAGCGTCGGCGTAGCTGGAACCAGCCATCAAACATATTCATCAGCAGACGTTGCGTGTGCGACATGTCACCAGCTCCCCGATGATCCGCCACCGCCGAAACTGCCACCGCCGCCGCTGAAGCCGCCGCCACCACCGAGGCCGCCACCACCGCCGCCGAAGCCACCACCGCCCCAGCCACCGAAGCCGCCGCCCCCGAAGCCACCCCAGCCACCGCCGCCGATCGAACGCCCTCCTCCACCCGGCAACAACATCAGCACGCCACCAATCAGCGCACCGAAGATGCCGGCGCCCGCGGACGCTGCGAGCAGCCACACCAGCCCACCGGTAAGCGCTGCGCCTACCGGCGTGCGCAGCCACACCGTGGTACGTCCAAAGATGCTGCGCAGGAAAATGGCGATGAACACACCGAAGAGCAGCACATGCCCGAAGTCGACGCCTCGACGACGTTCGCGGTTGCCACTCTCCACCGGCGGCGGCAACGATTCACCATTGACGAGCAGGGTAAGCGCACCCATTGCGTCGCTAATGCCGCCAAAGTAGTCGTTAGTACGGAATTTCGGCGCGATGTATTCACGGATAATGCGCGCTGTCGCCGCATCCGGCACAGCGCCTTCCAGGCCGTAACCGACCTCGATGCGCACACGACGGTCATTCTTCGCCACCAGCAGTAGCAAACCGTCGTCCGTGCCTTTGCGGCCGATCTTGTTTGCCTCCGCAACAGCCAGCGAGTATTCCTCGATCTCCTGCGGTTGCGTGGTCGGTACCATCAACACAACCAACTGCGCGCCCTTGGTCTTCTCCAGCGACACCAGCTGTGCGTCGAGTTGGTCGACCTGCTGAGGCGTCAGCGTGCCGGTAAGGTCCGTGACGTGACGCGTGAGGGTGGGAACGGCTTCATCAGCATGCAGCCATGCCAGCGGCAGCAGAGCCATCGCCAGCACAAGCAGCAGGCGCGTTACGCGCCGGATCATCTCAGTGCGCCGAGGCTGCGGGCGCCGGGCTACCGAAGTCGACCGTCGGCGCCGTGGAAATGGCCTTCTCGTTCTCCACCGAGAAGTTCGGCTTCACCTGATAACCGAACATCTTCGCGGTGAGGTTGTTCGGGAAGGTACGGATCATCGAGTTGTATTCCTGCACCTCTTTCACGTAGCGGTTGCGCGCCACGGTGATACGGTTCTCCGTACCTTCCAGCTGCGCCTGCAGGTTCTGGAACAAGCCGTCAGCCTTCAGCTGCGGATAGTTCTCGCTGACCACCATGAGGCGAGACAACGCGCTGGACAGCTCACCCTGGGCAGCCTGGAACTGCTTGAGCTTCTCCGGATCGTTCAGATCGGCGGTCGACAGCTGCGTGCTGCCTACCTTGGCGCGTGCGTTGGTCACCTCAGTAAGCACGCGTTCCTCGTGCTGGGCATAGCCCTTCACCGTGTTGACCAGATTAGGCACAAGGTCAGCGCGGCGCTGATATTGGTTGAGCACCTCGGACCAGGCTGCCTTCACCGCCTCGTCCTGGCGCTGGATGGCGTTATAGCCGCAACCCGACAGGCCAACAGCGACCAGCAGCAATACAAGGACACGAAGAAGTTTCATGGGGGTGCTCCAATCCAATGGAGCACCATTGCAGCATTCCGTCGTGAAGGGCGCAATCTTGCGCGTTCTTAAAGGCCCGACGGCAAGGGCAAACGACGGCGCGACGAACGAATCAGAACCAACGGGGCCAGAGAATGAGCCCCCAGGTCAGGGCCGTCATGGCCAGCAGCAGGAACACCGCGGCTGAGCCCATGTCCTTGGCGCGGCCAGCCAGCTCATGGAATTCCGGGCTGACCTTATCAACCACCGCCTCCACTGCCGAATTGAGCAAC
>NZ_JAELTQ010000143.1 GCF_016428905.1 Dyella sp. ASV24 | reverse complement strand
CGGGTTCCGGGCTTTTCGACGGGGCTCCTGCCCCGACGAAAAGGAATCGGCATCCCTGCCGATTCCCCTGCGGGCCTTATCTCCACCCGCCCGCCGCCTCATACGGGGCCCGGAAGATCAAAAGCGCCAAGCGGACGGCTCGTGCAGCGTTGCTGCACATCGCATCGCGGCGGGTCGCGCTGCTTCTGCTCTAGGTGCACAGAGCCAAGACAGAAGAGAAAAGCGATGCCGTTCGGTGGCGAGTTCTTCCCACCGGTCGGGAAGCGTAGCGTTCTCTTTACCTTGCCCCAGTGGTGGGCAAGCGTAGCGCTCCCTTTCCCTCGCCTCGGCGGTAGGAAAGCGTAGCGTTCTCTCTCCCTAGCCTCAGGGGTAGGGAAGCGTAGCGAAAGCTGCTTTAAGTCCTCTCCGCCACGGTGCGTTGCGAAGCGCTTGGCAGTACCCGCTGTGTAGAGGCGAAGGTGACCAAGCCACAACGTTCCTCACCCGTTCGGGCTTATCCCATCGTGATGCTGCGGGCGTTGGCTCTATGGCCATTTTCTTTGGGTTACTTTTCTTTTGGGCCAGCAAAAGAAAAGTGACTCGGCCTCCGGCAGGAGGTCGAAACGCCCGCTGCGTAAGCGGCCAGATCGCCGCCACGCGACAATCAAGCGATACCGCTCTGGACCCCGGCCTGCGCCGGGGTGACGGTTTCATTGAAACGATGAGGCGAGCACCCAACCCTCTCCCCGAGGGGGAGAGGGAGAAAGCTCGCAGCAGCGTAACGGTGACCAACCACCCCAACGCCAACACCCCGTCAGGAACCCGCTACACCCCGCGTCGACTTTCCGACAGCCCCACGAAAAACCCACACACAACACCCGCGCAAAACCCGACAAACCCAACAACCGCGCGGCTTCCCAGTCACCACTCAAACAGTGGCACGCAAATTGCTCAAGTCATCCCGCGGCATCCGCCGCAGGAGTGAGCGATGAGTTCCATCAACGACAACCTCTTCGGTTTGCACACGCAGGCGCTCGATACCTGGCAGAAGCGCAGCGAAGTGCTGTCCAGCAATCTGGCTAATGCGGACACGCCTGGCTACCTCGCGCGCGATGTCGACTTCAAGAAAGCGTTGGCGAGTGCGAGTGGCACCAGCAACACGCTGGCAATGACCATCACGCAACCCGGGCAGATTGATCCGCAGGCGCAAGCCGCGCAGCAACTCGCTTATCGCGTGCCCACGCAACCGTCGATGGATGGCAACACCGTGGATACGCAGGTCGAGCAGGCCAACTTTGCCGCCAACGGCGTGCATTACCAGGCGAGTCTTTCCTTCATCACGGCGCAGATCCACATGCTGCGCACGGCCATCACGGGAGGCCAGGGCTGATGTCCATGTTCAAGATTTTTGATGTCGCGGGCTCGGGCATGGCAGCGCAATCGCTGCGCCTGAACACCGTGGCCAGCAACCTTGCCAACGCCGACAGCGTATCGAGCACGCCGGAAGGTGCGTACCGCGCGAAGGAACCCTTGTTCTCCGCCGTGCAGAAAGCTGTCGGTGGCATGAAGAGCGCCGACGCAGACAGTGCCGTGGGCGTGCAAGTGAAGGGTGTGACCGAAAGCGATGCCGACGTACAGACGCGCTACGAGCCTGGTAATCCGATGGCCGATGCCAACGGCTACGTCTACGGCAGCAACGTCAATCCCATCGATGAACTGGTGAACATGATCACCGCGTCGCGTTCGTACCAGAACAACGTCGAAGCGATGAACACCACCAAGCAATTGATGATCAAGACCCTCGACCTCGGCAAGTAAGCCGGGAGGAGCCCTCGTGTCTACGATACCCAGCACTACCAACAACACGTCCAGCAACAGCTCGAGTTCGAGCAGCACCTCGAGTGCGAACTCGGCGCTGTCGAGCACCATGACGCAGGCCGATTTCCTCAAGCTGATGACGGCCCAGTTGCAGGCGCAGGATCCCACCAACCCGGTCGACAACTCGCAGTTCGTCTCGCAAATGGCGCAGTTCAGCCAGTTGTCGGCGACGCAGCAGTTGGACACCGACTTGCAGTCGCTCGCAACCAACGTCAACACGGCCATGCAGACCTCGCAGGTGCTCAGTTCGTCGAACCTGGTGAATCGCGAGGTGCTCGTGCCGGGTAGTTCGGCCGCATTCGATGGCACCGATGCAGTGAAGGGCGCGGTGAACGTCACCACCGCCACCACCGTCAACGTAAAGATTGTCGATGGCAGCGGCAACGTGGTGCGCAATATTCCGTTGGGCGCGCAGAGCACTGGCCTTGCGCAGTTCAGTTGGGATGGCAAGGACGACAACGGCAATGCCCTCGCCGCAGGCACGTACACCATCCAGGCCTCCAGCGGCAGCACCTCGCTGGATACCTACCTCGCCGGCACGGTGACAGGCGTGGGTTACGGCGGCAGCTCGCTGGGCACGTACTTGCAGGTATCGGGCGTGGGCGGTGTGCCGCTCAGCCAGGTGGCACAGATTCTCTGACGCGTCACGCGTCCTCATCACGAGGTAAACGAACATGGCACTCAATACGGCGCTCAGCGGCATCAACGCTGCCCAGTCCGATCTCAACGTCATCGCCAACAACATCGCCAACGCCAACACCACCGGCTTCAAGGGTTCGCGCGCGGAGTTCGCGGACATCTATGCGGTGACCGGTCTCAACCTCAACTCCACTGCGGTGGGCAGCGGCGTGCGTCTGCAGGATGTCGCGCAGCAGTTCAATCAGGGCGATATCCAGACCACCAACAACAGCCTGGACCTCGCCATCAGCGGCAACGGTTTCTTCGTGGTCAACAACGGCAGTGGCGTGCAGTACACGCGTGCCGGTGATTTCCAGAAGAACCCGAACGGCTATATCACCACGCCGGATGGCTCGCGTCTGCAGATGTACCCGGCCAATGGGGCGGGTGGTTTCGACACCAGCACGCTCAAGGACTTCAACTGGGTGACGTCGCAGAGCAACGCCACGGCGACCTCGGCCATCACCATGACGTCGAACCTGCCGGCCAGCGCCACCGTGCCGACGAACGCTTTCAGCACCACGGATTCCACCAGCTACAACGCCGCTGCGCCGGTGACCGTGTATGACTCGCAGGGTGGTTCGCACCAGGCGACGATCTACTACGTGAAGACCGGCACCAACACCTGGAATGCCAACCTTTACGTGGATGGCCAGAACGCTGGCACGCAGGCGATGACCTTCGACTCCACCGGCAAGCTCGCTACGCCGACCAACGGCACGCTGGCTTTCAACACGGTGAACCTGGGCAACGGTTCCTCGCCGATGACGCTGTCGCTCAACGTCAACAACACCACGCAGTACGGCACGGATTATTCGGCTGGCACCATCCAGCAGAACGGCTTCGAGGCGGGCACGTTGTCGAGCATCGACATCGACAGCAAGGGCGTGATCACGGCGTACTACTCGAACAACCAGAGCACGCAGATCGGTCAGGTAGCGATTGCCAACTTCGCCAACGTGCAGGGCCTGCGTCAGATGGGCAACACCACCTGGGCAGCCAGCACCGATTCCGGTCCGGCGGTGATGGGTACGGCGAGCGTCGGTCAGTTCGGCACCATCCAGTCGGGCGCGTTGGAAAGCTCCAACACCGCCGATACCACGGCGCAGCTGGTGGACATGATCCAGGCGCAGCGTGATTACCAGGCCAATGCGCAGGTGCTGTCGACCGACAACACGCTGGCGTCGGCGTTGTTCAACGCGGTTTCTCGCTGATAGATCGCCATGGACCGTTCCGTCTACGTAGCGATGACCGGGGCGACGCAGATCATGCGCGCCCAGGAAGCGGTGAGCCACAACCTGGCCAACGCGTCCACGGTCGGTTTCAAGAGCCAGCTCTCCGCATTCCAGAGCGTGCCGGTGCTGGGCGATGGTCAGCCGGCGCGCATCAATGCGGTAGCGCAGGGCATCGGCCAGAGCAGCGGGCAGGGTTCGCCGATCAACACGGGGCGAGCGCTCGATATCTCGGTGCGCGGCGACGGTTTTATCGCGGTGCAATCGCCGGACGGTTCAGAGGCGTACACCCGTGCAGGTGATCTGCAGCTCACCGCGGACGGTGGGCTGACGGATTCGAAAGGCAATCCGGTGATGGGCGGTTCAGGGCCCATCACCATTCCGCCGGCCACGGATATCAGCGTCGGTTCCGACGGCACCATTTCCACGGTGCCGCAGGGACAGGGGCCCAATTCGGTGTCGCAGATCGACCGCATCAAGCTGGTCAATCCGGACGTGACGCAGATGACGCAGGGCTCGGATGGCCTGATGCACATGAGCGATGGCAGCACAGCCGCCATCGACGACACGGTCACCATCAACTCCGGCGAACTGGAAGGCAGCAACGTCAATCCATCGTCCGAGCTGGTGAAGATGATCGCGCTTTCGCGCCAGTACGACATGCAGGTGAAGTCCATCAAGACCTCCGAGGACAACGCCGATTCCAGCCTCAAGCTGCTTCAGGGCAACTAAGTAAGGCTGCCGCTTAATTCAAGGAGTTCACGATGTTTTCTTCCCTCTGGATTGCCAAGACCGGCCTTGACGCGCAACAGACGCGCATGGACGTGATCTCCAACAACCTGGCCAACGCCAACACCACCGCGTTCAAGAGTTCGCGTGCGTCGTTCCAGGACTTAATGTACCAGAACAAAGGCCAGCCCGGTGGACAGACCACGGAGCAGACCGTGTCGCCATCCGGCTTGATGCTCGGCACCGGTGTGAAAGTGGTTGCCAACGAAAAGCTGTTCACCGAAGGCAGCATCACGCAGACCGGTAACTCGCTGGACGTGGCTATTCAAGGCCGCGGTTTCTTGCAGGTGAGCATGCCCGACGGCACCGTGGCCTATACGCGCGATGGTTCGCTGCATACCGATCCCAACGGTCAGCTGGTCACCGCTGACGGTAATCCGCTGGAGCCGGCCATCACCGTGCCGCCGAATGTGCAGAGCCTGACCATCGGTTCCGATGGCACGGTGTCGGCGACCACTACCGCTTCGGCTACGCCGCAGACGCTGGGCACCTTGCAGCTCGCGGATTTCATTAACCCCGCCGGTCTGCAGCCGATGGGCCAGAACCTGTATGTGGAATCCGTCGCCAGCGGCGCGCCGCAGACCGGCCAGCCGGCACTCAACGGCATGGGTTCGCTGCTGCAGGGTTCGCTCGAATCCTCCAACGTCAACGTGGTGGCCGAGATGGTCAACATGATCGAGACGCAGCGCACCTACGAAATGAATTCCAAGGCGATCAGCAGCACCGATCAGATGCTGCAAGACCTGACCGACAAGATGTGAGAACCGTCATGGCGTCCTTCCGTTCCCTTTCTCGTATCGGTGCTGTGCTGGCTTTGGCTGCGCTGGCGGGCTGCGGCATGCAGCCGCCGCGCGACGACCACCAGTGGGCAGCCACCATGCCGGCCGAGCAGCCGGCAGCGCCGCCCACCGATGGCTCGATCTACCACGCCGAGCAGGGCATGGAGCTGTTCAACGATGCGCGCGCCCACCGCGTGGGTGACATCCTCACCATCACCCTGGTGGAGAGCACGCAGGCATCCAAGAAGGCCACGACCAACACCAGCAAGAAGGACGTCAGCACCATCTCTGCGCCGAGCATCCTGGGCCATACGCTCAAGGTGGCCGGCCAGACAGCGGACACCAGCCTCAACGGCAACCGTGCCTTCGACGGTAGCGGCGACAGCAGCCAGAGCAACCAGTTGTCGGGCTCGATCACGGTGACCGTGGCGCAGCGCCTGTCCAACGGCAACCTGCTGGTGCGTGGCGAAAAGATGGTGACCATCAACCAGGGCCAGGAACAGATCCGCATTGCCGGCATCGTGCGCCCGCAGGACATCCTGCAGGACAACAGTGTGCCGTCCACGCGTGTGGCCGACGCGCAGATTGGCTACACCGGCAAGGGGGCGCTGGCCGATGCGAACACGCAGGGCTGGCTGTCGCGCTTCTTCAGCTCGAAGTGGATGCCGTACTGATGAACATCCGTCATCTTTTCTCGCGTGCCACGCTCATTCGCGCCCGCGAGCGCGCAGCAACGGCGCTACGTACCACGGCCATCGTGCTGTGCGCGTGCTTCTCGGTGAACCAGCCCGTACACGCCGACAAGATCCGCGACCTGGTGCAGGTGGCGGGCGTGCGCAGCAACCAGTTGATCGGCTACGGCCTGGTGGTGGGTCTGGATGGTAGTGGTGACCAGACCACGCAGGCGCCGTTCACCACGCAGAGTTTGGAAAACATGCTGGTGCAATTCGGCATTACCGTGCCGGCCAACGTGCGCCCGCAGCTGAAAAACGCAGCAGCCGTCACGGTGACCGCACAACTGCCGCCATTCGCCAAGCCGGGTCAGGTCATCGATGTCACTGTGGCGTCGATCGGTAACGCCAAGAGCATTCGTGGCGGTGAGCTGCTGATGACACCGATGCGCGGCGCGGACGGCAACGTGTACGCCATGGCGCAGGGCAGTGTGGTGGTCGGTGGCATCACGGCATCCGGCAAGAGCGGCTCCAGCGTGCAAGTGAACATTTCCGCGAGCGGCCGTATTCCCAATGGTGCGTCGGTCGAACGTGCGGTGGCTTCCTCGTTCTCCAATGGCGGTGATCTCGTACTCAACCTCAACACGGCCGACTTCACCACGGCGACACGCATCGCCGAGGCGGTGAATCGCACCTATGGCGCTGGCACTGCCAGTGCGATGGATGGTGGTTCGGTGAACGTGCGCGGCCCGCTGGATCCCAGCCAGCGCGTGGCGTGGCTGGGCGCTATCCAGGCTATTGAAGTCACGCCGGGCGATGCGCCCGCGCGCGTGGTGGTCAACTCACGCACCGGCACGGTGGTGATTGGCGCAGACGTGCGCGTGACACCGGCCGCGGTGGCGCATGGCTCCATCCAGGTGACTATTTCCGAGAATCCACAGGTATCGCAGCCCAATCCCTTCAGCAAGGGCGGCCAGACCGTGGTGGTGCCGCAGAGCGACGTACAAGTCAGCGAAGACGGCGCGCACATGTTCAAGTTCGGCCCGGGCACCAATCTGGACACCATCGTGCGTGCGGTGAACCAGGTGGGCGCGTCGCCGACCGACCTTATCTCCATTCTGCAGGCGCTCAAGCAGGCAGGTGCGCTCCATGCGGAGCTGGTGGTGATCTGATGGCGATCACGGGTGACGCAGCCAACAGCCTCAATACCTGGACCGATCTGTCCGGGTTTGCGGCGCTGCGCCAGACGGCGCAAAGCGATGCCAAGGCGGCGCTGCCAGCGGTAGCCAAGCAGTTCGAGTCGATCTTTACGCAGATGATGTTGAAGTCGATGCGCGACGCCAGCAGTGGCGATGGCCTGTTGGACAGCGACGCCGGCAACCAGTGGCGCGACATGTTCGACCAGCAGTTGTCCGTGCAGCTTTCGCAGGGCGGTAACGGCATTGGCATTGCACAGATGCTGGTGAAGCAATTGGGTGGCGCACTGGGCGGTTCGGCCGATGGCAGCACCACCGGCAGCACCGGAGCGGCTAACGGCAGCGACAACTGGCAGCAGCGCCTGAACTCCGTGGCGAGTGCGGCGCGCAATACCGGCGAGAAGGTGCTCAAGCTGTTGCCGAAGGATGCGACGGATTTCGTCAAGCAACTGGCGCCCTACGCTCAACAGGCTGCCGAGAAGCTCGGTGTGTCGGTGCGCGCCGTGCTGGCTCAGGCCGCGCTGGAGACGCAATGGGGCAAGCACCTGCCCACGCACTCCAATGGCAATACCAGCAACAACCTGTTCGGCATGAAGGCCGGCAGCAGTTGGGGCGGCGACAAGGTCAGCGTGCCGACGCTGGAATTCGAGGACGGCGTGGCCGTGCAGAAGCGCGCGCAGTTCCGTTCGTACGACAACCCGGGCCAGTCGTTCGACGACTACGCCCAATTGCTCGCCAACAACCCGCGTTACGCCAAGGCGCTCAACCATGGCGAGGACGTTGTCGGTTTCGCCAAGGGGCTGGTGAATGGCGGTTACGCCACTGATCCGTCCTACGCGCAAAAAATTATTGCGATCGCCAACAGCCCGCAGATGCGTCAAGCACTTGCCGCCATCGGGCAGGGCGACCTCAAGAATGTGGCCGTCCCGCCGAATTCCTCCGAGTGACCTGTCCTGGAATGACCTATGTCCAATCTTCTTAGCATCGGTGCCTCCGGGCTCAACGCCGCACAGGTGGCCTTGACCACCGTGGGCAACAACATCTCCAACGTCAACACGACGGGCTACAGCCGCCAGACGGTGCTGCAGACCGAGGCCATCACCACGGGTGGCGGCAACTACACCACGGGTAGTGGCGTGAACGTGCAGGCGGTGCAGCGCGCTTATAGCGACTTCCTGACCTCCGCGCTGTGGACCGCCAACTCCAGCATGCAGGGCGCCACCACCACCAGTAGCCTGGCGACGACGCTCAACAGTGCGCTGAGCGCCAGTGGCAACCTGCAGAACGCGCTGGACAGCTTTTATGGCGCTTTCAGCACGGTGGCCAATACGCCGGGCGTGGCGTCGAGCCGTCAGTCCTTGCTGGGCAGTGCCAGCCAAATGGTCGCGGTGTTCAACACCTTGGGGCAGCAGCTCTCCGCGCAGCAGAGCCAGGTGAATGCACAGATCAAGACCACGGTCGACAGCGTCAACAACGTGTCGAGCAACCTGGCGGCCGTCAACGCCAAGATCCATGCGGCCGGCAACAACGTGCCCAATGACCTGCTCGACCAGCGCGATAACCTGGTACAGACGCTGTCGGGCTATGTCGGTGTGTCCGCTTTCACGCAGAGCGACGGCACCATCAGCGTGTACGCCTCCAGCGGTCAGGCGCTGGTGAGCGGTGACAAGTCGTACGCCCTGCAGACCGGCAACAACCAATACGACCCAACGCGTACTGAAGTGCTCGACAGCACCGGCACCGTGGTCAGCAGCAAGCTGAGCGGCGGCACACTGGGCGCGTTGCTGAACTACCGCAGCAACGTGCTGGATGGCGTGCAGAACCAGCTCGGTCAGGCCGCCGTAGCGCTTTCCACCAGCGTCAACACGCAGCAATCGAAGGGGCTGGATCTCAACGGCAAGCAGGGCGGGGCGATGTTCAGCGTACCGTCGCCCGCGGTGCTGCCTAGCAACCTCAACAAGGGCACGGGAAGCGTATCCGCGAGCATCAGCGATGCGTCGCAGCTCACCGGTTCGGACTACGTGCTGAGCTACAACGGCAGCGCATGGAGTATGCAAACCACGAGCGGCCAGAACGTGGCAATGACGGCGAACCCGGATGGCACCTATTCCGCAGCGGGTATGACGCTCTCCCTCTCGGGTACCGCGCAGGCGGGCGACACCTTCCAGATTCAACCGACACGCCAGGCCTCGACGGGCCTGACGCTGACGATGACGGATCCCAACGGCATCGCCGCCGCTGCTGCGCTGAATGCCAAGGCAGCAACCACCAACACCGGTACCGGCAGCATCGGTTCGGTGACGGTGACCGACCCCACCAATGCCGCACTGCTCAACGGTGCGACGGTCAGCTTCCCCACGGGCAACAGCTATCAGGTGACCGATAGCTCGGGCAATGTGCTGTCCAGCGGCAGCTATGCGCCGGGGCAGACCATCAGCGCGAACGGCTGGAGTGTGACGCCCTCCGGTACGCCGGCGGCGAATGACAAGTTCACCATTGGCGCGAACAGCAACGGCCTCAACGACACCAGCAATGCGTTGGCGTTGGCCGGACTGGCGGATGCCAAGGTGTTGAACGGCGGCACGCAGTCAGTGATCGGCGCCTACGGCACGCTGACCACCACCATCGGCACCGTGGGCAGCCAGGCCACGACCAACCTCACCACGCAGACCAGCCTCTACAACCAGGCGATGTCCGCGCAGCAGAGCGTGTCCGGCGTAAACCTCGATGAAGAGGCCGCCAACATGGTCAAGTACCAGCAGGCTTACCAAGCGTCCGCGCAGGTGATCTCTACCGCGCAAACCATCTTCAGCAGCCTGATTTCCGCGATCCAGACGGCCTAAGGAAGCACTCTCATGCGTCTTTCAACGAGCTGGATGTACCAGCAGTCGCTCAACACCATGATCAGTCAGCAGAGCGCGCTGGCAGCGACCCAGAATCAGGTATCCACGGGCAATCGCATCAACGTGGCGTCTGATGATCCGGCGGGCGCAGGTCAGGTGGTCAGCCTTAATCACGTCATCGCGGCGAACACGCAGTATTCGAGCACCATCAATTCGGCGACCACGCGACTCAACACCGAGGCGAGCACGCTCAGCACGGTGAACAGCGTGCTGGACAATGCCCGCACGCTGGCCCTGCAAGCGGTCAACGGCACGTTGTCGGCCAGCGATCGCCAGAGCATCGCCAGTCAGCTCAGCCAGATCCACGACCAGCTCGTGCAGTTGGCGAACACCACCGATAGCAACGGCAATGCGCTGTTTGCCGGCACCAGCACGACGAAGACGCCGTTTCAGGTGGGCGTCAACGGCGCGGTGACCTATGGCGGCAACGATAGTCAGCAGCGATCGGCCGTGGGTTCGGGTATGCAAGTGGCCACCAGCGATCCGGGCTCGGGTCTGTTCATGAACATTCCCAACGGCAATGGCTCGTTCGAAGCCAGCGCAGGCAGCGCCAACACCGGCACGCTGATCGTGGGCACGAACAGCGTCACCGATCTGGCGGCATGGAACAGCACCAAAGCAGCCAGCGGCGGTGGTTACACCATCAGCTTCGGCGCGGGCGGTACCTGGACGGCGACCAACGCCAACGGCAGCGCCGTGCTCGACAGCAGTGGCAACCCGGTTGGCGGCACTTATACCGATGGCGGTTCGATCAGCTTCAACGGCATGACCATCGCCATGAGCGGCACGCCCGCGGCAGGCGACTCGGTGTCGGTAAGCACGGGTGGCCAGCAGGACATCTTCAGCACGCTCAACAACATGATCAGCGCGCTGCAAAGCGGCGCGAGCGATACGCAGCTGACCAACGTGATGAGTCGCCAGATTGAATCCATCGATCAGGGGCAGCTGTCGATCAGTTCGGTGCAGGTGTCCATCGGTGGCCGACTGGACACGCTGCAACAGCAGCAGGGCGCGTATCAGGATCTCAACGTCACCTACCAGTCCGCACTGTCGGATGTGCAGGGAGCGGACGCATACACGGCGATCAGCAATCTGTCGCTGCAGCAGACGGCGCTGCAGGCATCGCAGCAGATGTTTGCGCAGGTGAAGTCGATGAGCCTGTTCAACTATCTGAAGTAATCGCAGTTCGCTGCATGCCTTGCGCCCGAAGGGCGCGATGACGAGAGGAGGTTCTTACGCAAGGTTGACGGTAGTGATGGGTTGCCAGGAGAGGGGAGAAAACCCCCATCTAGTGCGCTCCATCACGAATTGGCGGGAGAGGCGGCTCAAGTAATTTCTTGACAGGCCGAAAAGCTCCCTGAGGCGGATGGCATCCCACGTATGGAACCTGGCCGCCGGCAAGAACAAAGCCAATCCAAACCGGTCACCGGTTACGTAGGAGAAATCCAATGTCTCTCGTTATCAACACCAATATTTCGTCGCTGAACGCGCAGAACAACCTGACCAAGTCGCAGAGCGCCTTGTCCCAGGCTACCCAGCGTCTCTCGTCGGGCATGAAGATCAACAGCGCCGCCGACAACGCCGCCGGCTTCGCGATCTCCCAGCGCTACACCACGCAGATCGGTGGCTTGCAGCAAGCCAGCTCCAACGCCAGCGACGCCATCAACCTGGCGCAGACCGCCGGCTCCGCCCTGGACCAGGTCACCGCCAACCTGCAGGCCATCCGTGACTTGGCCGTGCAGTCGGCCAACGGTACCTACACCTCCGCCGACCGCTCGTCGATCGACCAGGAAGTGCAGCAGCGCCTGGCTGAAATCACCCGTATCGCCAACCAGACCACGTTCAACGGCTCGAACGTGCTGGACGGCTCGATGAAGACCAAGAGCTTCCAGATCGGCGCCAACGTCGGCCAGACCATCAGCGTGAGCCTTGGCACCAGCGTGAAGTCGAGCGCCATGGGCCAGGTCTCCGAAGTGACCTCGGGCGACATCGGCACCATCACGCTGAAGGCCGGTGACCTGACCGTCGGCGCAGGCACGGTGGCTGCAGGCACCTACAACGCCACCACGCTGGCCGCGGCTATCCAGACCGCCGGCGGCGCCGGTGTGACCGCAACCGTCAGCGCCAGCGGCGAAATCAACATCGCCAACGCCGGTGCAACGGCTCTGGCCGTTGGCGGCGCCCAGGCGAGCGCGCTGGGCATGCCGACCACCGTGGCTGCAGCGGGCAACGCCACCACCACCGGCGTCGTCGGTGGCCTGACGGGTCTGCCGAGCCTGGCTGGTGAAGGCTTCAGCATCAACGGTACCTCGATCGACCTCAGCGGCGCCAAGAGCCTGCAGGACGTGTCCGACGCGATCAACGCGGCTGGCATCAGCGGTGTCACCGCTGCGGTGAACGGCGCAGGCAACGGCGTGAACTTCTACTCGGCAGGTACGCTGAAGATCGCCGACACCGGCGGCAACATCATCGGTGCCAATGCTAAGGACGTGAACGCAGGTGCGACCTACACGGCGGGCAACACGGCTGTCTCCGGCGGTTCGCTGTCCGGTGGCAACGTGCAGTCGGTGGACTCGGCCAACGACCTGATCTCCCGCGTCGACGTGGCGCTGAAGACGGTCAGTGATTTCGCCGCCCAGCTGGGTGCCGTGCAGAACCGTTTCCAGTCGACCATCTCCACGGTGGCGGCTCAGACGACCAACCTGCAGGCTTCGCAGTCGACCATCCGCGACGCCGACTTCGCGGCGGAGACGGCCAACCTCAGCAAGGCGAGCGTGCTGCAGCAGGCGGGCATCTCGGTGCTGGCTCAGGCCAATTCCAACCCGCAGCAGGTGCTGAAGCTGTTGCAGTAACGGACGCAGGCCAGGACGCGACTCTCCCGGGTCGCGTCCGCATGCGGCCGGTATGACCACCGGGCGGGTTGCCTCCTGTCTCTTATACACATCTAAAAGAGGGGGGGGGGGGGGGGGGGGGGGGGGGGGGGGGGGGGGGGGGGGGGGGGGGG
>NZ_JAELTQ010000142.1 GCF_016428905.1 Dyella sp. ASV24 | reverse complement strand
TCCAGCCCGGATGGCAGCACCACGGCCGCCGCGTTGCAGGTGGCATGGCCGATCTCGGCGGCGCAGTGGCAGATCACGCCAGCCGTGGGCGCGCTGTACCAGCACCAGAGCCTGGATGGTTTCAACGAGACCGTGACCGGCACGAGCCCGCTGGCTTCCAGCTTCGGCGTGCAGGGTCAGAAAAGCACCTACAACACCACGCAGCCGTACGCAGCGGTGTCGTTCACGCGGCCGTTCACGGCGGCCGGTGTGAGCTACGTGCCGCAGTTCGACCTGGGTTATCGCTACGACACGCGCAACGGCAACAGTCCGGTGGTGCACGTGCTCAGCCAGGACGGTACGGCGTTCGCGCTACAGGGTGATGCCATGGGGCGTGGCATGACCACGGTGGGTGCGCGCATCACTGCACAGGAAGGTGCGTCGTGGAGTCTGTACCTGGATTACCAGGGCCAGTTCTCCAGCCATCTCAACGACAACGCGCTGAGTGTGGGCTTTACCAAGCACTTCTAAACGGCAGTAAAGCGAAGGCCGAGTGCGTGACGTGTTCGATGCGTCATGCACCCGGCCTTCGTCTCACGACCTTACCGTCAGCGCGGTTGGGTTTTACGTGCAAGGTGACTGCGTGGCAGAGACGAACGAAAGCACATTGAAAACGCGCGACGGATTCACGGTTCGCTGGGTATTTGGAAACATCACCAACGAGCTACGCCGTCAGCTTATGGCGTTCTGGTTGCGCGAGGGCGCATTGGATCATCCCGACGAAGCCTGGCGTCGCTCCTGGGAGGTCGCGTGCGTGCTCGAGGATGCATCGAATGGTGAGGTGGCCGGTGTCTGCACCGTGGCAATCGGCGTGGATGAGCAGCATCACTGCTACGGCTTCGTGCGAATCTACATTGGTGCATCGAACCGCCTCCCGGGGTTCAACGTTCGCCTGATGCGTCGAATGATCCAAGGCTTCGAAGCGCTTGCCGGTGAACCCGGTGCACCGCAGCGTCTGATCGCCACCATCGAGAATCGCAAGATTGAAGGCCGTGGCGGGCAACGTTTGCTTGCGTGCGTTGGATTCCGACCGATCGGCCGGACGGCACAGGGCGAGATGATCATCGAGCGGCGTTTGGTTGCAGCGTGACATCGACCGGCGTGAAGGAACGGGCTGCGATACGCTGGGCGCGTCTGGTCAGCTCCAGCGGGAGAACAGTCCGTGCACATCAGGAAGGCGGCTATCGAGGACGCGCAGGCATGCTTTGCCATTCGTCGTGAGGCGATTCGGGCGCAGTGCGGTGGACACTATCCCGTAGCGGACCTGGATATCTGGACGTCGGGCGCCATGTCGGCAACCTTCGCGCAGCGGGTGGCCGATCACTTCTATGTTGCGGTGGCGGATGGGCAGGGCGTCGGCACGGCCATGATCGATCTGGCGACGGGGAAGATCGATGCCGTATTCGTCCTGCCGGCATACATGGGGCGCGGCATAGGCCGTGCCCTGATGGTCCAAATGGAGAGCCTGGCGCTGGACGCCGGTCTAGCCAGCATTCAATTGGAGTCCACCTTGAATGCCGCGCCCTTTTATCGCGCACTGGGATTCAAGGGAGACAACCTGAGCACGTATCAGTCATCGCTCGGTGTGAGCCTGGCTTGCGTGCCCATGGTGAAGCATCTGGGCGCGCACGTCGGCTGAGGCGTCTCGGGTACTCAAGCCCGCCATAGCGTCAGTGCTTCTCCGGACATGAGTTCCGGCCTTTCCTCGGGAAAGAACAACTGCGCGTCGTCAACGAAGCGGATGCCGCGCGACTGCGGAAACGTTTGGTCGAGCCAGTGCGCCCAGCGATCCGGGAACAGTTCGTTGTCGCGCGCCCACACCATGCGCACGGGATTCTGGAACTGACGCAACGCCGGCTCTATCGCGGGCAACGGATTGGGAAACATCGCAAGACCATACTGCTGGCCCTGTTGTCGCCGCTTGGGGGAATTGATCAAGGGCCGGAAGTACGTCTCGATGACGTCGTGCGTGAGGATGCGGTCCGGGTCGTGATAGGCATTGCCGATGCCATCGTGCGAACGCGCGAAATTATTGTCAGTGAGGTGGTGCTCGAACCACGCGGGTACTTCGTTGCGTCGGGCTTTCTCCAGGAACGGTAGCAACGCCGCGGGCGGGCTGTTGGTCTGCACGTCGCCGTTCGTGGCCAGCCATGTGCGTACTCGTTGGGGATGCGAGGCGATGATCAGTTGCGCAATGCCAGTGGCGCTGTCGTTGGATACAAGATCCACGTTCCGCACACCCAGCTTGTCGAGCAAGGCGATGATCATCGCCGCTTGCGCATGTGGCGACAGATCGGCATCGGCAGGCGCGTCGGTATAGCCCAGGCCGCGCAGATCGGGTGCGATGCAGCGACGTACCGATGCCAGCCGGGCCATGGATCCACGCCATTGGAAGCCGTTCAGCGGGTAGCCGTGGAGGAAGAGCGCGACGTCACCCTTGCCTTGTTCGACGAAGGCCACCTTGTCGGAGCCCACCTGCGCAAATTGCCGGGCAGCGTGGAATTCAGCGGGCGTGAACGCCTGGATGCGCGAGGTGTCATCCAATGCATGCAGGGGTTGCAGCGCAGCGATGGCGGCCAGGAGCCCGGAGTGGATCAGAAAATCTCGCCTCAGCATGTGCGTTCCCCACGGCAAAGAATGTCGTGAAAGAAGCTAAGACGTGCGCCGTGTGTTTCTCAATGACGTGCGAGGTCATGACGATGCCACGCGACCATGGCGTTGCCCGTCGGGGATCAGGCTGCGCGGGCCGTTACGGCGACCGTGCCCAGTTGCCGAAGGGCGATGCCCAGGCCGATCCGGTAGCTGCTGCCGAGATCGCCGTTGATGATGACCGTGGCGATCGGCGCGTTGTGCAGTCCCGGTGGCAGACCCAACTCGGTGCTCGCGTCTTCGTGAACCTCGACATAGGGCGTGCCGGCTTCGTCCAGCGCATCGCTCAGGCCGGCTTCCGGATGCGCCGTTGCCTGCGGTCCGAGGTCGCCTGGGTCCAACAGCATGAATTCGGAGGCGCGGCGTTTCATGGAGCGCACGCAACTAACAAAGTCATGCAGTCCGTTGCAACACACCAGTTCCAACGAGCGACCCGCCGCGGTCGCGAGTTGCTGGAGCTTGTCGGGAAGTACGCCGCTGGCGGGGCAGTCAGCGTGGGGACCCTGGATGATGACAATGCTCACGGTGGTACCTGTCGTCGCCGCGGAGGGCGGATGGGGCCATGATCGGGTTGGCTTGAGTAAAAGCGCTACGCAGAAAAAGGCGTGTTTGCGTAAATTTTCCGCAATGAATCGGCGTTTTCGGGCCATAGAGGCGACATCCCGATAAACTGCTCGCGATGATTCCGACGGAAACCAGCACGTGACGCATTACTCCGGCCCTCTGCTTACGCGCCCTATCGGCGAGGCGCTGCTTGCCGCGCGCGATGCTGGCAAGGCTGACTGGACGGGTTCGATGGATCTGGGGCGCACAAAGGGTGCTGCAACCTTGCACGCGGACCATTGGACGTGGAACGACCAACGCTATCCGTATCCCGGCAAGCTGAAAGACCGCACGATCTATTACTGGGATGGCGAGGACTTCTCCTCGGTGTCGTGCTTCTCCGGCTCACTGATCAAGCTGGTGCCGACCGAGTGGGGCGCGCCTACGTTTGAGATCGATGGCATCAAGATGCTGCCCACCTCAAAGGAATCGCCGGTCGATGATGCGCGCCGCAAGGTGGCCCTGATCGAGCCACGCGGCAAGGTGGTGCTCGATACCTGCGGTGGGCTGGGCTATTTCGCCGCGTGTTGTCTGGAGGCTGGTGTGGCGCGCATCCAGTCGTTTGAGAAGAACCCGGATGTGCTGTGGTTGCGTACGCTCAATCCGTGGTCGCCCGATCCGGATGGGCCATCGAGCGGCGGGCGTTTGCAGCTCACTCATGCGGACGTGTCGCTGGCGATCACGGAGATTGCCGACGCGTCAATCGATGCACTGTTGCATGACCCACCGCGCTTCGGCATCGCGGGCGAGCTGTATGCGCAGACTTTCTATGATCAGTTGGCCCGCGTACTCCGGCATGGTGGACGGATGTTCCACTACACCGGCAGCCCCAACAAACTCACCAGCGACCGCGACGTGCCTCGCGAGGTGGAGAAGCGGCTGGAAAAGGCCGGTTTCAAGGCGCAGCTGGCACTGGATGGCGTGTTCGCGGTTCGCCGTTGAGATAGTCGCGCCATCCGATCTCCTGGAGCGGATGGCGCGAATGGTTCACTGGTCGAAGTAGTGACCCTGCTCGAGGTCGTCGATCAGGCCCACCTGTTGCGGCTTCCAACCTAGTTGCGCGCGAGTCTTGGCGCTCGACACGTGATTGTCGATCTGTGTGAAGTGCGCAAACCAACCGAAATGCGCGGCGGCTTCTTCCGGCGTCTTGCTGACCACCGGAAGGTTGAGGTGACGGCCGATGAGGGTGGCGATGTCGCGGAAGGGCACGCCTTCCTCGGCCACGGCGTGATAGCGCACACCGCCTGCGCTCTTCTCCAGCGCGAGACGATACAGGTGCGCGGCATCCAGGCGATGCACGGCGGGCCAGCGATTGCCGCCGTTGCCTACATAGGCCGACTCGCCTTTCTCCCGGGCGAGCTTGATCAAGATGGGCACAAAGCCGTGATCGCCGTTGCCGTGCACCGTGGGTGGCAGGCGCAGGACAGACGCGTTGATGCCGCGTGCTGCCAGCGCCTCGGTGGTCTTCTCCGAGACGACACGCGGGAAGGTCGAGGTGTTGGCGTCATCCTCCGTGCTCAGGCGTCCCGACGCGAGCAGACCCGTACCCGAGGTGACGACCAATGGACGGCTCGAGCCAGCCAAGGCGTCGCCCAGCGCGCCAAGCGTCACGCGTTCGATCTCACAGCTTTTCTCGAACTGGGTGAAATCGTGGATGAAGGCGGTATGGATCACGCCGTCCGCCTTGGCAACGCCACGACGCAGGCTGTCCAGATCTTCCAATGATCCGCGGTGCACCTCGGCGCCGGTGGCGGCGAGCGCGCTGGCGGAGGCATCGGAGCGGACCAGGCCAAGCACGTGGTGCCCGGCATCCAACAATTCACGAACCACGGCGGAACCCACGAAACCTGTGGCGCCGGTAACGAATACACGCATGATAAAGTCCCTGGGTGAATCAACCGACGTCGATGATCGGCGCAGGGCGCATGGGCGATGAAGCCGTGACGTTATACCGGTATGGCGACTGACAGGCTGAGCATGGCAGGCACCGACGAGAATCCGCTGGGGATCTTCCTCAGGGATCGTCGCGCGCGGCTTGATCCGGTGGCCTATGGGTTTTCCTCGTCGCGCAGGCGCACGCCAGGCTTGCGGCGCGAGGAAGTGGCGCAGCGCGCCAACGTCAGCGCCACCTGGTACACGTGGCTTGAACAAGGGCGTGGCGGTTCGCCGTCTGCCGACGTGCTCGATCGACTGGCGCGTGCGCTGGCGCTGAACTCGGTTGAACGCGAGCACCTCTTTCTGCTGGCCCAGCATCGCCCGCCGCAAGTGAAGTACGAGGCTCCGCAAGGCGTGACGCTGCGCCTGCAGCGCGTGCTCGACGCCATGACCTATAGCCCGGCGTTTGTGCGCACGGTGCGCTGGGACATCGTGGCGTGGAACCATGCCGCGACCAAGGTGCTTGGCGATTACGCAGCCTTTCCGCCGGAGCAGCGCAATTCGCTGCGGCTGATCTTTGGCAACCCGCAGGTGCGCGAGCGCATGACGGAGTGGGAGAGTGACGCACGCGCCATCGTCGCGGCCTTTCGCGCGGAGATCGCGCGCGTGGGCGCGTCGCGGGACGTGGAAGCTTTCGTCGCGGAGATGTGCGAGCAAAGCCGCGAGTTTGCGGACATGTGGGGCGATCACGACGTGCGCGCTTACGGCGAAGGCACCAAACACATGCGCCATCCGGTGGTGGGCCCTGTCGCATTGGACTACTCAGTGTTCGCAGTGAGCGATCAGCCGGGGCTCAGCATGGTGGTCTATAGCCCAGCGACGCCGGAGGATGCGGCACGCGTACGTCGCCTGGTGGATGGACCCACAGGGTCCGGGGTGTCCTGACAATCCGCATTTCCACGGAGGTTGGCATGTCCAGCAGAACAGCATCCTGTTATTGCGGTCAGTTGCGGATCGACGTGCAAGGCGAACCCCTGGGCGTTGGCGTCTGTCATTGCCTGGCCTGCCAACAGCGCACAGGCAGCGTGTTCGCGGCGCTGGCCGGTTACGCCGCGCCGTACACCGTCACTGGCAAAGCGACGGAATTCGTGCGCACGGGCGATCATGGGTCGCAGTTCCGGTTCCGCTTCTGTCCTGTCTGTGGCAGCACCGTCTTTCACACGGAAGAAGGCGTGGAAGGGCGCGTGTCCGTCGCGGTGGGTGCATTTGCCGATCCTGCGTTCCCGCCGCCGGAAGACTCGGTCTATGAACACCGCCGGCATGCCTGGGTGACGTTGCCGGCGGGCATTACGCGTTACGACGCCGATCCGTCGTAACGGACAGACGAAAAGGCCTGGCGGCGAGCCCTTGATCTCGCGCGAAAGAATCCCATGAGGCCCTGTTCGGGTATTTCAAGGGCCATTCTTCATTTGTTTGGATGGCTAAACAGCGCCTGAAACAGGTCGCTTGAATCGACGTATCGCAGCCACATCTCCCTGTCACCGGTCGCTTCGGGGCCGGTGCGCCGCTGCATGTTGCGCGGCGTCTACCTGTTGCTCATTGGAGAATATGGTTATGCGTACTGTTCTGGATTTTTCGCCGCTGCACCGTTCCAGCATCGGCTATGACCGCGTGTTCGATCTGCTGGAGGCCGCTGCCCGCACGCAGACGAACGACAACTGGCCCCCGTTTGATTCCGTCAAGCTGAGCGAAGACAAGTACCGGATCACCATGGCGGTGGCTGGCTTCAGCCGCGAAGACATCAACATCACCGTACAGGGCAACATGCTCACCGTTACCGGCGAGCGCAAGGGCGAGCAGGAAGGCGAAGTGCTGCATCGTGGCATCGCCAATCGTCCCTTCAATCGCCGCTTCGAGCTGGCGGACCACATGTTGGTGACTGGTGCGCGCATGGAGAACGGCTTGCTGGTGATCGACCTCAAGCGTGAGATCCCCGAGGCGTACAAGCTGCGTCGCGTCGAGATCGGTGAATCCGTGGCGGCGAATGCGACACCGATCCAGAGTCAGGCTGCGTAACTACGCATTTCGCGATTCATCGTGTCGTAGTACGAGAGAGGGCGGCGAACTTCGCCGCCCTCTTTCTTTGCGAGCAGCGTGGCTCAGTCGTCGGCGCGTTCGCGCACGCGATCCATGAGTTCGCGCAGTTGCTTCTGTTCGTCAGCGCTCAGTACGCCAAACAGTTGCTCCACCGCCTGACGCTTGGGGCCTTGCACCTCGTCCAGCTTGGCCTGGCCGGCGTCAGTGATGACGACCAACTGCGCGCGGCGGTCGGTGGGATGCGGCGTCCGCTCGATCCAGCCGTTCTCTTCCAGCGCGTCCAGCGCGGTGGTTACCGTGCGTGGGGCGTAACCCATCTGCGTGGCGATGTCGCTGGGGCGGCAGGGCGCCAGCCGTGCGACCAGCGCCAGCAGTTTCGATTGCGAAAGCGACAGCCCGGCCGCCGTCATGGCGGCGTCGACGCGCTTGCGCACCAGGTGATGCAAGGCCAGGAAAGCGTCGGCCAGTTCGACCGTGGTTGACTTACGGGTAGTGGTCATGGAAAAGTATTGAGCAAGCTCACTATGAGTTTCATCCATTATAGCGGCCCGGCCCTGCCGCGGCCAGCGAGGTTCCCCCATGTCCCCTGTTTCCACTGACATCCGGCGCGTCCGGCACCCGCTGAAGATGCGCGAGCTGACCGTGAAGCGGCTGGCGCTGGTATCGCCCCGCCTGCTGCGCGTGACGCTCTCGGGTGATCTGAGCGACTTCGTCTCCGCCTCGTTCGACGACCACGTGAAGTTGTTCCTGCCCGCCGAGGGCGAGTCGCGGCCATCGCTGCCTACGGTGACCGAGCAGGGCATTGCGTTCGATCCATCCCGCCCGCGCCCAGCCAGCCGCGACTACACCCCGCGACGGTACGACCGCGCCGCCAACGAACTGGACATCGAGTTCGTGCTGCATGGTGAAGGCCCGGCCGTTACGTGGGCGCGTAACGCCAAGGTGGGTGATGTGCTGGGGCTGGGCGGTCCACGCGGCTCGTCCATCCTCCCCGACGGCCTGGACTGGTACCTGCTGATCGGTGATGAAACCGCGCTGCCAGCCATCGCACGTCGCCTGGAAGAGGCCGCATCCAGCGAATGCATCATCGCCATCATCGAGGTCGAAGACGGCGAAGCCGTGCTGGATATCCCCACCGCAGCACAGGCCAGCGTGACCTGGCTGCGTCGCGATGCTGGCACGGGCGGTCTACCCGACGCCGTGAGCGACCTTATCCTGCCCGAAGGCCACGGCTTTGCCTGGGCGGCCGGCGAGTACGCCAGCATTCGTCAGGTGCGGCAGCGGCTGATCGAGGTTCATGGGTTGGACCGACAGCGCATCCGGGCATCCAGCTATTGGAAGCAGGGCGAAGTGGCGAGCCACGAAACGCTCTCGGACTGATCGTTTCCGATGTTCGTGTCGTCCTGACGGCGTACGTAGTTTTTCTATTCCACTTTGCGGGCTAGCGGCGTCAAATGAAGCGCTGATGCGACTCTCCCGGGCATCCCGGTGCCCTCATCGTGAGGTGAAAACGATGTCGAGGACGACAGACGAACGCGCCCCCAAGGTGATCCGCAGATCTGCCACGCATGAGGAGAAGGTTTCCTCCATCAGGAGAGCCGAGCAAGCCAATGCGCCCCTCTCGCAAGTGACGCTGCTCGAACGGGCGGCGGAGCGACAGGCCATGGCGCGCGCGATCCGCCAGAAGGTGCCGCGCAAAGCATTGGGCGGCTGGAAGGCACCCAAAGATCGGTTCGATCCAGTCGAGCTGTTGATCAAAACGTCCAAGGGTCGCGTGCCATCGTTGGTGCCGATTCGCTATGGCCGCATGATGGCCTCGCCGTTTGCGTTCTACCGCGGCGCAGCGGCGATCATGGCGGGCGACCTTGCCACCACCGAGCGCACCGGCGTCAACCTGCAGATCTGCGGCGATTGCCATCTGGTCAACTTTGGCGGCTTTGCTACGCCAGAGCGCAAGCTGGTGTTCGACATCAACGATTTCGACGAGACGGCCATCGGCCCGTGGGAATGGGACGTCAAGCGCTTGTGCGCCAGCTTGTTCGTGGCATCGCGCGCCAATGGCTTCAGCGAAAGCGACGCGAAGGACATCGCCTGGGAGGCGGCGGCCGCGTACAAGACGCATCTGGCCGAGTACGCCGAGATGCCGCTGCTCGAAGCGTGGTACGACCATATCGATCTGCAGGACGTGATCGACCGCATGCAAGATGCGGAGATGAAAAAGCTCGCCACCAAGAGCGTACACAAAGCCGTGGCATACACCGCCCACACCAAGGAGTTCATCAAGCTCACGGTGGCCGGTGGCTCGCCGCCGCGTATTCAGGACGAGCCGCCGTTGATCTATCACGACGACGAACTGGCCAATCACATCACTCTCGAAGAACGCCAGAAAGCCTACGAGGACTACCGCAACTCGTTGTCGCCCGAACGTCGCGTGCTGTTCGACCGTTTCGAAACGGTGGATTCAGCGGTGAAAGTAGTGGGCGTGGGCAGCGTGGGCACTTACTGCGGGATCATGCTGTTGGTGTCGGGTAGCGGTGATCCGCTGTTCCTGCAGTTCAAAGAGGCGCGCCAGTCAGTCGTCGAACCCTTCATCGGCATCGTGCCGTACAAGCATCATGGACAACGTGTGGTCGCCGGGCAGCGCCTGATGCAGGCGGCAAGCGATATGTTCCTCGGTTGGACGCAGGGACCGACACGCCAGTTCTACGTGCGGCAGCTGCGTGATGCCAAAGTGTCGCCGCAGGTGGAAGTAATGCGCGTACCTAATCTGCGCCGCTACGGCCGCCTGTGTGCGCATACGCTGGCGCGAGCGCACGCGCGTTCGGGTGATGCGGTGTTGTTGTCCGCGTACCTGGGTAAGAGCGATGCCTTTGCCGATGCCATCGCCTCGTTCTCCGCGGCTTATGCGGACCAGAACGAACGTGATCACGACGCGCTGGTGAAGGCGGTGCGGGCAGGAAAGGTGGAAGCGGTTTCGCTCGACTAATGCGTTGCCGGCTGGAGTCGCGCCGCCAGTTCCACGCTGCGCGGCGCGGCCAGTCCGCCGTAGTGGCGGTCAACGGCGTCGAGCTGCTTTTTTGCGTCGTCGATGCGACCTGCGTCCTGAGTCGCTTGCACCTTGTCGATATCGGCGTTCAGTTCACTCGTGATGCGTGCACGGCAGGCGTTGAGCTTGGCCGTATCCAACGCATGCGGTGTTTCGAGTGAGGTCAGCGCGCGATCCAGCGCCGCGGGCTCGGCAAGATCGTGGCCGACGCCCGCCATCGAGAGCACGTCGACGTTGTCGATGCACCAGTCGCGCAATGACTGGCGGCTTTGCCGTTCCATGTCCTGGCGAGCGGCATCCTGTTGCCCGGTGAGGTAGACGATGCGCGATTCCGTCTGGAACCGGTCGAACAGCGATGGAGGCGGTAGCGGAAGGGTCTGCCCGATGGCATCGCTGCCCGCATCGAGCAGGGCGCCGTGGAAGAGATCCGGGTAGCCCAGTGCGAGCCGCAGCGCGACACGGGAGCCACCAGAGAAGCC
Organism: Dyella sp. ASV24; assembly: GCF_016428905.1. Classification (GTDB taxonomy): domain Bacteria; phylum Pseudomonadota; class Gammaproteobacteria; order Xanthomonadales; family Rhodanobacteraceae; genus Dyella. The sequence goes on along the minus strand of NZ_JAELTQ010000142.1, from coordinate 2,642 downwards.
GCCGACGTAAACACGCCGCGGATTCACGCGGTAACGCGCCATCACATTGGTGGCGGCGAGCAGTGATAGCGGGTCGCGGCGATCGAGCACGCTGGCATCGTTACCGATGTTGGCGGCGGAAACGAGGATCATGCCGTGACGGTCGAGCACAGGTATCCACGACGGCGGAACCTTTGCCTCATTCCACGGCGGTACGAACACCAGCAGTGAGTAGCCATCGGGCGGCGCCTGCGCCGGTACGTACAGCGCGAAGCGCTCGTGCGCCAGATCGACCGGCTGGTCGGCGATGGCGACCCCGCTGGCGGCGGCGCGTTGCTGCAAGCGCTGCGCATTTAGTGGCGATACCAGTCGCCGCGCCAACTCCACGCTGCTGGCGTAACCGGTGTACTGAGAAAAGACAGCATCGTTGACCACGCCCTTGGGCGCATCGCTCGCCCACGCGGCAGCCCCCAGCCACGCGAGACACGCCCACAGAAAGGCCCGACGGCTCATGGCGGCAGGCTAGCACCAGCCCTTGGGGGAACTGTCACAGCAAGTTCTTGCGCCACGCTTACCATGGCTGGCTTACTGTGCGAAATCATTGAAGGGGCTCCCGATGTTCCGTCCGTCGCCGTTGGCACGCCGTGCCGCGTTGCTTGTTTCACTCTCCCTGCTTACTGCGTGCTCGAGCCAGGCGGTGACGCCGCCCTCCGCCAGTACGTCCATCGATGTGCCGGCTATCCAGCGACCGGACGGCGAAACGGCGCAATGGTGGTTCCGCCAGGGCGCGGCGTCGGCAGCGCAGCTCTCCGCGCAATCGAACAGCGGCGGTCAGCGTGCGAAGAACGTCATCGTGTTTCTCGGTGACGGCATGAGCCTGCCGACCATTGCCGCGGCGCATGTGCGCGCGGGTCAGCTCAAGGGTGTGGATGGCGAAAGCTATCGCCTGAGCTTCGAGCGCTTTCCCTTCAGCGCCTTGAGTCGCACCTACGAAACCGACCAGCAGACCCCCGATTCCGCCGGCACCATGACCGCCATCATGAGTGGTGTGAAAACCCGTGGCGGCTTTATTGGCGTATCGCAGGTGCCGCGCCGGCAGGATTGCGCTGCATCGCGCGGTCAGGAACTGGTGAGCACGCTGGAATTGGCCTCGGCGGCTGGCATGAGCACGGGCGCCATCACGACCACGCGCATCACCCACGCCACGCCGGCTGCGACGTATGGCCATCTGCCCGAGCGCAATTGGGAGGTCGATGCTGATCTCACGGCGGAGGCCAAGGCGCAGGGCTGCAAGGATTTCGCCGCGCAGCTGATCGATTTTCCGGGCAACGGCCTCACCGTGGCGATGGGTGGCGGGCGCACCGAATTTATGGTGGCCGGCGAGGACGATCCAGTGGAGCAGGGCAAGGTGGGTCAGCGTCTGGATGGACGCGACCTGATCGCGGAATGGAAGCGCAAACACCCGGACGGCGCTTACGTGTGGAGCGGGCAGCAGTTGAAGTCGCTGGACCCGACGCGCACGAAACAGATGCTCGGCCTGTTCAATAGCTCGCATCTCAGCTTCGAACACGAGCGCGTGACCGACAAGCTGGACGAACCCAGCCTTGCCGAGATGACCACCAGTGCCATCGACGTACTCAAGCAGAACCCGAACGGTTTCTTCCTGATGGTGGAGGGCGGCCGCATCGATCACGCACTGCACGCAGGCAATGCTTACCGAGCGCTGGACGAAACCATCGCCATGGCCGATGCCGTGCAGGCTGCCCTGCAGCACACCGACCCGCGCGACACGCTGATCGTGGTGACGGCCGACCACAGCCATACCATGACCTTTGCGGGCTATCCGAAGCGCGGTAATGACATCCTCGGCCTTGTGCAGGGTCACAACGATAGTTACGACGAAGAAGGCGGCGCCGGTCTCGCCCGCGATGCTGCCGGCAAGCCGTACACCACACTGGGTTTCGCTAATGGCCCTGGCTATATCGGCGCCAGCGATACACAGCCGGAAGGCAGCAAGACCTTCCCGCATAGCGCGCACGATTACTCATATGCCACCAAGGGCCGTCCGGATCTGACCAAGGCGAAGACCAACGAGCCCAACTACATGCAGGAATCCATCCTGCCCATGAAAGCGGAAACGCACGGCGGTGAAGACGTGGCGATCTTCGCGACCGGACCGGGCGCGGCCGCGTTTCACGGCGAGTTGGAGCAGAACGCCATCTTCCACGTGATCGTGCAGCACACACCGCGTATCCGCGACGAGCTCTGCAAGCTGGGCAGTTGCAACAGCGACGGCATTCCGGTGGATCGCCCGACCTACGAAGCCTGGTTGCAGCAGGTGAAGGCGCCTGCCGCACGCTGAGAGCGCAAGTCTTCGCGAAGCTGACGTGTGAAATTTCCGTGTAAACGTAACTTCACACGAAAACCGCAGGATCGGGGTATCCGCTGTATGCGGATTCCCCGTCCCCCGGAGTTCACGCTCAATGAAGAAGCACGTGCTTGCTGCCGCCGTTGCGGCAGCCTTGGTTGTTTTGTTGCCTACGGCTTTCGCCGCGGAGAATCCGCAGCCCGCTGACGGTGCTGCCGCTGCGCCGACTGCGGCCGATAGCGCCAAGAACCTCGAAAGCATTTCGGTGATTGGCCAGGGCGAGACCCGCCAGGTT
>NZ_JAELTQ010000141.1 GCF_016428905.1 Dyella sp. ASV24 | reverse complement strand
GGGCTCGGAGATGTGTATAAGAGACAGGGGCTGCAGCGCAGCGCCTGACTGGTGGTCAGGTCAAGCTGCGGATCGCTCGCTGGGCGCTTGGGGTGAACAACCCTTTGGGCCGGGTCTGTTTGCCCACAGGCCGGCGTCATCACTCAGTCGTGTACGGACGTACACTCCTTCGTTCTTCCTTGTCCTGCGCGCAAACAGCTCCCGGCGCGGGCCACGTGGAGACATTGAACAGGCTCTGCGCGACCATCAACAGGCTCTGAAAGGCGGGTATGGAATCAGCGGTGCGGTCGCACGACAACAAATTGCCGAAGAACGGTGCGGCGCCAAGCCGCGCGTTCTGGCTCAAGCAGCTCCATCAATGGCACTGGATCAGCTCGGCGCTGTGTCTGGTCGGTATGCTGCTGTTCGCCGTCACTGGTTTCACGCTCAACCATGCTGGCCAGATCGAGGCGCAGGCGACAACCGTGCACCGCAGTGCGCAACTGCCATCGCCGTTGCTCAAGGCTGTTGGCGGCGACGACGAGCGCAAGGGTACGGCGCTGCCCGCCGCCGTGGCCGATTGGATCGCCGGCACGCTGGACGTGGACGTTGCCAGTCGCACGGGTGACTGGTCCTCCGACGAAATCTATATCTCCATGCCGCGCCCCGGTGGCGATGCATGGGTAAGCATCGACCGCGAGACCGGCAAGGTGGAAACCGAGCGCAGTTCGCGCGGCGTCATCGCTTATCTCAACGACCTGCACAAGGGACGCCATGCGGGCCCTGCATGGGGCTGGTTCATCGACGTCTTCGCGCTGGCCTGCGTGATCTTTTCGGTGACCGGCCTGTTGTTGCTGAAAATGCACGCTGCGCAACGTGGCGCTACCTGGCCGCTGGTGGCGTTCGGGTTGGTGTTGCCATTGTTGCTCGCCTTGATCTTCATCCACTGACATGAAGGGCGAGCGCATGCGCAACGGGATACCCCTGGCCTGCTGTGCGCGGTTTTGCATCGCTCACGTTCTCACTCTTTCTTCTCGCGCCCAACCGAGGAAATCATGCGCCGTCTTTCTCTGACCCTTCCCGCCATCTTGCTGGCGGCTCCGGCTGCCGCCGCCGATCTCAACGTCACCGTGCAGATTCCGCAGCTCAACGTCGCGGAGTACCACCGCCCCTATACCGCTGTGTGGGTGGAGCGCGAGGATCATTCTGTCGCCGCGCAGCTGGCCGTGTGGTACGCGCAGAAGGATTCGAAAGAGGGTGCCGGCACCAAGTGGTTGCCTGAGTTGCGCCAGTGGTGGCGTCGCGGTGGTCGTGAACTGCAGATGCCGGTGGACGGCGTCTCGGGCGCCACGCGTCCGGCTGGCGACCAGAAGCTGAGCTTCCATGAAGGCAAGGCGCCGCTGGGCCAGTTGGCGCCGGGCAAGTACGAGCTGGTCGTGGAGGCCGCGCGCGAAGTGGGTGGCCGCGAAGTGGTGCGTGTGCCGTTCACCTGGCCGGCAACAGCGTCACAGCAGTTGGCCGCGCAAGGCAGCAGCGAGCTGGGTTCCGTCAAGGTCGACCTGGCCCCGTAATCGAAGGAGAACGACGACATGATCAAACTTTCCCTGAAGTGGGGCGCGTTGGCTCTGGCTCTGGCGCTTCCGTTCACCGCGCAAGCGCACAAGATGTGGATGGTGCCGTCGGCCACCAACGTTTCCGGCGCGGATCCGTGGGTGACGGTGGACGCCGCCGTTTCCAACGATCTGTTCTACCCCGATCACATGCCGGTGGCATTGGATCGCGTGGCCATCACCACACCGGATGGTCAGATGGTCAAGCCGGAGAACGCGCTTACCGGCCAGTACCGCAGTGTGTTCGACGTGCACCTGACCCAGTCGGGCACGTACAAGATTGCCGCGGTGAATGGCGGCTTGTTCGCCAGCTACGAAGTGGACGGCCAGAAGAAGCGCTGGCGCGGCGAACCGGCGGACCTTGCGAAATCCATCCCGTCGAACGCGAAGAACGTTGAAGTGTCCGAGTCGATCAATCGCGTGGAGACGTTCGTCACCAATGGCAAGCCCAGCGACGGCGCGCTGAAGCCCAGCGGCAAAGGCCTCGAACTGGTGCCGGTGACGCGCGTCACCGATCTCGCTTCGGGCGAAGCGGCTACGTTCCAGTTGCTGCTTGATGGCAAGCCGGCGTCCAACCTCAAGGTGATGGCGATTGCCGGCGAAACACGCTATCGCAACGCGCAGGACGAGCTCGACGTCACCACAGACAAGGACGGCAAGTTCAGCATCACTTGGCCGCATGCGGGCATGTACTGGGTAAGCGCGAGCACGCAGGACGACAAGTCAGGCATCAAGCAAGCCAAGGTACGTCGCCTGTCGTACGCGGCCACGTTGGAAGTGCTGCCGCAGTAATGCATCGTTGTCGCACTGAACAGAGCGTGCCGGTATGCCGCCCATGAGTAACCTCATCGTGCAGTCCGTGCAAGGTGAAACCATGGGCACGTTCTGGTCGGCACGTGCGGTGATGCCGGCTGAGCTGTCGTTGGCGTCACGCGCGAAAGGCATGCAAGCCGTGCTCGATCTGGTCGACGGCCAGATGAGCACATACAAGCCTGGCTCCGCGCTGTCGCGTTTCAACGCGGCGCCTGCTGGAACGTGGCACGTTCTTCCCGCCGAATGCTTTGAGGTTGTCAGGCACGCTTTACAGGTGGCGGCTGACAGCGATGGTGCCTACGACCCCACCATCGGGCCGCTGGTCAATCTATGGGGCTTCGGTCCGGATGCCACGCGGCGTGAGCCGCCGCCGGGTGATGCGATCGACCAAGCGCGTGAGCGCGTGGGCTGGTGGCGACTCAAGCTCGATGCCGCGACGCACAGCGTGTATCAGCCGGGTGGCATCTATCTCGACTTGTCGTCCGTGGCCAAGGGCTACGGTGTCGATTTGCTTGGGCGGCATCTGGACAGCATGGGTGTCGATGCGTGGCTCGTCGAAGTTGGTGGCGAGCTGAAAGGCAAAGGCAGAAAGCCGGATGGTTCACCGTGGCGCATCGGTATCGAGCGTCCAGGCGCCACGACCGGGGCAGTGCAGAACGTCGATCAGCTTAGTCAGGTGGTTTGCTTGTCGGGCCGTGCCATTGCTACCTCGGGTGATTACCGTCGACGCTTCGATGTCGATGGCGTTACCTATTCGCACCACATCGATCCCCGCACGGGACGACCGGTGCCACACACCGTCGCCTCGGTCAGTGTGTTGGCTGTGGACGCGATGCAAGCCGATCCCATGGGCACGCTGATGACCGTGCTCGGTCCGGAGCAGGGCATGACTTACGCGTGTGAGCGCGGGCTAGCGGTGATGTTCATCCTGCATGGTGATCGTGGGCTGGAAGAGCGTATGTCGCCGGCATTTGAGGCAGTACTGGCATCATGAGCAGACCGGCTGCTGCAGACACGCCGCGTCCTGCGTGGGGCAACGTCCTGCTTTGCCTGTTGCTTGCAGTGCTGATGCTGGGGTTGATGGCACTGCATGCGTCCGAGTGGGAATGGCATTCACCCGGTGCGCTGCGCTGGTTTTATGCACTTGCTGCGTTGCTCGCCTGGTCGGGTTTCACGCTTTGGCTCGGTTGGCATCGACGGAAAGAAGCGCGCAGACAGATCGCACTCGTTTCACCGCAGGCTGTGTCAGCAACGGATACGCTACTCGTTGCCTATGCCAGCCAGACAGGCGTGGCGGAACAATGGGCCAGGCAAACGGCGCAAAGCCTCCAGCAGGCTGGCGTGCCGGTGCAGTTGGTCGAGCTTGGGCATGTGAATGCGACCGTGCTCGCGGAGACGCGCCGCGTACTGTTCGTTGTCAGCACGACGGGCGAAGGCGACGCGCCGGATCACGCCGCGCGCTTTGTCACGCATTGCATGCATGAGCCGCAGGCACTGGCGTCGCTGCACTACGGCTTGCTGGCGTTGGGCGATAGCGACTACGAGGACTTCTGCGGATTCGGCCGTGCCCTGCAGCATTGGCTGCGGCAAAGCGGTGCGACGGCCCTGTTCGATGCGGTGGAAGTGGACAACGGTGATCCAGCGGCGCTGCGGCATTGGCAGCATCATCTAGCGCTGCTTTCCGGTGATGCCGAGTTGCCGGACTGGCAGGCACCCGACTATCAGCGCTGGCAATTGGTCGAGCGTACGCAGCTCAATCACGGCAGCCTGGGTGGCCCATGCTTTCATCTGGCGCTGCGTCCGCTCGAAGGTAAGGCGTTATGGCAGGCGGGTGACTTGGTGGAGATCGGGCCCCGACATGCTTCTGCCGAGATTGACGACTGGCTGGCGGCATGCGGGTTCGAGGGCGATGTGTCCGTCGAACAAGCGGGCCGCCGCGCACCACTACGCGAATGGCTGATCGCCAGTCATCTTCCCGAACATAGTGACGTACAGGGCAAAATGCCGCCGGACATCGTGGCCGGATTGCAGGCTCTGCCGCATCGTGAGTACTCCATTGCCTCGGTGCCATCCGATGGCACGCTCCATTTGCTCGTCCGTCAGATGCAACGTGAAGACGGTTCGCTGGGTATCGGTTCCGGCTGGCTGACCACGCACGCCGGAGTCGGTGGCGACATCGCGTTGCGCATTCGCTCCAACCCCAGTTTTCATGCGCCAGTGGATGATCGGCCGATGGTGCTGATTGGCAATGGCACCGGGCTCGCCGGCTTGCGAGCCTTGCTGAAATCGCGCATCGAAGCAGGCAGGCATCGAAACTGGTTGCTGTTCGGCGAACGCGAATCGCATCGTGACTTCTATCACCGCGACGAGATCCTACGTTGGCAACAGCAAGGCCTTATCGAGCGGCTTGATCTAGCCTGGTCCCGCGAGAATGAATCGCGCGCGTACGTCCAGGATCTCCTGCGCGCAGGCGGTGATGTGTTGCGGCAATGGGTCGAGCAGGGTGCCGCGATCTACGTATGCGGCAGCCTTGCTGGCATGGCGCCCGGTGTCGATGCGGTGTTGCGCGAGGTGTTGGGCAACGAGGCCGTTGAACGCTTGCGTGAGGCAGGGCGTTACCGGCGCGATGTCTATTAGTACACGTCGGCCGTGGGCAAACGGGCCAGCACGATCTCCCCACCGCCTTCGATGCGGATGGGGTGGCCAGGAATCGGGTCGATCCACAGCATGTCGTTTGCTTCCAATTGCTGCGAACGATGATCGGCGATCACGTTGGCGCGGCCTGAAAGCAACAACACGAACCAACGCCATCCCTCAGGGGCCAGTAGCACCATGGTGCCGTTAAGCGGGCGGGCTATCAGTTCACCTTGAGCATCGCCGCGCAACTTGAGGTTGAAGGTGCGGGTGGGGACACTCGGGAGGCAGGCCTGCGGATCGTTGGCGTGATCGAATTCCGCCATCTGGAAACGCAGCAGGTGTTGCGTGCGGCCATCAGGGAAAGCGATGTCGACAGAGGCGTCGAGCGGCACGAACTGCCGCCGCAGGTCATCATGTGCGGGAAATTCGACCTCCTGATCCATGTCGATCAGGGTCATCTGCCATTGCCACGCGTCATCGTCCGGCCCACTTGCGATCGGCGTGATGAACACCGTGCCCTTGGCGCAGTGCTCACCTTGCAGGCTGTCGGCGGGCAGGCGGCTGAGCTGACTCATGCCCAGGCGCGACGCTTCTCGGGGCACGGCGGGTAATAGGCGAACACATGGTTGTGTGCGCCAAAAAAATCCATGTCTTCGATGTGTTCGCCGCCCAGTCGCTCGGCCACGCGGTCGGACGCTTCGTTGCCGATCCGCACCAGGCTGATCACGCGTGGCGCGCTCAAGGTGTGCCATGTGAAATCGAGGATGGCGCTACCGGCTTCGGTGGCGTAACCATGGTGGCGGAATTCTGGTTTGAGCATCCACCCCAACTCGAGGTCAGGCCAGCCCTCGGGACACATCAGGCCGGCGCGCCCGATGAATTCGCCGGTGTCCTTCAGCTCCAGCGCCCACATGCCGTAGCCACGGAGTTGCCAGTGACCGATCAACATGGCGAGCGAGCGCCATGCGTTGGTGCGGTCCAGCGGCTGGCCGTCGCCGATCCAACGCGTACTGGCCGGGTCGGCGAGCATGGCGGCGTAATCGTCGAAGTGTCGCTCGGCGAGAGCGGTAAGGCGCAAGCGCGCTGTTTCAATAACAGGTATGTCGATCATGATCTTCAGCTAGCAAGTCGGGTGCCATCGAGCAGCACCGCCAACGCGTGTGTGCTCGTCCGAAGGCTTTCGATCCATGGCAGGCCTACGATGCGCTGCCCGGTGGCGGCATCGACAAAGGCCTCTTCCTCGCCCGGGGGTAACAGGTGGCGGTAATCCACCGTGATTTCTGTACCTGCCGGCAAATCGCGAGCGGCAAACACGAAACCCAGATGCCACAGTCCCGTGGGCGCGAAGCTGTGGTTGACGTAGCACTCGTCGGGCCAGTCCGGGGACACGGTGTAGCGGTCCTCGAACCAGCGAGCGCTCGCGTAAAGCTGTGCGGACAGCTCTGGCGAGCCGGTCAGCTCGTCGTAGCGATACGTGCGGTCAATGGCGTCCGGCGCCGTCACAATCTGCCCGGCGGCGAGGTCTTCAAGTAAGAACAACCCCTGACCCGCACCAGCGATGTTCGACGCGGCTATGCGGTAACGCGGAACAATCATGGCAGCCCTAACCGATGGCAAGGCGGCCGAGTGTAGGCGCATCCGGCGAGGGTTTCCATACCTCGCCGGATGCGATTCTTGAACGCAAGTGCTTGACGGGTTTGGTTATTGCCCGGTGGCCTTGGTCGATTTGGCGCTGGGCTTGGCCGTTGCCGGTGCCGTTGCGGGCTTGGCCGGGGCGTCGGCGTCGCCCAGCAGGATGGCGCTGCGGTTGCGTTCCAGCGTGGCCGGGCCGATGCCCTTCACCTGTGACAGGTCGTCGGCGCTCTTGAACGGACCGTGCTCATCGCGGTACGCGACGATCTCGGCGGCCTTGGTGGGGCCGATGCCATCCAGCGAGCTGGCCAGCGTGGCCGCGTCCGCTTTGTTGACGTTGACGGGCGTAGCCGCGAAGACCGGCCAGGCTAATGCCAGAGCCAACAAGGTTGCTGCGATTTGCTTGAACATACAGGTGCTTCCTTGGTTAACGCGGCCTCCTTTTGGCCGCTGTGAAACTGTGCCGAGATGCCACGCAAAAAAATGTCGGCGGAGCGGAAGCATTCATGTCGATTTGCGCCCGACGCAGCGTGGGCGTTCCGACGGGAGCTCTCGCCAGGGCTGATACAATGGCGTTCTTTTCCCACGCTGCAGGAGTCATTCATGGATACCGCCCGCCTCAACCGTTTCATCAGCGGACTGTGGGATGACGAGATCGTGCCGCAGCTGGTCGAATACATTCGCATTCCCAACAAGTCGCCCATGTTCGATCCCAAGTGGGTGGAGCACGGCTACATGGATGCGGCAGTGAAGCTGATGGAGACGTGGGCACGCAGCAAACTGTCCTCGCTGCCCGGCGCCACGCTCGAGGTGGTGCGCTTGGAAGGCCGCACGCCGCTCATCTATATCGAAGTGCCCGGTACGGGCGACGACACCGTGGTGCTCTATGGTCATCTCGACAAACAGCCGGAAATGACGGGCTGGGCCGAAGGCCTGGGCCCGTGGACACCGGTGATCAAGGGCGACAAGCTCTACGGTCGCGGCGGTGCGGACGACGGTTACGCCATCTTCGGTTCGCTCGCAGCGCTGTTGGCACTGCACGAGCAAGGCGTGCCGCATGCGCGCTGCGTCGTGCTGATCGAAGCCTGTGAAGAGTCCGGTAGCTATGACCTTCCGTACTACGTCGACCACCTGGCTGATCGCATTGGCAACCCGTCGCTGGTGGTGTGCCTCGACTCCGGTTGCGGCAACTACGACCAGTTGTGGCTCACCACCTCGCTGCGCGGCATGACCGGTGGCGAGCTCACCGTGCAGGTGCTGGAAGAGGGCGTGCATTCGGGCGATGCGTCGGGCGTGGTGCCGTCGAGCTTCCGCATCCTGCGTGAACTGCTGAGCCGCCTGGAAGATCAGGAGACCGGCACGATCAAGCCGAAGGAGTTGTACGTCGATATCCCGCCGCAGCGCATCGAGCAGGCAAAGAAGTCTGCCGAGGTACTGGGCACGGCGGTGTACGACAAGTTCCCGTTTGTCGAAGGCATGCACCCGGTGACCGACGACCTTACCCAGCTCGTGCTCAACCGCACCTGGCGCCCGCAGTTGGCTGTCACGGGCGTTGACGGCATGCCGCCGCTGGAAAGCGCCGGCAACGTGCTGCGTCCGAAGACCTCAGTGAAGCTCAGTCTGCGCGTGCCGCCGACGCTCAATGGCGCCAAGGCGGGTCAGTTCCTCAAGCAGCTGCTGGAGAAGGATCCGCCGTACGGCGCCAAGGTCACCTTCAAGCTGGAGAAGGACGGCAGCGGCTGGAACGCCCCGCAATTGTCGGCGTGGCTGGAAGACGCTGTGGCCAAGGCCTCGGAAACCTACTTCGGTGCGCCGGCGGCCTACATGGGCGAGGGCGGCAGCATTCCGTTCATGGGCATGCTGGGCGAGAAGTTCCCCAAGGCACAGTTCCTCATCACGGGTGTGCTGGGTCCACACTCCAATGCACATGGCCCGAATGAGTTCCTGCACATTCCCACCGGCAAGAAGGTGTCGATGGTGGTAGCCGACGTCGTTGCTCGCCACTTCGCGCAAGGCGCCAAGGCCTGACGCTGAACGTCGCCCCGGCCATACGCCGGGGCGACGCATTTTTCGCCCACGCCGGGCGCCGGTATCGACTGGCCTGATGCCCGTGCGGACATGCAGGGGTTGCCAGTGATGACCAATTCTTCAAATGACTTCTCTTATCTCGCCGAGAACTGGGCTTCGGTGCGCGAACGCGTGGACGACGCCTGCCGCGACGCCGGGCGCGATCCGGGCGAGGTATCGATCTTGCCCGTAAGCAAAACGTTCGGCCCTGAAGTGGTGCGGGCGGCTATGGCGTTGGGCTTGCATCGCTTCGGCGAAAACAAAGTGCAGGAGATCCGCAGCAAGTCCGAGGCGCTGGCAGGCGAGGGCATCGCGTGGGTGGTGATCGGCCACCTGCAGACCAACAAAGCGAAAGACGTGGCGCGGCTGGCCAGCGAAGTGCAATCACTCGATCGGCTGGAGCTCGCCGATGCGTTGCAGCGGCGGCTGGAGATCGAGAGCCGCACCATCGATGTGCTCATTGAGGTCAAGACCTCCCCGGAGGAGAGCAAGCACGGCCTGTCGCCCGGCGGGCTACCTGCCTTTCTGGACGCGTTGCGTGGGTACGATCGTCTGCGCGTACGCGGCCTGATGACGCTGGCGGTGCAATCGGAGGATCCGGCCGCGGTACGCGCCTGCTTCCGCCAGTTGCGCCTCCTGCGGGATGCGGAGCAGGGCCGGGGGCACGATTTGCCGCGCCTTTCGATGGGTATGAGCGGGGATTTCCCCCTCGCCATCGCCGAGGGGGCGACGGAGATTCGGGTCGGTACGGCGATTTTTGGTGTGAGATAAGTCGCAAAACATGCGGTACCGAACGGAACAATTAGTTCACTAATTGATCAATATGTAACCAATTTGACACACTTTTCATCGAAAAATCAGTTGGTTGCCACTTAAGCATGGGGCGTGCCAGATTTCGAAACGATAGAGTTTAGTTAACCCCATCCGAACATACGGCCTATCTCCCTTTGATAAGTTCACGGCTCCATCACGGCCCGTCGGAAGTAACGGCGGCGTAACTAACGAACTGCAAAGGGATTTGTCCCACATGCCAACGAAGCGAATTTTCGCCGCTGCTGCGCTTGCTGGTGCACTGCTCACTTCCCTTCCGCTCTTCGCTGAACCGCTGACCGCCACTCCGGCCACCACGCCGTCTTCGTCCTCCGTCGCTCCGAACCTCATGGGTCAGTTGGCTGTGTTCTCGCCGGCCGCGATGCTCGCCCAGTCCGCTGCTCCCGCCCAGGTCACCACCAAGGCAACCGCCGACAAGTCGGCCGGCTGGGGCGATGATGACGACGCCGACAGCGCGGACATGCCGAACTCCGGCGTTGCCAGCAACGCGGTCGTAGCACTCGCTAACGACACGTCCGATCTCCGCAAGACCCTGATCAGCCTGGCCATGCAGCTGCGTGACATCCGTTACGTGCGCGGCGGGCGCGATCCCTCCACCGGTTTCGATTGCAGCGGCTTTGTCCGCTACGTGTTCGCCCATGCCGTCGGCCTCGAGCTGCCGACCAACTCCGCTTCGCAGTTCCTGGCTGGCCTGAAGGTCAACCGCAGCGAGATGAAGCCGGGCGACTTGGTGTTCTTCCGTACCGCAGGCAAGCGTGGCCAGGGCCGCATTTCCCATGTGGGCATCTATATCGCCAACGGCCAGTTCATTCATTCGCCCTCGCGCGGCAAGACGGTGCGTGTGGACAGCCTGGATGAGTCGTATTGGGCCCAGCGTTTCGCAGGCGCCAAGCGCCCGGGCGCACTTGCCCGCAGCTGATTTAGACGTCACCGTCAGTCAAAGGCCGCCCCTTGGGGCGGCCTTTTTTTATGCTCTCGTGGTTTGCGGGGTCTTCATTCACCCAGTTGCTGGAGCTCGTCCGACTCGACGATGCGCAAACCGTTTCCGGGCGCCTGCGCGAGCCGGCACATGGCCGTTGCCACGGTACCGGCTTCGATACCCCGCCAGCGGCCGGGCAGGAAGCGGGAGAAGGGGGCAGCCAACACCTCGCCCATGCGCGGCTTGTGACGCGCGCCCAGGAGCAGGGACGGCCTGACGATGGTGAGGCGCGGCCAATCCTGCTTCTGCAGCGCCAGTTCCAGCTCGCCCTTGGTGCGGTTATAGAAGAGGCGCGATGCCGGATCCGCGCCGAGCGCGCTGATCACCAGATAGTGGCTGGCACCCAAGGCTCGCGCATGCCGACCGAGTGATACAGGCAGGTCGTAGTCGACCATGCGGAAAGCCTCGCGCGAACCGGCCTGCCGGATGGTGGTGCCGAGGCAGCAGAATACGGTATCGACTTGTCCATGCAGCTGGGCGATCAGGTGGCTGACCATGCCGACCGGATTGCTGAGTTTCGGATGTGCAGGCAGGGCGTGACGCGTCGGGGCGAGTACCTGCGCGACGCTTTCATCCGCAAGCAACAGCCCGAGCAACTTCTGCCCGGTCAGCCCGGTGGCACCGGCAAGCAGTACATGGCGTGGCGCGGCGTTCATGGCGACATTCTATGGCCGGATTTGTTATTCCAATGGAAGGCTTGCCTGGTGGGGGATAAACCCCATCTCCAGAAATCGTTTTCACGGAACCGAAGCTGATGCCGCTTTCCCACCTGCTCAATATGCCGGGCGTCCAGACGCCAGAACTCGCCACCCGCGGCTACGTGTTCAACCACACCATGATCCGTGTGAAGGATCTGGCTCGTTCACTGGATTTCTATACGCGCGTGCTGGGTTTCACCCCGGTGCATCGTCAGGACTTCGCGGAGGCCGCGTTCACCATCGTCTACCTGGTGCTCGCCCCGGATCGCAGTGTCATCCCTGAGGATGATGCCGCTCGCCTGCAGTGGGTGCTGGGGCAGCCCGGCGTGCTCGAGTTGACGCATAACCACGGTACCGAGCAGGACGAATCCTTCCATTACCACCATGGCAATGCCGAACCGCGTGGCTTTGGCCACCTGTGCGTGTCGGTGCCAGATGTGGAAGAAGCCTGCGCCCGCTTCGAGACGATGGGCGTGACGTTCCAGAAGCGATTGACGGATGGGCGGATGAGGCACATCGCCTTCATTCGTGATCCGGACGATTACTGGATCGAGATCCTGCAGCCCTCGCCCTACATCGGCTAAGAGCCTGTTCACGGTCTCCGCGTGGCCCGCGCCGGGAGCTGTTTGCGCGCAGGACAAGGAAGAACGAGGGAGTGTACGTCCGTACACGACTGAGTGATGACGCCGGCCTGCGGGCAAACAGACCCGGCCCGAAGGGTTGTTCCTGAGTGGCCATCCGGCGGTAGCGCGCGGCTTGACCTGCTCACCGAGCAGGCGCTGCGCCCCCACACTCGCCTAGCCGCCACTCAAGAGCAACGCGGGTTACGCGGAGACCGTGAACAGGCTCTATGGCACGGCAGTCAGAGTCCCTGCATGCTCTCCGGGCGGCGGTAGTCACTGCCCGGTTTCCACTGCGGGAAAGTGTCCTCCATCGACAGGCGGCTGCCGACCATGAACAGTGCGCGGACGTCTTCGACGGTCCCACTGAGATCCCAGTCGGGGTCGAACGTGCCATGCGCGGCGATGGTGTCGCCGGCAGTGGGCGCCGCGTCGGGCTGTGTCGCTGCAGAGCGCGCATAGAGCACGGGTACGCCGGCACGGGCAAAGCTCAGCTGGTCGGAGCGAAAGAAAAAACCTTTTTCCGGCGCGACGTCGGCGGTCACGCGTCGGCGCTGCGCGTGCGCGGCATCCATCAGGTAGTCGTCGAGTTGCGATTGCCCGAAACCTATGACGGCCAGCGCGCTGGCGGGGCCGTTCACCGGCAACATGTCCAGATTGATTTCGGCCACGGTGTGGGCCAGCGGCGCCAGCGGATGCTGCACGTAATAGCGCGAGCCGATCAGGCCGTTCTCGTCCAGAGTGGTGGCGATGAAGAGGATGGAGCGATGCGACTTCGGTGCGCGGTGGGCAAAGGCTTCGGCAATCTCCAGTAAACCCGCCATGCCAGTGGCGTTGTCGACTGTGCCGTGTACGGGTTCGCCCGGTGCCGGGACGTGGTCCCAGTGCGCGGAGTACACAATGGTTTCGTCAGGACGCCGGGTGCCAGTAACCCGCGCCACCACGTTGTGCGACTCACCATGGGCAATGGTGCTGTCGAAGCGAGTATCTAGCGTGGCTTCCAGTGGTACGGCCGTAAAGCCGCGTTGGGCGGCCTGCCGTTTGAGTGCATCGAAGTCGGCGCCCGCCTGCGTGAAGAGTCGCCGTGCGGCATCCGTAGTCAGCCATCCGGCGACCGACAGGCGTGGCGTGCCTTCCTCGGCCTTGGGGAGATCGAATCGCGCTCCACTCCAGCTCATGCGCACCGAGTCCCAGGGATAACCGGCGGCATCCGTGTCGTGCACGATGAAGGCGGCGGTGGCGCCTTCGCGGGCGGCCTCTTCGAACTTGTAGTTCCAGCGTCCGAAATAGGTGTACTCACGGCCGTGGAATAGCGCCGGATCCTGGTTGGCCCAGCCCGGGTCGTTCACCAGGATGATGACTGTCTTGCCTTTGACGTTGGCATCGGCGTAGTCGTTCCAGTGCTCGCCCGGAGCATCGATGCCGTAGCCGACGAAAACCACGGGCGATGCCGTCAATGCGCTGTGGGTTTGTTCGTCCAGTGTGCCGACCACCATGTCCTGGCCGAAGGCGAGCGTCGTCGTGCCGTTCTCGGTCTGCACGTCGAGGGTAGTTTGGTCGGTGTGCTGCACGGTGGCCGATACGTACGGCACCGTCTGGAGCCAGCGGCCATCGTTGCCCGGT
>NZ_JAELTQ010000140.1 GCF_016428905.1 Dyella sp. ASV24 | reverse complement strand
GGGCACCAGCGGCGCAAGTTGCAACTGACGTGCCGCCACCTCGATGCTGGCCTGGTCGGTTCCCATGGACTTCAAATCAACGACGGCGGCGCCACCATCATCCGCGGCCCAGCGCACGGTGTAGCTGTCTTTGCCGATCGCCACTTCGGCCAAACCGTCAAGCGCATCGGCGCTGGCGCTGGCGCCATCGGGGTTGCCCAGCTTCAAGTCACGCAGATGGAAGCGCGTCAGGCTTCGCACCACGCGTGCGTCGCGCCAATCGAGCCAGCTCTCAAAGGAGCCGCTGCCGCCGTCGGCCGTATAGCCGGCCATATCGATACCCGTCGACATGGCATGCAGATCCAGATTGCTGCCGCTGATCCAGAGCCTTCCATCGGCACCGTCGTCGCTGAAATTGCCTGCCCCGCGCAACTGACCGGGCGCGTCTTCGCGGCGCAACAGCGCGCCCACGCGGATGCGACTGCCCTGCCGGCTCACGCGCAACTGGTCAGCCAGCAGCGTGAAGTGTCGATTGATGCGATTGTCGGTGATGTCCAGGCGCGTATCGCTCAGCGACAGACCGACAGACAACTGACTGAAGCCTGGCTTCTGCCGTTCCGCGCCACCGGCCAGGCCCACGCCATTGATATGCCAGGTGCCATCGGCGTCCCGACTGATGTCGAACTGCAGCCCGCGGGCGTGCAGGTTCACCACATGCCGCGACGGCAGCAGCCAGCCGCCCGGATCGAACTTGAGCTCGGCTTCGGGAATCTGGATCGATGCACCGTCGCCGTTGGAACCGATGGTCACTCCACGCATCAGGAACAACGGGCCCGATGGCTGCCAGCGCCCTTCCATCGACTGGAAGGTCACCGGGCGATGCAGCTTGGCGGACAGTTGCGCCTCGACCCATTCGGGGTGGCGCGCCAGCAGCGGCAGCAGCACCTGGGCAAGCCCCATCAGCACGGCCAACGAAATCAAGGCCACGCCAGCGACCCAGGCCAGGGCCCGGGCGCAGAAATGGGTGCGTTTCAACCAGATGGTCACGGCTGGCTCACGACGCGCTGCACGGAATCCACCGCGCCTTACAGCAGAACCACATCGAACTGTTCCTGCGAATAATGCTCCTCAGCCTGAAAGCGTATGCTTTTGGAGATGAACTCTTCCAATTCGGCCACCGCCACGGATTCTTCCTCCAGGATGCGGCCCACCACTTTCGGGCTGGCCATCACCAGTAATTTTTCGGTGTTGAACTGGCGCACGGCGCGGGTGATCTCGCGGAAGATCTCGTAGGTCACGGTTTCGGCGGTCTTGAGCGTGCCTCGCCCGCTGCAGGCCGGACACGGTTCGCAGAGCTGGCGCTCAAGGCTTTCGGTGGTGCGCTTGCGCGTCATCTCCACCAGCCCCAACGCTGACATGGGGTAGACGGTGGTCTTTGCGTGGTCGCGCAGCAAGCCCTTTTCGAGCATGCGCAGCACCTGTCGCCGGTGTTCCTCGTCCGTCATGTCGATGAAGTCGATGATGATGATACCGCCCAGGTTGCGTAGCCGAAGCTGGCGCGCCGCCGCCTGCGCAGCCTCCAGGTTCGTCCGATAAACGGTTTCCTCGAGATTCCGCGTACCGACGTAGCCGCCCGTATTCACATCGATGGTGGTCATCGCTTCGGTCTGGTCGACGATGAGGTAGCCGCCCGACTTGAGCGGCACTTCCTTCTTCAGAGCGCGCTGGATTTCGTCCTCCACGCCGTACAGGTCGAAGATCGGCCGCTCGCCTGAATAGTGCTCGACGCGGTCGTCCAGCTGCGGCATGAACTTGTGTACGAACTTGACGACCTTCTCGAAGGTTTCGCGCGAATCCACGCGCACTTTCTCGATGTCTTCGTTGAGCATGTCGCGCAGGCTGCGCAGCGGCAGCGAGAGTTCCTCGTAGACGCGCTCGCCCACCTTGGCTTTGACGATGTTCTCCTGCACCACACGCCATACCTTGCCGAGGTAGGTGACGTCGAAAGCCAGCGATTCGGCGGTCTGGCCTTCCGCATTGGTGCGCACGATGTAACCCAGCGGGGTCTCACCGATCAGCGAGTTCAACACCTCTTTCAGGCGCTGGCGCTCTGCTTCTTCCTCAATGCGCGCGGAAATACCCAGCGTACGCGCATGCGGCAGCAATACCAGGTAACGGGACGGAATGGATAAATGGGTGGAAAGCCGGGCGCCCTTGGTGCCAATCGGGTCCTTCACCACCTGCACCACAATTTCTTGCCCTTCGTGGACCAGCTCGCTGATCGACGGTGTATGGCCGTTACCGCTGCCACTCACCTCCACACCCTCACCGGCGGCCGGTAACGACGGACGCACGATGTCCGAGGCGTGCAGGAAAGCCGCCCGCTCCAGCCCAATATCGACAAATACCGCCTGCATGCCCGGCATCACCCGCTGCACGCGTCCCTTGTAGACGTTGCCTACGTAGCCGCGGCGAGAGGCCCGCTCGACGTGCACCTCCTGCAACATGCCGTTCTCGACCACGCCTACGCGTGTCTCGCGTGGGGTCACGTTGATCAGGATTTCTTCGCTCACCAGGTGCTCCCATGCGTGGGCGATCTTTATAGCGGCATGACGCGCACACTGTCGATGCGCGCGCGTATCTGTTTTGCAAAAGATCGGTAACGTCGCCAACTGCCGCGCAAATCAGGGGATTTCGTGTACCGGCGAGTGTTTGATTAGGTGGGCACGAGATGCCTCGCTATGCTGCGCAACAATGCCCTCCCCCATTCTGCCCGATCTGCTCGAACCCGGCCTGGCTCTGGTGTTCTGCGGCACCGCCGCTGGCCGCCGCTCTGCCGAGGAAGGTGCCTATTACGCGCACCCAGGGAACCTGTTCTGGCGCGCACTGCATGCCGTGGAGCTCACCCCTAGGCTGTTCGCTCCGGCGGAATTCCCCCTATTACCCGCGCTGGGTATCGGCCTGACCGATCTGGCCAAGCATCACATGGGCAACGACGACGAGCTTCCGCGCGACGCTTTCGATGTCGGCGCACTGCGTGAACGCATCGAACGCTCTGCTCCACGGGTGTTGGCGTTCACCAGCAAGGCCGCGGCACGCGCCGCACTGGGGCATGTCGCCCACTACGGCCCGCAAGTGGAACGCTTTGGGCAGACACAGCTGTTTGTGCTGCCATCGCCGTCCGGGCAGGCCCGCGGACACTGGGACCTCGCCCCCTGGCAAGCGCTGGCCACCCTGGTGCGCTCATCGGCTCAAGTGCGCGCATAAGCTTCCAATGCCGCCGCCAGATGGTCGAACAGGCGGCGTACGCGCAGGCTGGCGCGCAGGTCCTCATGCATGACCACCCACGTCTCCAAGGACAGCGACAGCTCGGCCGGAAAGAGGCGGACCAGCAGAGGATCGCGCCGCGCCAGGTTTACCTGGGCGATACCGATGCCAAAACCCGCGCGTATGGCCGCCAGCGCAGCCAGATCACTGTCTGTACGCAAGGCGAAGTGCTCGCGTGCGTAGGGCAGCCCTTCCGGGCGCAGGCGGCGGATGTAGGGCGTTTCTGTGTCGAAGCCGATCAGTGCATGGCCGCCGAGCGCGTCGAGCGCCTGGGGGTATCCGTGTGCATCCAGATACCGACGGTGGGCGAACATGCCCAACTCCACCCGCCCCACATGGCGGGCAACGAGTGCCTCCTGCGTGGGCTGGACCATACGGACCGCGATATCAGCATCGCGCCGCAATAGATCGGCCGACTGATTCGACAGCACCAGCTCGACCACGATGCCCGGATGCCGTTCGCGGAACTCCGTCAGGATCGGTGGCAGCACCTCCGCACCAATCATCTCGCTCGCGGTAACCCGGACAGCGCCACTCAGTTCGGCCTGCCCTGCCGAAGCGACGCGGCGCAGCACGGCAGACGCCGACGCCATCGCCTGGGCATGGGGCTCCAACTCGCGTGCCAGCTCGGTAGGTACCAGCCCCTGAGGGGTACGGGTAAACAACGGAGCGCCCAGCAGAGATTCCAGCTCGCGCATATGGCGGCCAAGGCTCGGCTGAGTCATGGCCAGTGCGCGGGCAGCACCGGACAGGCTGCCCTCCCGCATGACAGCGAGAAACGAGCGGTAAAGCTCCCAGCCGGGTTCGATGTCAGCCATGCATATTTGTATAGCAGATCTTCGCTATTGGGCAATTTTCTTTTATCCGCACCCGCCGCAAGCTGGTGCTGTTCCCAACGAGGATTCCGTCATGCAAACCCAACGTACAGCTCTAGTGATCGGCGCCAATGGCGGCATAGGTCAAGAAACCTGTCTTGCCCTGCTGCGGCGTGGCTGGCGGGTGCGAGCCCTGGTGCGCAAGGCGCCCAGTGCGGGGCAAGGGATCGACTGGCGCATTGGTGATGCCATGCAGCGCGCTGATGTGCTTGAGGCCGCAGTCGGCGTCGACGTGATCGTCCACGCGGTGAATCCCCCGGGCTACCGCGGCTGGGAACGGCTGGTGCTGCCCATGCTGGACAACACCATCGCCGCGGCCCGCGCCAGTGGCGCACGCATCGTGCTGCCGGGCACGGTCTACAACTACGGCCCGGACGCCTTCCCCCTCCTGCGCGAGGACTCGCCGCAACATCCGGCCACGCGCAAGGGCGAGATCCGCGCCGAAATGGAACGCCGCCTGCAGGCAGCGGCGGATGCTGGCGGTCGTGTGCTCGTTCTGCGCTGCGGCGATTTCTTTGGCCCGCGCGCCGGCAACAATTGGTTTGCACAAGGGCTGATGCAAGCAGGTAAACCCATCACGCGCATGGCCTACCCCGGCGACTACGCGATTGCCCACAGTTGGGCCTATCTGCCAGACGTGGCCGAGGTGATGGTGCGCCTGCTGGACCGCGAGAACGAGTTGTCTCGCTTCGAGCGTTTCCACTTCGGCGGTCACTGGCTGGACGGACACGCCATGCTGGCCGCGCTGCGCCGAGCCACAGGCAATGCCAGCCTCAAGGCCAGTCGTTTCCCCTGGTGGTTGGCGCAACTCGCTTCGCCCTTCAACGAAACGCTGCGCGAGCTGTGCAAGATGCGCTATCTGTGGCGCGGGCCCGTGCAATTGGACGACGGGAAACTCAAGGCGTTTCTCGGCACCGATCTGTACACGCCAGTCGATCAGGCCATCTCTGCCGCATTGACCGGGGCGGGCTGCATGCCCGCCTCATCGGTCAACGCCGTAGCGCATGCGTAACGCCGATCAATCGATCGGCGTGTGACGATACTTGACGACATCACGCTCCATCACGATCGACGCCTTGTTCGACCACGACCGCCGGATGTAGCTGACCACGGCGGCAACGTCGGCATCACTGAGCTGCTGGGCAAACGGCGGCATCGAATACGGGCGGGGGTTGCCTTCCGTCACCGGTGCAAAGCCACCCAACACCACGACGCGCGTGGCGTTGATGCCTGTTGGTTCATTGACTGAGGAATTGCCGTTGAGCGGTGGATAGATGCCCGCTACGCCGTTGCCGTCCTTGCCGTGGCAATCCGCGCAACGCTGCGCGTAAACCTTGGCTCCCTGGGCCAGGATCGCACGTGTGTCGAGTTCGGATGTGGCGACGACAGCCGCAGGGCGCGGTGGCAACGACTGGAGGTAAGTGGCGATAGCGCGCAGGTCGTCTTCATGCATGTGCTGCGTGCTCTCTGCAACCACTTCCGCCATCGGGCCAAAGGCCGTACCGCGCGTCGATTGGCCAGTCTTGAGCAGGTCGACAATATCCTGCTCGCTCCACCCTGCAAGGCCGCCATTGGCCTGCATGCTCAGATCAGGCGCGTACCAGTTCTGCGCGGGAATCTGCCCACCTGCGAGCGATGCGCTGCCCTGCTGCCCGCCCAGTGAATCGCGAGCGGCATGACATTCGTTGCAGTGACCCAACCCCTGTACGAGATAAGCACCGCGATTCCATGCGTCGGACTTCGACGCGTCGCGCTGGAATTCGCCCTCGCGGAAATATAGTGCTCGCCATGCTTTCAGACTGGTTCGAACACTGTAGGGAAACTCCAACTCTGGCGCCTGCGCAGGCGCACGCACCGGCGCAAGCGATTGCAGATAGGCGAAGATCGCCAGTGCATCCTCACGCGTCACCTTGGTGAACGAGGTATACGAGAACACCGGGTAGAGGAATTCACCATGACGTCCCTTGCCACTGTGCAAGGCCTGCCAGAAATCCTCAAAACTCCATTCCCCAAGGCCGGTGCCATGGTCAGGCGTGATGTTGGGCGACGGAATACTCCCAAACGGCGTGGGCAACACACGACCACCCGCGTAACGCTCGCCGCCTTGTGCCGTGTGGCATGACGCGCAGTCGCCAACGATGGCGAGATAGTGGCCCTTGGCGATAAGCGCCGGATCCTTGAGTGTTGCCCCATCGACTTTGCTGGCAGAGGGCGACACCGGTTGTCGCGTTTCAGCACGAAACAACCACCAACCGCCGGCAATAAGCAGCAGGACTATCACGGCAATGGTCATGCGCTTCATGCGCCATCTCCCTTGTCGCTCAGCACCCCGCAATGCAAAGGCGGCGTCACCGTGTCTGGTGCCTGTGCATGCATGTCAGCCGGCAGCTCACGACTCGCAAGCCATGCCGAGACGGCGGTGATATCGGAATCGCTTAGACGATTGGCGATCTCCGACATGCAGTCCGGTGCGACGGTGCTGCGGGTTTTCGTACGCCACGAGCCCAACTGCGAACTGATGTAGTCGTATGGCAAACCGACCAAACCGGGGATGTTCGGCTGCACGCCCGTGAGCTGACTACCGTGGCACGCCGCGCAAGGCGGAATCTGTCGCGAGGGGTCGCCATGCGTCACCAGCATTTCACCGCGCTGGCGCAGTTGTGTCGAAACATTGGGGACGGGCGAACGCACGTAGGGCACATCCTGTGCCGCGAAGTATTCGGCGATCTCGTGCATATAGGCCGGACTAAGCTGCTTGACCGTGTATTCCATCGGCCCGTATTTGCGCAGCCCGTCCTGGAAGTCCTTGAGCTGTCGAGCCAGATAACCAGCGGGCTTGCCAGCAAGACGCGGAAAAAAGCCGCTTTCAGGCGTGCCCTCGCCATGTACGCCATGGCAAGCCGTACATGCAGCAATGCGTTGCTGCAGGGTGTCTGGAATATCGGGGTGTGCGACGTCTTGTGCATTCGCCTTGTCGGCCAGCAGTATCCCGACCAACACCACCCATGCACCCAACACACGTCCGGCTCGCGAACACTTCGCTGAGAGACCTTTCATGATTCCCCAATCTACGCGTGAAAGCGCTGCCAAGGGCTCAAGGCGCACTGCAGCGATGCCTCGATTATAGGCACGCGCTCCGCACCTACGGCGTCAAATCGGAAGCGCAGGACGCGGCGACATCTTGTCGCACGATCGAGCGCACGCCTATCGCCGACGTCGCGGAATCAGGCAGACACTGGCTTGGCCGACGAAGCATCGGCCGGCGGAGGTGCATCCGCACGCAACGCATCGTGCAGCAACAACGTAACGCCCAAGTGCTGCTCACTCTCGCGCTCGTGCACTACACCGCCATAGACGAGTACACGCTCGCGCACCGTCGCCATACCCTGTCCGTTGGTGCCCAACAGGGAAACCAGTTGCCGCCATTCGGGCACGGGCTTGCCCCGCATGACCGAGGCCGCCCGCACAGCAGTCATGCGCAGCACTACCCAGCGCCGACCATGCGTGCTGCCGCCTCGGATGTGAACGCGGATGCGCCTCATCGGCTCTCGCGCCAGCATATAGACCAGCACTTCGCACGCCTGGCGATAAAGCATCATGTGAACGCTGGGCGCGAGTTGATTGAGCCCATCACCCGTCAATATGCATTGATAGCTGGCGCCGACCAGAGACGCAGCCTGCAACAACGGACCATTCCTGAAGGTAGCCGCCAGACCGTGTTCGCGCCACGAGCGAGGATGAAGCGTGTCGGCCAACCGCTGCATTTCCAACTGGGTCAGATCGATATGACGGGCGTAACTCTGTTCCATGTTCGCCGGCAGCACAGGGCGCAGGCGATCCATCATGCGCCGCTGGCCATCGCGCATGGACTGACCAAGGCGATCCAGCGATTCGGCCACGTGGCGCAAGCGCAGTTCTTCCTGATAGAGACCTTGCTGTGCAAGGAGGAAGCCGCGCAGTTCGTCTTCACCACGGACGTCCTCCGGCACGACCAGCTCAGCCTTGGGCGAGAGCCGGGCACCCAACATGATCAGGCTGGATACCGCAAAAGCAATGAGCGCCTGCGCCTGGATGACGGCCGGGTCCCGCGCCACGGTCATGGTCAGCTCAATAGCGACGCTCGCCAGCAGGCCACCTATCGCAGCACCCTGCCAGCCATGACGCAAGGTGATCCAGGCAACCGGAAGGAACATGGCCATGCGTGCCACTTCGACGACTTCGTCGGCATGTGACGCAGAGGCCAACCAAACCAACGCGGCCAACGGCGGCATCACGCCAACAAGGCAATCGATAGCCACGCGCTTCATGATCACCCAAGCACCGGCCTGCGTCCGAGTCAACCAGCTCAGCACCGCAAACACCGCCGGGACCAGCGTCAATGCACCTAGATAGCTGCCAAGAAAGTACTCAAGCACGATGTGCGCGTTGATCGTCGGGCCCGTCGGCAACGTCATCACGGCATACGTACCCGTGTTGACCAAGGCGCTGACAACGCCTGCGGTCATGATGCTGCCCATGAGCGTGGTCACGTTTACTGCTCCATCCTTGAGCACCGGTGAGCGCAGGCGAAACCAGGCAAGCACTGGGGCGCTCAAGAGGATCGGAGGCACCGTGACCAACTCTGCCCAAAGCATCCCAAAACGGTCGTGATAGGACCAACCAAGGCAAGCGAGCGGAATGCTCTCCCCAATGCCCATCGCGAACCAGTAGCGATAGGGCACGAGTAGCAGGCACAACACGCGCAGTCCCGCCACAAGGTTCCAATGCGAAACGGAAACTTCTCTCAATAGGGCGTAGCCCGCGGCATAGGCGAGCACAACTCCGAGTTGTCGAAGTGCCGCTGGAACCCTTTCGAGCCTCCTTGCGGAACCGCTCCCGTTCGCTACTGTGACCATCGAGTAACGCCAAGCCCCCGTCGAAAAAAACCGCCCGTCGGGTCGGGCCCGCGAGGCCGCAGCACCGACTAACAGTGTGTCGACGATTGTCGCAGGAAATTGCCTAAGCAACTTGCTGCGACGCGCCAGCCGGCACACCTTCTTGCCAGTTAAGCAAAAAGGAGGCCGACGAGACCGATGCGTTACGGCCCAGGGTGTTCTGGTGCCTAACGATCTCGGGAGCCGGCGGACTTGCGCACGATCAGCATGGCCAGCTCGAGCGACTGCTCGTAGTTGAGCCGCGGATCCACCATCGACTTGTAGGCTCGGTCTAGGTCGGTCTCACTGAGGTCGCGGGCACCGCCCATGCACTCGGTGACGTCTTCGCCCGTGAGCTCCAAATGCACACCACCCAGGCGCGTGCCGGCCGCCGCATGGATATCGAATGCCTGGTCCAGCTCGCCCCGGATATTGTCGAAACGACGCGTCTTGTAGCCGTTGGAGGTCGTTTCAGTGTTGCCGTGCATGGGGTCGGCTACCCACAACACCCGCCGCCCCTCGCGCTTCACCGCATCGAGCAAGGGCGGTAGTGCCCGACTGATCGACGCGTTGCCCATACGGTGGATCAGCGTCAAACGGCCGGGCTCTTCCTCGGGATTCAACGCGTCAATAAGTGGCAGCAGCTGCTCCGCCGTCACCGACGGCCCCACCTTTACGGCGATCGGGTTGCGAATGCCTCGGAAATATTCCACGTGGGCGCCATCCAGCGCTGCCGTACGCATGCCGATCCAGGGAAAATGTGTCGACAGGTTGAACCAGCCTTGGTGGCGAGGTACCTGACGAGTCAACGCCTGCTCGTAATGCAGCAACAGCGCCTCGTGGGAAGTGAAGAAGTCCACTCGCGAGAACCCCGCGATCGGGCCCGCCAATGTCTCCATAAAGCGCAGTGAATCGCCGATAGACGTCACCATGCGACGGTACTCGGCAGCCAGCGGCGAATGTTCGACCCAGGCGAGATCCCAGTACTCAGGGTGATGCAGGTCGGCAAATCCACCATCGATCAACGCACGCACGAAGTTCATCGTAAGCGCCGAATGGGCATGCGCCTGAATCAGCCGCTGTGGGTCCGCACGGCGCGCTTCGGGAGTGAACTCGGGGCTATTGACCAGATCTCCGCGGAAACTCGGTAGCGTCAGGCCATCACGTGTCTCGGTATCGGTCGAGCGCGGCTTGGCGTACTGGCCAGCAAAGCGCCCCACCCGCAGCACCGGCTTCTTGAGCCCGTGCACCAACACGAGGCTCATCTGCAACAGCACTTTGAGGCGATTGGAGATGATGGGACTAGTGCAGTCCGCGAAGCTCTCTGCGCAATCACCGCCCTGTAACAGGAAGCGCTTGCCCTCTTGCGCCTCACCCAGCGCCTGCTTCAACGCCAGCACCTCCCAGGAGGTCACCAGCGGCGGCAGCGTGGCCAATTTGTCGGTGGCGCGGCCAAGCTCTGCTGCATCTTCATACAACGGCTGCTGCAGCGCCTGACGTGCCTGCCAGCTGCGCGGCGACCAGTCTTCGCTGCCGTACGAGGGTGGGGACGTCATAGTCTTGGCGTGTGACATGGGTTTTGCCTCGCTCAGGCGCGCTTGCGCTTAGCGGCATAAACAGCCAGAAAGACCAACAGCAGATACCAGAGCAGCGTCCATGCTGGCATCGGCAGTCCGAATACCGGCTCGATCTTGGCGCACTCACCCGAGCCGGTGAACACCATCTTCAGCACTTTGGCGAACGGGAACGCATCCATCATGTAGCCAAGGTTCGGACCGCAGGCGGGAATCTGATCCTCCGGCAAGGTCTGCAGCCATAGGTGACGACCCGCCGTAACGATGCCGCCTAGCGCACCAAGCAACACGCCACCTGTATAGATCCAGCGAGCGCCACCACGCGGCGCATGCAGGCCGCCCAGCAGGAAGAACACACCCATCACCATGAACGCGATGCGCTGGAAGATGCACAGCGGACACGGAATCATGTTGAGCACGTGTTCGGCATACAGCGCATAGCCCAAGAGCGCCACGCAGACGACGAAACCAGCGAGATAGGTAGCGCGATACGACCAGCGGAAAGGATTCATGGCGTGACTTTGTTGCGTTGCGAGACCGGGACATTACCCGCTTGCCTGCCCCCTGTCAGCCCTGACCTCTGACGTGCATAGCACCGCCTTCCGACCAGCGCTGAAAGGCGGCCAGACGTCTCTGCATCTGGGAGCGAAAGACGCGCGCCACCAGCGGCTCCAGCAGGGGGCGCAGCCAGGCCGGACGAAGCCTGAAGTTGTAGACGAAGCGCACATCCGTGCCACCATCCGGCACCGCGTGGAACTCCCAGGTTCCGCTGAAGGAGCGCAGCAAGCCAGGCCCTTGCGTCATAGTGACTGCCGCCACGTGAGGCGGTCGGTACGAAACATACCGCGACACCATGACACTTCCGCCCTTGCTCTTGCAGTAGGACTCGACGCCTACCGCCGCTTGCCCAGCACCGTGGAGCAAATAAGCGTCCTGCAGAAAACTATCCCACTCGAGCCGACGCCCGTAGTCCTGAGACAAGGCAAATAGCTCGTCTGGACGACCCGCGATGCGACGATGAACGACCAATTTCACGGCAAACCTTGCCTGGCCCGGGACTCGGAGAGATAGGGCGAGCATAGGACAAACAAAAACCCCGGCAAGTTGCCCTGCCGGGGTTTCGCAAAACACGTGTCGCTACCGATTACTCGGCCGACGGCTCGGCGCGCGGGCGATCAACCAGCTCGACGTAGGCCATCGGGGCATTGTCACCGACGCGGAAGCCTGCCTTGAGAATGCGCAGGTAGCCGCCGGGACGCTCGCGATAGCGGGGGCCCAGCTCGATGAACAGCTTGCCCACGGCTTCCTTGTCGCGCAGACGCGCGAAAGCAAGGCGACGATTGGCAACGCCATCGGTCTTGGCGAGCGTGATGAGCGGCTCGGCAACGCGACGGAGTTCCTTCGCCTTGGGCAGGGTGGTACGGATCAGCTCGTGCTTGATCAGCGACGCCGCCATGTTCTTGAACATGGCTTCGCGATGGCTGCTCGTGCGATTGAGCTTGCGACCGGATTTCTGGTGGCGCATGGCTATTACTCTCTATGTCTGTTGTTATGAAAAGTCGGCGGTTATGTCCGACTTCCCGCGGTTTCCCGCTGATGAAGCCCTTCTTGAAACGGGCTCTTATTGAGCAAACGGCCTCATGTGGCCGTTGAAGGCACCTGCAAAATCCGAGGGATGAGCACTCGTCAGGCTGCCAATACCAAGCGACCAAGCCGGCCGCCCAAAAAAAACATCACGCGGCTCGTAGACCGCTTTTGGAAACAGGCGGGCGCATCTTTGGGATGCGCCCGCCAACTTCCGGTACTACAGGCAACCGCGAACGGCTACCAAAACTTATTAGCCCAGCTGCATGCCGTGCGACAGACCCGGCGGCGGCCAGTTCTCGAGCTTCATGCCCAGAGCCAGACCACGACCACCCAGCACGTCCTTGATTTCGGTCAGGGACTTCTTGCCGAGGTTCGGGGTCTTGAGCAGCTCCACTTCGGTCTTCTGCACGAGATCGCCGATGTAGTAGATGCTCTCGGCCTTGAGGCAGTTGGCCGAACGAACGGTCAGCTCCAGGTCGTCGATCGGACGGAGCAGCAGCGGATCGAAACCGCCCTTCTCCGCCTTGTCCGTAGCGCTCTCGCGACGCGAGAAGTCACCGAACACCGACAACTGGTCGTTGAGGATTTCAGCGGCCTTGCGAACCGCATCTTCCGCACCGATGGTGCCATTGGTTTCGATGTCCAGCACGAGCTTGTCGAGGTTGGTGCGCTGCTCGACGCGAGCGGCGTCAACTTCGTAGGCAACACGCAGGACCGGCGCGAAGGACGCGTCGAGCTGCAGGCGGCCAATCGGACGAGCCTCATCATCCGGATGCTGGCGCGCGCTGGCCGGCTGGTAGCCGACGCCGCGACGCACCTTCAGGCGCATGTTGAGGGCGATGTCCTTGGTAAGGTGGCAGATCACATGCTCGGGGTTGATGATTTCCACCGAGTGATCGACGGCGATATCGCCGGCGGTGACTACGCCCTTGCCCTTCTTGGACAAGGTCAGGGTGACTTCGTCACCCGAATGCTGGCGAATCGCCACGTCCTTGAGGTTCAGCAGGACTTCGATCACGTCCTCCTGCAGACCTTCGAGCGTGGTGTATTCGTGCAGCACGCCATCAATTTCAACCTCGACGATGGCAGAGCCAGGAATCGAGGAGAGCAGCACGCGGCGCAGCGCGTTGCCCAGGGTGTGGCCAAAACCACGCTCGAGCGGCTCCACCACCACCTTGGCGCGGTTGGCTCCGAGCTGCTCGACGCTGAGGCCGCGAGGGCGCAGCACGCTAGTTGACGAAACTGCCATGCAGGGCTCCGGTTGATT
>NZ_JAELTQ010000013.1 GCF_016428905.1 Dyella sp. ASV24 | reverse complement strand
GAGGGCGACCTGGCTTTGGCCGCCTGACGGAAGGGCGGCGAACTCACTAAAAGACCGGCAAGTTATTGATCTATAAAATGAATTGGCATTCTACTTATCAAAATTACACGTATCTCGGCTCAATCCCGTTATCTCTTCAGGCAAAACTGGCAAGTCCGCGCTCATCGACATGGCCGGCGACATCGCCAACGACGCCATCCAGCTCTCCGAGCGCCACAGGAAAGTGAAGCTCCTTTCCAGGCTCCTCTCCGGAGGGACCGTCGGCGTCTTGGTCTCGTTGGGCATCATGGCCATCTGGCAGTACTTCGCGGGCCCGTCCGCGTCGTTTAGCTCAATCGACGTCCCGTCGAGCATTGTCGAGGCCGCGCGAGAATCGGCAAGTACCGCGAGCGTTCTCGGCGGAAGCCCGTTCGACTCCGTGGCGTCCCTAGTGTTCAACGGGCCGGTCCCGCTGGTCCTGGCGACGCTCGCGCTCACGTGTGGCATCGCCCTGGCCTTCGTCCGAGGAACACTGGCCCCTCTGATTTCCGCAGGTGCCCTCGCATTCGCGATGTTCTTCGGCCCGCAGCTCCTCGGTGCCGTGTTCGCCAGGGACGGTGGTGACCACGGATCGGCGGCAGCTGTGTCAGTTCCCGAGAATCCGGCTGAATGGCAAGCGTGGCTGAAGGATCATCCGAAAGAGGCCAGCACCGACGCTGGCCGTTACGTCGCTGCGCAGGTCGCGTACCTGTCGCGCAACGGGGCTCTCAAAGGTGTGCTTTCCGCCTGGCCGGGCAGGGTGTCAGGCGTATCCGGGGTCGACGCGTCGCGTCTCATCATCATGGAGCGCAGCGCATTCAAGGAAGCGAAATCCTTGATGGCCACCGCGAAACTCGCTCAGGTTCAGCGCACGCGCGATCGCCTGAGTGCTGCCTCGTCCTCTGCGCTCCTGTGGCTCATTGGGCTGCTCAGCGCAACCCTCGTGACCGTGCGGCTTCGCAAGACGATGGGAGGCCGCGTTGCGAGCGCTATGGAATACCTTGCGTCGCGCAAGGCGCAAGCCTGATGCGAAACGTCAAGGGGCTTTCGCTCTGCGTTGCTGGCATCGCGATGTTCGTCGGGCTTGGCATGGTGCTGTTCAACCCGGCCCGGCCAGAGTACCTCCGTGCTGCGGTCACGCTTCACGGCAATATCGACGGCAATGGTGGAGTGCATGACCTGCAGCTTGTGGTCGGTGACCACGCCATCCCGTGTACGCCGGCTAAGGCCGTGGTGTACTGCGCGACGCGAGATCCTGCCGTGCAATCACTACTGCAGAATGCCAGGAAACCATGATGACCCAACCGACCACTGAACCCGCGTTCCGCTCCATCAGATTTGGCCGAGCCCATCTCGCCACTGCGTCGGTGCTGGTGTTCGTCATTGGCTTTGCGCTGGCCTATCTTGGTGACATGTTGCTATCGCCGCTCACGGTGGGTGACGTGCTTCCCTTCGCACTAGCTGTAGTTCTTCTTTACTGCGTCGCGGTGCGCCCACTCAAAGAGCAGGCGTCTGCTCATGTCAGGGAGCTGCGCGGATTGGTCAAGCGCACGGTGCCAGTGACGGTGGCTGGCATCCTCGTAGCTCTCGCGCTCACGCTGGGCTTCCCTAAGGGAAGTCTCGAAGGGAACTCTGCGGCCGTTGGAGCGATCAGCGCCCTGGTCGTGACTGCGCTAACGCTGCCGTGTTGGGCCTTCGTCTATCACACCACCGTCATCCTGTTGGCACGCTGGTCGTGGTGGCGTCTACGCCATGACAACGCCTGAGCCCTATTCCGTGGTGTCCGTCACCGATCAGGCACCGCACGATCCCTCGGGTCCTAACGGGCCTGCAGGTACGAGTGTCGACACGGGCGGCGGGAAGGCCCAACGGACCGCGCCCATGTCAGACAGAACGAGGGCTGCCTTATACCGCGCGCGGCAAACGGCAAATGGCGGCCGCCGAGCAACGGTAACACCACCCACGGCGGCCCTGCTGCGCGAGCTTCTTCGGGAAGCTCTGCAGCGGGACACGTGGACGACCGACGACCGCAAGCACCTCGAGTCCTTCCTCGGACAGCTCAAGCGCGACTGATCGCCTCGGTCACCCGCGCCATGCCGCCACGTGGCGCAGCACTTCGTCGCGGCCGCGATCTATCACTTCCGCGTTCGTCTTCTTCGACAGGTCTTCCTTCGCCTTTCGGCGCAGGAAGTACGCGATCCTTTCTCCGTTCGAGCCCGCGGGGTGCGGCAGTCCGGACAGGATCTGTTCCTGACGCAGGTGGCCAGCGCGCGCCATGAATTCGCAGGCCTCCATCGCGGCAGCGCCCAATGGCAAGAACAGGGCGCGCGTCAGCCCACGGCACTCAGTCGCGAACCAACGCTCGATCTCTGCCCTGAGCAGCGGCGATCGCGTGATCCCAGAGCCACCGAAGTTCTCGCCGTTCCGGAAAACCGGGTACCGGAGCGAGGACGTGAAGTGCACGAGGTCCGTACGCGTCGTCCAAAGGACGCTCGTCGACTCGATGCCCATCCGCTCGGCCAGGCCGACGTGGTCAAGCAGCTTGATCAGGTTGGCCCGCGTGGCGCCGGCGAAGCTTGCTGTCGACTTTGCGATCTCGCAGGCCTCTGCCTCCGACTGCCCGCGCAGGAGCGCGCTGCGCGCCGTGGCGATGGCCACATCAGCCTGCTCCTTGCCCGGGGTTATGCCGACAAGCACCAGTCGCGCAGTGGCCACCACGTGGTCAAAGGGAGCGTAATACACAGCGTCCCTCTCATCACTCGCCATGCGGAGCACGGTGGGCAGTGTTGGAGCGCTTTCGAAGCGCGCCGGTAAGGCGGCAATCGCCGGGGCAAAGCGAGAGAATTGTGATGCAAAAGGCATTGCTGTCTTCCTGAAGCTTGTCCCGTGATGTCCCGCCAACGCTGCTTCCAACCGCCTGCGGCCCGCTGAACTATTCATGCTCCGGTGCCGTCGCGCCGTCGAAATCGAGCACGTTGGCCAGCACCGACATACCGGCTCTTCGGCTGGATGAAGTGCGCAAGTCAAAGGAGCTCCGCGGCTCTGATCGGTCGGGTTCAGGGAATACGCGAACACCGTCACCCGTGAGAATAGTGATCCGATCCTCGACTGGCATCATGGCGAGCTTCGTCGCTCCGACCTGTGTGGTTCCGATCAGCGGCAAGCGTGCTACTCGCGTGTCCGCAACAGTGACCACGCCCTCTGACAGTGGCCCGCCCCCGCTCGCGGCTCGCAGGTGGGCCGAGTAAGTATTCCAATCGCGAAATCCTTCTATTACCGCAAGCGCCTCGTACGAAGCCGACAACGTCAGGTTGAGGCCGTGCACATCACGAACGTGCTTTTGTAGCCGACGCACCCGCGCCTTCTGAGAGTCCTTCGTTGACATAGCAATTTCCTCGGCAAGGCATCCAATCGAGCGGCTCGCGTTGTCGATCTCTGCACCGTGGAAGAGTGTCAGGACTCAGATATCTGTCTTCACCATCCCTTAGGGGCGAGCGCGGCAGGCGACAGACGGCCATCCATAGAAGTAGCACAAAGGACTTTGCCCTCCAAGGCAAACGGGGCCAGGCTCAAGACGCTGAAGTCCGGGCCGATAGGGCAGCATAGGGCCACCGATAGAACGAAGAGGACCAGGGAATGGGCACAAGGCTGACCAAGCGAGAGAAGCTGGACATCCTGATTGACATCGGCGGGGTGGGCGCCCAGTTCTGCCTCACTTTTAGCGCCGCGACTGCGATCTATGCTGCGCAACCTGATGTGGTCGAGCCCGCCGCGAGCCGGGCGATCTGCACTGCCGAACATTTTCTATTCGTAGGAGGCGCGCTGGCTCTGGTCAACATGATCGGACTGCTAGTCGCGAGGAACAGCACTCGGACTATCCCCACTTTCGTCGCTTACTACCTAACGGCTATAGCCACACTGGTCGCCTACTACGGGAACAACCCTGTCAAAGGGCTGTTCGTGGCTGCAGCGATCGTGATCTGTTCCGTGGCAACGGTTGTGGCTGGTTACCTCTACTATCGGCATCGTAGAAGCAAGGACACGCCGGACCCACCCACGGCGCAAGCGGTAGCGGGACCGGACCAAAGCCAGAGATAGTCCCGCCCTGCTATAGTGGTCGCAGGGCTGTCTGCGGCCCTGCAATCGCCCGCCACTGGGCGAAGGCCCCTTCACGGCCAGCAGATTTCTTCTCAGCCAAACGGGTTGCCGTGGCTGCGGATGGCGGGCTCTGCAGCTCATGGAATCATCGCCGTGAAGTCCTCTGACGACTCTCTCGTATTTCCCTCTGGGCGCTCCGTGGCGCGTGCCCGGCAGGACGCCAAGGCTTTGGCCAAGGCCCAGGGCATTCCGCTCAATGAAGCCCTTGATCGCGTCGCCTTCGAGAACACCCGCTTGCTCGGCTACGGTGGATGGACCGAACTCTTGACGCTACTGCGCTCCGGCAACATGCCGAACGCTTTCCCCGTGCCCATCGGTCGCGCGCCCAAGGGAGCCGAGCTGGACATCTATTCGATGGCCAGCCTTGCGCCGCGCCAGTACCCATGGGATCACTGGGAGCGTGCCGCCCTTGAGCACGGGGTCAGCGAGGAGCTGGCGTCGTTGGGACGCGCCATCATGCGGGAGCACTACAACCACGCGTGGGATAGGTTCGACGAGGAGGTCTCGATGCGAGACCCGCGCGCGCCGCGCCGCATGATCGACCAGGCGCTCACCCAACCGGAGGCCTGCCGCGCCCGCTGGATCTGGCTCCTAGCAACCGATGGCGATCGCGTGGACACCGACGAGCCTTGGGCACCACCGGTGGGCGAAACCTGACTGGACCGAGTTCGCGACGTGCCGGGCCTAGATGCTCAATGGCCTACACTACGCCGGGGAGCCACACACAGGACCAAACATGGCAATTGATCTGAAGAACTTCTCTCCGAAGGAATTGGAAACCCTCATCGCCAATGCGAGCGCCCAGCTCGGCGCGGCTCGCACCGCCGTCATCAAGGCGGCCAGGCAGAAGATCGACGCCTTGCTGGAGGCAAACAACCTCTCGATCCACGACGTGTATCCAACCCGTGGCAAGAAGGCGGTTGTCGGAGCGGGCGCGGGGAAGAGCGGGGCGGTCGCACCGAAGTACCGTAGCCCCGAGGATCCGAGTATCACCTGGTCCGGCCGCGGCAGGGCGCCGGAGTGGTTCAAGAAGGCGCTGAAGCGCCGCGGCGTCACGGCTGAAAAGCTGCTCATCGATGGCGGCTCCGCGCCGGCGGCACCCACGAAGCGCGCGGCAGCCGCGAAGAAAGCGGTGCGGAAGGGCGCTAAGCGCGTCGTCCGTAAGCGCAAGTAGAACGGAGCGTATCTTGGTGTGAACGCGGCCACGGTCAAGAATAGTGCGTTGCAGCCGATAGATTGATTGCTCACGCTGGGCAACCAAGAAGGGCGGTCGCGAATGGGCCGCCCTTCAACTTTTCCACTAGATTGTCACCGCGTCTCGCTGCTGCTTTGTAACGCCTCTTGCAAGGCAGTGACAGCCCACTCGGGACAAGTCCTAGAACTGGGTTTGTCGGGATCATTGAGCCACGACCGGACAGTGCGTACCGAGCATGGACGCCTAGTAAAGGCACAGATGAGCGCCGCACTTTTTGCTTGGGTGAGGCTGTGTTTGTGAAGCAGCGCCTGAAAGGCTTCGCGATTGTCCATTGGACTACGCGTGCGCTGCTGATGGCGCAATGGTGACGGTCATATCGCCTTCTGCGGGAACTTCCAGAAGGGCCCGTATGCGCCGATTGATCTCTCGATCAAACACCGCTGGAAGTTGCCTGCCATTCGTCTTAAAGGCCCGCGAGCGTAGCGAAACAAGTCCCAAGGCAAGCACATAAGCCAGCGCAGAAACGACCGACATGACGATCACGACCATGCGCAAGGCATGGGCGATTTGCTGCGGAGTCGCTTTCATAAGGGCGGCCAAGGCGTCAGCCACCGTCTCGGGCTGAAACACGATGAGTGCCATTCCCGCCATCACAATCATCACCGGCAGAAAAGCGATCAAGCGGCCCACAGCGACGAAGGCCGTCCGCAGTTCTTTGAGATAGAGACTCTTGTCGCTGCGCACCTCTTGGACGATGCCGTTATATAGATCGACCGGCAGCGAGCCGACTTCGATGCCGTTCACTTCTACGCGAGCAACAGTTGCGGTCATAGGTCAAACCCTGGTGGTTGAGAAAGAGGCACACGTGCCTACAACTCAAACCATAGGCACATGTGCCTATGGTGTCAACGCCGCGTTCGAGTGTTTCTACCAACTGACCCACCACTCAACAACATCGCCGGCACCAGCGGTGTGTTCAACGCTGGCCGGAATGGGTGTTCAGATCGACCGGAATCCGCACGCACGCTCTGCGAGCGCCCGGACTACGAAGCGCTGATCGAGTCGTACGGCCGTGCTTGGCCAGCGCGGCCCAAAGATACCGACGCCAAGCGAGGGCAGCGCCAGACGCGCAGCCAATCCCAGCATAGGGCAAGAACGCCGCGTATCTCAGGCGGTGAGACCACCTCGGGGGTAGAGTTTGCCCCCTGACCCAAAACTCAAGCTGACCTTACGGCGGCCCGCCGGGCGGCCTAGACCGCAGCGGGACACCTCGGTCGAAGGTGTATGCGCCGTGGTACCCG
Organism: Dyella sp. ASV24; assembly: GCF_016428905.1. Taxonomy (GTDB): domain Bacteria; phylum Pseudomonadota; class Gammaproteobacteria; order Xanthomonadales; family Rhodanobacteraceae; genus Dyella. Next base: position 63,721 of record NZ_JAELTQ010000013.1, on the reverse strand, counting down.
AGTACGCCGAACTTCACTGCCTGTCGAATTTCAGTTTTCAGAGAGGCGCCTCCAGCGCACTGGAGCTGTTCGAGCGCGCGAAACAATGCGGCTACCGCGCGCTGGCCATCACCGACGAATGCTCCCTTGCCGGCATCGTGCGCGCCCTAGAGGCCTCGCGGAAGACCGGTGTGGCGCTCATCGTCGGCGCTGAGTTCCAGCTCGAGGAAGGCCCGAAGGTCGTCCTGCTCTGCGCAACGAAAGAGGGCTACGTCGGCCTCTGCGCACTGATCACGCGCGGCCGCCGCGCGGCGGAGAAGGGCGAGTATCTGTTGCACCGGCATGACCTCGCCGGCGGATTGCCCGGGACAATCGCCCTGTGGGTGCCCGGACAGGAGATCAATGAAGAAGAGGGGAGATGGCTCAAGGCAACCTTCGGCGATCGCCTGCGCCTGGCCGTTGAGCTCCACATGGGTCCAGACGACGCACGCCGCCTTCGCGCCCTCGGAGAGGCTGGCCACGCCCTGCAGATTCCCCTCGTAGCCGCCGGCGACGTCCACATGCACGTCCGGCGCCGACGCGCTCTGCAGGACGTCCTCACCGCGATTCGCGTTCACTGCACGGTACCGGAGGCAGGGGCATTCCTGTTCCCCAACGGCGAGCGTCACCTCCGCCGACGCGACGCACTGGCCAACGTGTACCCGCCCGAGCTGATCGCTGAATCGGTGAGCGTCGCTGAGCAATGCACCTTCTCCCTCGAGGAGCTCAAGTACCAGTACCCGTCGGAGTTGGTTCCCGAGGGCCATACGCCGATGTCATGGCTGAAGGAGCTCACGGAGGAGGGCGCAAAGCGCCGGTGGCCAGAGGGAATGTCCGCAAAGGTGCGCGCGCAGATCGACCACGAATATGACCTGATCGCCCAGCTCGAATACGTACCCTACTTTCTGACCGTACACGAAATCGTCGACTTCGCACGGAGTCGCGGCATCCTCTGCCAAGGCCGTGGCTCAGCGGCCAACTCGGCAGTGTGCTTCGCTCTGGGGATCACTGAGGTAGATCCACAGACCAACCACCTGCTGGTCGAGCGCTTTATGAGTGTTGAGAGGAACGAACCACCCGACATCGACATCGACTTCGAGCACGAGCGTCGCGAGGAAGTCTTCCAGCACATCTACCACAAGTATGGGCGAGATCGCGCCGCACTCGCTGCCACGGTCATCTGCTACCGCGCTAAGTCAGCCGTCCGCGATGTCGCGCGCGTCCTGGGGCTTCCCACGGATCAGATTGATCTGCTGTCCAAGGCATTCGCCTGGTGGGATGGTGAAGAGCGCCTGGACGACAGGCTGCGCGAGCGCGGTTTTGACCCTGAAACGCCCCTAATGAGACGGGTTCTGTACCTGACTCAGGAGCTGCTCGACTTCCCACGGCATCTCTCCCAGCACGTGGGTGGCTTCGTCATCTCGGATCTTCCTCTCTCCCAGCTGGTGCCCGTGGAGAACGCAGCCATGCCGGACCGCACGATCATCCAGTGGGACAAGGATGATCTCGACACGATGGGCCTCCTCAAGGTCGACTGCCTCGCGCTCGGCATGCTGACGTGCGTGCAGAAGTGCTTGGATCTCTTGCTCGCGCACCACGGCCGCTCGCTGAGCATGGCCTCCATCTCTCTGGATCAGGATGATGCTACCTACGAGATGATCCAGCGCGCGGACACTGTCGGCGTTTTCCAGATCGAAAGCCGCGCGCAGATGGCCATGCTTCCTCGACACCGCCCACGCAACTTCTACGACCTAGTGATTCAGGTGGCCATCGTGCGGCCGGGCCCAATCCAAGGCGACATGATTCATCCGTACCTTCGCCGGCGACGGGGAGAGGAAGAGATTACCTTCCCGTCAGAAGAACTGAAGGAGGTTTTTGAGCGCACTCTCGGAGTGCCACTCTTCCAAGAGCAGGTGATGAAGCTCGCAATGGTTGCAGCTGGATACTCTGCGGGCGAGGCGGACCAACTGCGACGCGCCATGGCGGCGTGGAAACGCCACGGCGGACTTGAGGCGCATCGCGAGCGCTTGACGCAAGGCATGCTCGACAATGGCTTCAGTGAGGAATTCGCTGCCGACATTTTCGAAAAGATAAAGGGCTTCGGGAGCTATGGCTTTCCCGAAAGCCACGCTGCCAGCTTTGCGCACATCGCTTACGTCTCCTGCTGGCTCAAGTGCCACTATCCCGGCGAGTTCCTGTGCGCGCTGCTCAACTCGCAGCCGATGGGCTTCTACGGGCCAAGTCAGCTCGTGCAGGACGGACAGCGGCACGGCATCGTCATTCGCCCAGTCGACGTGCGCCACAGTGAGTGGGACAACACCCTTGAACCCGACCGCGCATCGACAGGCGGCCTGGCCATCAGGCTTGGCTTTCGCCAAGTGCGCGGATTCCGCGAGGACATGGCGGAGCGAATCGTGTCCGCCCGGAACATTCAAGGGTTCAGTGGAATCGCCGACCTGTGTGGACGCGCAGCGATTGATTCGCGCCATCGCGACCTGCTGGCCGACGCCGGCGCGCTTCGAGGCCTCGCTGGCCACCGACACCGCGCTCGCTGGGCAATCGCCGGCGTTGAGCCCCAGCTGCCCCTGTTCGGCAACACAAGCCCCGAGGAGGAACACGCGTCGATCCCAGCGCCATCCCAAGGCGAGAACACGCTTGCCGACTACGCGCACGTGGGCCTGACGCTTGGTCCACATCCGGTCCAGCAGATCCGCCCTCAGCTCCGCGCTGTGCGCTGCATCGACTCGCGAGCACTCGCGGCCAAGCCCAACGCCAGCTTTGTCCGCGCCGCAGGCCTAGTCACCCAGCGCCAACGGCCACAAACGGCGAGCGGCGTCACCTTCATCACCCTTGAGGACGAATACGGCCCCATCAACGTCGTCGTGTGGCGCGACGTGGCAGAGATGCACAAACGGGTCTACCTGGAGGCCAAGCTTCTCGGCGTGGTCGGTCGCTGGGAGCACCAAGACGGCGTCAGCCATCTGATTGCTGCGCGCCTTCTCGACTACACGGAAATGCTCGGCGAGCTGGACGCAAGGTCACGCGACTTCCACTGATCGCGCGACCGCACGCACAGAGGCGGCCGCCGGCGCAAGCCGGCCACGATCCAAGCGATGGCAATGCGCCCAAGGGTATTCCAAGGGGATGGCCAGGATAGGAAGGACGCCGAGCAGCCCGATCGCTATGTTGACGCTCGTGAGCGGCAGTTCCAAGACAACCCTTATACTTCGCTCGGAAGGGAGGGGAACCCATGTCCAGACGAAACAAGCTTCTGATCGCAGGCGGACTCTTGTCGTTGATCCTGGCCACGGCGTGCGGTTTGACAGCGACCCGGATCGTCGTTGTCGACACCAGTTACACGACCCGAAACATGCCCGTCACGGATTGGGGCAAAGTGGCCCTGACTCTGGTGTTCGGCGTCGCCGGCATCGGCGCCATCTCGCACGGCCTACGAAAGGATTAGGAGAGGAGCATGTTCGGCTGGCTGTTCAAAAAAGCAAAGCCCTCCAAATCGCTGCCGACCGTGCAGTTCGATAGTTCCCAAGTCACCGATGAGATTGAAGAGAAGTTGCTGGCCGACTTGAAAGCGATCCCAGAGATCAAGGCTGCTGACTTCGATCGAATCTACGACGCAGCGCATACAGCGATTTCCAGGGGACGAGACGCTGCTCACCTTTCAAATGCGCTGTTGACAATTGACGGCGTCACAAAGAAGCGCGCCGGGGCGATTGCTATCCACATCTTGAACCGCTCGACGGTACGCATGAACTGCAATCGACAGCAGTCCCTTGGCATCACCCATGGTAAGTGGCGATTCTCCAACGCGCCCTGCGCGGATGCTGAGATGACGGCACTTCACAAGTCCTTGGACGGCAGAAAGTTCAAGCTCGATGAGGGCGTGGTTGTAAAGGGGCGTCGAATTTGGCCGGGGTCAGAGGAGGGCTGTCGTTGCACCCATTCGTCCATCATCCCTGGCCTAAAAGAATGACGGGCTCGGAAAGCCAAGCAGCTACTGCGTAGGACAACGCATCAGCGAATCACCGATAGAACGGACGAGCGCAAGGTTTGCCGCTCCGTCATCGGCACTGACGAGCACCAGGATCTGGTCGTTCACTGCCCTGTCGTAGCCGTACAGACGCACGGTGCCGTGACCGTTCGCGCGCGCGGATTGCGCGATGTACTGCAGCGTCGGTCCCAGGTCGCGAGGCACGTACCGTGTTCGGTCCCGCTGGATATTCATGCCCGGAGGAATATCCGGATGCTGCCCCACGTAGATGGTGACTTTGGCTCCCGCCTTGCCGGCATGTATGACCCCGGCATCGATGCCTGTCTGCGCGTCATACGAAACGCCCTTAACCGACTTGGCGCACAATTCAAACGCCTGGCTCAACGTGACGGACTGCGCGCTGCAGCCCATGGAAGCGACCAGCAGCAGCGCACTCAAGGCGACGCGATCAATGGAGGTGGACATTCACGGGACTCGTCAGGATGGCCTTGATGAGATCGGCGTTCGGAACGGCGTTCGTGTAGACGGGGTCCATGGTCGTGAAGCTGTCAGGCATATCCGGCAAACCAAGCAGATGCCCGCCTTCGTGACCATAGTCCAATCCGTTGATGCGCGTGGGCTGCACGAACCACTTGCCGTGAGACATGTCCGGGCAAACGCGAGAGAGGCCCTTGGCATCGCTCTTCCCAGGTGCGATGTCGATGTGGTTCACGTCCATGCCAGTCATGTGCGATGCGTCCAGAACCATGGTCTCGACGTTGTAGTCGCCGAACTGCCCGGTCCACGTCTGGGCCACACCCTGCGCCATACGCGCGGCGTCATCGTAAGAGCCACCCTTGAAATCGATGGGCACAATGATGCGAATATTGTTTCCGTTCTGCACGATATAGCCGAGCAGCCCCAGAGGATCCACGGCGATCAGGGGATTGCTCCGCACGTAAGCATAGGTATTCGTGCCGCCCGCCAAACCCAGCGGATCCGACTGCAAGTAGCGCGCCTCCGCCGGGTGGCTCGTCGCCACAAGACCGAGGGCCAACAGGCCCATGAGCATCACTTTCATCTTCATCCTCCTTGAGTCGCCTTGATGGACTGGATCTTCTGCAGATACTCCGCATCGTCCTGGGCAGACGGCTCGCGCCACCCCAGTCGCTCTGCTTTGGCGAAAAGAGCGAGGTTGTTGTTGCTGAGCATCTGATAATCCGCGCGTTCGCCGGCGGGAATGTCTTCCGACCGCTGGTACTTGCTCACATATCGGGATTGCAGCAGCTTGTAGTAAGCGCTGCCGCGCATGAGAAGGGAGGTGACGTCTTTGGGGTTGTTCCCAAGTGCCAACTCAGTCAGGCCGAGCTGATGCTCAGGCGAGCGATGGTGCGCATAGAACTCCTCCAACGTGTCGATCATCACCCCAACGCTTTCCTGCCGGCTGAGAGGCCTCAGGTAGATGCCGGTGAGTACCGCGCGGGGTTGAATGTGGTGCTCTGCAATGTAGCTCTCATCACGCTTAGTGCCCGCGCTCGTTGTCTCGACATTGAGCCATGACCCATCGTCCTGATGGAACTTCACGAACACATGCAGCGGCGCGGTGGCCAGCGTCATGTCGAGCCCGAGCTTCTGTCCGAGGATGACGAAGAACACCGGCATGGAGACGCAATTCCCGCGCCGTGTCTTCATGTACCGCGATAGGAGTTTGTTCTCGATGTTGTTGCCGAGCGGATCGTCGAAGTCGTAAGCAAACGGGTGGCTGTCGTTCCACGGGCCCGACTGGTAGAGCGTGGTGTTCAGGACAATGAGCTTGTCCATATTGGAAGCACCAATCGGGAAGCGCGCTCGCACTCTTTCGGCCCAAGCATCCAGTTCTTTCAGGGTGGCAGCCTGATCGGTACTCGGATCGATCATCCGTTCGATGGAGACCTCGGCCCGGGCGAGATCCACCTGTCCGTCGCCGCTCTGCAGCAGTGCTGTCAGGGTGGCCAGGTTGGGGTCATGGGGGAGGGTGATACCGACCGCGGCGGACGCGTGCCCACCGACTGAGAGCCCCGCTGTCGCAATGGCTAAAAGGCCGATGAACCAGTTCCGCATCCTGCTCTCCCCGCATCCATGCGCCTGATCCTACTGGCGAGTGCCCGTCCCAAACAACGCGTCGGTCACACTTTTCCCGCAAGAACCTTCTGACTGAGGCGCCGGTATCCCGTCCTGAGGCGACCGGGCTGCCACCCTGGTGAATTCCATCCGGCCGCGCAGAACGCGGCCCGATTTTGCGCCCGAAAAGTGTGCCTCACGATTGGTTTCGCAACGCAGCCGCAGAACTTCGACTTCCTCAAGTTCTTGCGGTTCGGTCGATAACGGTCCTCTTGGCTTGCGCATGTCGCCAAGAAGCCCTCTCGCCCCGCCCCCTGCGTAGCGAAACAGCACACGCCACACCCCTCAAAAACCGTCCCAATGGATAGGGAGAAGCAACAAGTGAACTTTGTCTCCAAGAAGGTCTGGAACCACAGCCAGCGCCGTGTGCAAGGCGCCTCTGAGCACGCCATCTCGGGCTACTCAATCGCCAGCGGCGTCGATGAACGTCGTTCCCCCACCAAGCACGTGCTGACCCTCGCGCTGGCCAGCGCCTTGGCTATTGGTGCCGGCATCGCATCGCCCAACGCTTTCGCGCAGACCGTCAACCCGGCTGTTAACTACGGAACCGGCAGCCTCGGCTTTGTCCCGGAGCGAAACCAAGTCAAGTTCCCGACCATCGCCAACACCCGCAACGCCAAGGCGGCCGCAGCCGCCGTGAAGTCGCTCGGTGCCGGCAACGCCGTCTACGACGCGCTGGTGGTCCTCGACGACTTCACCGCCGCCAATGGCTTCGACCAACTCCAGGACGACATCCACGCCAGCACCCGTACGGCAATCCTCGAGAACGACCGATACGTCCGCGACGCCATTGGTGCGCATCTGGTCGGCGTAGCCAGCGCAGACGGCCATGCAGGGACCAGCCAGGGTGGGTTCAATGCGTGGACTTCGGCATGGGGCCGCTCCGGCTCTTACGGCAGCGACGGCAATGCCGCCGACGTCGATACGAAGGGCAGCGGCCTTGTCCTCGGTGCCGATCTGTCCGTGGGCAACAACGCCCGCATCGGTGCCGTGTTGGGTCAGGGCCAAGGCACGGCTCGTAGCGACAGCCCCAATACGTCGGCACATCACGTCGACACCTACGCCGGTCTCTACGGCGACGCCAAGGTTGGCGCCGTGCGCGTCCAGGGTGGCGCAGTCTACGGCTGGCAGAAAGTCAATGCCGCACGCACAGTGAACTTCGGCGCGATCAACGACACGGCCAATAGCCGCTACAACACCCACACGGCCCAGGCATTCATCGACGCCAGCTACGAGTTCACGTTTGATCGCGACACCATTGCGCCATTCCTCACCGTCGCCTACGACCGTATCAGCACTGATGACGTCCACGAGCAGGGCTCCGTCGCCGCGCTCAACGTATCGGGGAACGACGCTGCGCTCACCATCAGCACGCTCGGCGCACGTGGGATGTTCACCCTCGATGAGCGGGGCGGAGTCCGCGGAACCATCAACGTTGGCTGGCAGCATGCATCTGGCGACATCACCCCGGTGGCCAACGCGCGCTTCACCACGGGCGGCGACGCATTCAACGTTTCGGGCGCGCCCGTCGCACAGAACGCTGCAGTGGTATCCGGCGGTGTCGGTATCGACCTGACGCCAGCTGTTACCATCGAAGGCACCTATGGCGGCCAATTTGGCGGCCACATGACCGATCAGTACCTTCGCGTGGGCGCCACCTGGCGCTTCTGAGAAATGAGGGCGCTGTGTCTCCCAACGAGCACGGCGCCCGGCTCCGCTGCATGAGATAGAAGCGGCTGGGAGGAAATGGGGGAGGGCGCTGGCTAACGCCCGCGCATCGCTCGCTCCCACGCCTCGGAAGCCTCGACAGTCACTCGCTTCGCGCTACCACTGCGCACCTGGCCAGCCCGGATATCCGCGTCTGGCCACAACGCCCGTCGCGCCACTTCACTCGGGTTCTCGCCGTCCCAGATCACAACGACCCAGTCGCCAGGTACTCGTTTCGGCTTGCCCATTCCTTGTCTCTGCTGCTGAACTTCGCCCGAGATTAGAGTTCGCAGGTCTCAAGCACCGATACTCACACCAGGAGTTCGATTGGCACAGGGTGCGTCAGCGGAGAAGTGTGAGGCTTGGCCGCGTCCAATTCGAGCAACACCGCCTCGCTGAGAACGTAGATTCGCTGGAACGATTGCGCCGCTGGCAGCGATGCGCCGAGCATTTCGATCCCTCGCTTCAAGTCCACAGTGCGGCCCGTGTTGTCGTAGATCAGCAGGTCGCAGCGGTCGATCGTCAGCGGCGTGCGCGTGTATCGCTCGATCTTCCGCGAGATGGCGTCACAGATCAGCGCCAACCAATCGCGCAGCGCGGCCTCAGGGCGGTCCTCCTGCCGTGGCCACCGAGTAGCGGGTAAATGTTCCTTGAGGCGGGCAGCGAGCATTTCCATGTCGTGCGTCGACATCGCCGACGCGTTTGGCAGCGACAGGAAGTCGACCGCATCCGGCACGTGCAAAAGGCCGGCCCGGGCGGCAACGCTTAAGAAGCGGGAATAGCTGGCGTCCACGGCCTGCGTCACCTCCAGGCCCGTTTCATGGGTGCCCGTTTGAACGATGAAGTCGGGTCTTTCCCCCGCCCGCGCCACGACAGGAAAGGCGAGCCGATGACTCACAGCGAGGGCGCTCAGGTGCCGGATCAGTGCCCACTCTTCGGTGATTCCCTTGGCCAGCCGCGCCTTGGCCCTGCTCGGGGCGTCCCCAAGCGCGACGCCGGCGGCCAGGAGCTCGCCAGCATCAGTGAACCATTGGCCTGCAACCCTGGATACCCCGCGCGTGCTCAATGCGTGCTCCTCGTGCGTCTGCAGAACGCAGCTTCATTTTTACCCTCCTCCATCGTGACCCACCCTGATTGAGATCGCAAAAATCGAGGGCGTCTCAATGGCGAAAGGAACGTGGTACCCGACCAAGCAGGCGTGGGCGGAAGCGAAGGCCGAGGAATGCAGAAAGCAGGTCGAAGAGCTGAGGATCAGGCCGACAAATCGCGCCCACAAGACGCGAGAGAAGTACGCCGATATTCGCTTTCTTCTTGACGAGGCACGCAAGTACACGGCCATGGCAACGCGCTTCAAGGCCGCAGGCATGTGACGTGGCCGCTTCGACCATACCTGCCGAGATCCGCAGGGCCATCGACGCCCTGGCCAAGGAAGGCATTACCTGCAACTACGTCGGCCGGACTGGAAAGAGTCACCTCAAGTTCCTCACGCTGTTCCCCAACGGCAAGAAGCGGACGCTGATAACCCCTTGCACCCCATCCGACTATCGAACTGCGGCCAATATGATCGCGCTGGCGAGGAGGTGGGCCAGGGAGCCGGGTTAACGGAGCACGGCCGCGCCTCGCTCTACTTCCGACGACCTAGCGATGGCAGGCCACCACCAACCTCGACAGGGTGGCCGCGATAACTAGGTCCGTAGAGACGCACCTGCTGCTGGGGCCTATAATTGCGCACCTGATGTGCTTCGGCGTGCGTCGGCGGTCGGCCGTGCACCTCCACGAAGTGCGCACGAATCGTGTGTGGCGTAGCGAGCAGGGCCGCCTGGCACTGCGGACATCTGCTAGATATGGGCAGCTTTTTGCCCTTCTTGGGCTTCTCTTTCATCGTACCTTTCACGCGTCAGCTCCTTTGACCGTACTGCGCACGCCGGCTCCTGCCATAGCGTATGCCGCGTAATTCGTGACCTTGCCATTCAACACCCGCTTCCACAACACCTGTCGTACATCGAGCGGAATGTCGTCCCAAAGGACCAGCTCGATACCGGCAACTGCATAGTCGCCATCCGACTTCATCGCTGAGTAGTTCTCCTGAACAGTGGTGATGCGGACCTGCTCAAGATCGCGGAGCAACGAGACGAATGCGACGGGGTTCGGCCCGTTGCGAACATCGTTCTCCACCAATGATGTGAGGCGCGTCTGCAGGCGCTTGAAGTGCTCAAGCGTCAGCCTTTGGCTCGGGTCCGAGATAGCGGCCATGGAGACCTCGCCTGTGAAGAGCGGATCTTTCTGGCCAGCTTTGTCGACACGATATGCGTGTACCAGGCGCGGGCCATGGACGCGGTGATGCCAGGGCGGGCCGCAAGCCACATCATCTCTTCGTAGAGCGAGAGCAATTGCTCGTTTAAGGCGTCTGGTAGCGGGACGGTCAAGTCCAGTTGGCGACTCACTTCCTGAGGTTCCGTCGGGCTGTCGGCCAATCTTGCCCCAACGCCGGGAAGCCGGCACCTGTTTCCGGCCAAGGGAAGGGGTAAGCTAATGAGATGCGAAAGTCGCCGCTGAGCCTCGAAGACCGCATATTCCGGCTGCACCTCCAAGCTGGACGCCTCGCACGTCAGCACCCCGATCCCGCAGATTTCTGGCCAGCGTTTGCATCGCGAGCGGACGCATTGCTCGATGGCCTGGACCCGAAGGACGACGCTCGGGTGCGCGGAGCGCTTGATCACATTCTTGCAGGCCAGCGCATTCAAAATGTCGGACAGGAGAACTGACAGTGTGCTACTCGGCGCAGGTGGTTGGAGATTATCGAAAGTATGAGCGCTACGGCGGCCGACTTGACCTCGCTGCCTACGTCAAAGTGTTCTGGTCGAGAGGTAAAGAAGGGGACTTTCACAAGGTCGTGCCAATGGCCGTCCGAACGGCATTTGACAATCCCCAGAATGATCAGGAGCTAGAGGTCCATAACGCCGTCCTTCATGCGTATCGCGACGTCGATCTGGTGCTGGAGCAGAAGATCGGCAAGGCCACCGAGAAGCTTCTGGACGCGGAGGCTAGGCTTGCCAAAAAGTGGTCGAAGACCGCGGAGAAGGACAAGCTCTCGGCGCGAAACGCTATCGCTGACCTCGAAGCGCAGAAAGCAGAGCTTGGCGTCCACGCGGCGAATGATGGTTGGACGCGCATCTGGCCAGGTCACTACACCCCCGTGATGATTCGGGACCCGGAAACCGGGCAGCGCGTCGTGGCTCCCATGCGCTATCGCGCTCGCCCGTTGGGCTTTACGTTGCAAGATGAAAAGGACAAGCCTGGGTGCTACAACGCACGCAAGAATAGCTTGCGCACAGTCTGGCGCGGCATCTTCGGCGTCGGCCATGGAGTTATTCTCGCTAGCCGGTTCTATGAAAGCGTGAAGCGGAATGATTTCGAACACCGGGCGCTCGCACCCGGCGAGAGTCCACGGAAGATCGAGATCGTGTTCTCACCTGAGTCGGCGCAGGATATGTTCCTCGCGTGCATCTGGCGCTACGTGGTCCCCGAAGGTCCGACAGAGGCGCCCTTCTATGGAGTTGCCGCAATTACGCGTGATCCGCCGCCAGAGGTCTCCTACGCAGGACACGATAGATGCGTCATTCCGATCAGACCTGAGAACATCGACGCATGGTTGAACCCCGATCCGAAGAACCTCAAAGCCATGATGGCGATCCTCGACGATCCAATCGACGCGGTCTATCAGGCCGAGTTGGTTCCGAAGAAGGGTGACCAGGAATCCTAAAGTTTCGCAGCAGCAGTCAAGCAAATCCTCGCCTGCTCAAGGAAGGGACGTAGCCGTCGGTGATTTGGAGTGAGCAGGCGCGGCCGCGAAGATCTAGTTCTGAGCGGGCCATAGCCTGACCCTGCGCTTGGTGGACAACGGAGTTCCGACAATGCTTCAGTACCAACTGCTCAAGAGCCGCGAAGGAATCGTCCTGCTCGGTGACTACGACAGCTTGCGGGCACTACACGACACCGTTCACGAGATCAACGAAAAATCTCCGCTCCTCAAGGACAAGGAGGGTCCATTCCTCGGCCTCGCCTATGACGTCCGGAAAGCGTACGAGCGCCAACGCAAAACTATCAAGCCACCAGAGTTCGCGCCCGAAGTCGGCCCGAAATATGGCGTGGACATTCTGTGGCCGGTCCTGTTGTGGCAGTCCTTTGTCCTTCGACAATCACTGGCCTTCGTGACCCATGGCAAAGCGGTGCAGGCGATCACGTACAGCCTGGAAGCCGTAGTGGAGGGGGCCCTCGACGACGCCTTCAAGGGACGATCTGAGGGCATCAAGCAAGAAGTATCAAATTGGACTCAAGACGTCGTAGAAGGACGGATGCTCGATCCCCTTGGAGCTATCTTCACGCGCTGGACCAGCAAAGAACGCGGGACTCGCATGGCCGGGTTAATTGCCGCCTTCAGTTCAGTCTGGCCCTCTCGCTATGAGTTCCTCTCCCGCCGGGGATTGGCTGATGGCCAGCTTTCGCCAATCGAGATCGAGTCCTTTCGTGGCGTCGAGTGGTAGTCGGAGGGAGTCGATCCGTTCAGTGATGGGTTTGGCGACCATTCCTATTCGGGACGGGGAGCAGACAGTGCAAGGTCCCGGAGCGTGAAGGTCTTGATCCGGTCCCAACCGATGCCCAGACGGGTCAGAGCGTCCACGCGCTCGGCTTCCTCCTCTGGTTTCTCCCAATAGTAGCTCGCATGCCAGATGGCGTTTGGCGGCAGCATCTCAATGATCGCGCGGTAATACGCCCAGTCCACTTCCCCAATCGCGTGCCCGAGCACCCAAACCTCCCGGACCATGGCCAGACGTGAGAAGAAGTCCGGGCGACCCGCAATGATGGAGTCAGCGGGTTTGAACGTGCTCCGAAAGTAGTCGTCGATAATCTCGAAGCCCTGGGCCTCTCGAGGGTCGCCGATAGGATCTTCCTCGTCGCCAATAGGGAGCGTACGCAGTGGTCGCCGCTTGTATCCATGCCCCAAAATCAACGGCGCCCCAGTCCCGACGCGCCCGTGGACGTGCCATACCCGGTCGGTCGGGATGTCGTATGCCGTTGCCAGCGTCGGGGTGTAGTTGAAGGATAGGAACGCAGCATCGGGTGCGAGCGGGATGCGGGAAGCTTCGGCAGCCTCCCAGGTCAATGCGGGGACTGCCTCAACCCAGATTCGAAAGAGCTCACTGAGCTCGCTTGATAGTGGCTCGACGACCGCCTCGATGGCTTCTTGAAACGCAAAGTGCGATGCATCCGACCAGTCTTCGGCACCGTAGCTCTGCAGATACATTGACGCGTCTTGAATCAGAAGGTCGTCATCGAAATCCCCGAGCGCGCTCTCTAGGCTGCTCCAGTCGTCACCAGCATTTGGTAGCCACTGGCCGACTAAGTCCGCGACCTTTGGCGCTCGCCTTCGGACGTCGTCTCGGAAGTCGCTGAAGGCGGTAGGCAGCCTGTGATGCAGGTCGAAGCCGTTGCCGACGATATAGAGAATTGTTGGAGTGGTCATGGCCGTTCAGCTTGTGGGTTCGCGTTCGTCTAATTTCATTTCGGTGCCCAAAACTCGGTCACCCATCGACATCGCACACGAGAGGTTTTGAGGTATGCGCAAGAGCATAGAAGGTTGTTTTGAAGCAGACGGCGTCTCCCGGGAATACCAGGCGTGGTTCGAACCGGACAGCGAGGGCAGGGAACAGTGCGCCATTCGCCACCGCTACAAGGCCAGTGGCTCGGCCGCGGCATACCCTTGGTCGCCCACGACCCACATTTCGCTGCCTGAACGTCACGCCTGGTCCCTCGGGCGACTGGCGTTCACCCATTTCAGGGGCGTCCTAGGTCTGGACGTTAGGGAGGAGGCCTTCGGCGAGGATCCGGTCTAGTCGCGCGCTCGGATTGTTACAGAGGGTCGGCAGGGATTCGGCCGGAAACCGGCAATTTATCTGCCAACAAGCTGTTTTTACGTGTGATTTCGGATTCTACTTGGCAAAATTACACGTATCTCGGCTGCGGCCTACAGTGGCCTAGTTCCAGGGCGAAATCACACATTTAGGCCAATGACGCTGTAACACGTTGAGTTGCTGTTTCTTTTATCCATTGAAAACTGGCCTAGTTTGTACCGCGCGAAAGTAACTCCCAGTAAGGCATTCGCCCGTAAGGCGGGATAACTCAACATTATCCCGCCTTAGAATCCGGCTTACGCCACTGAATGCGGCCTGCACGGCGTTACGTAATACGGCGTTACGTACCACAGTACGAAATTCGCAAAGGGAGAGACGGCATGGCCACCCTTGAATTGCGCGACCTGCATTTGGTGAAGCGGGCACTCGCAATCGCGGTGCTGGCCATCGAGCACCGTCATGGCCCCATGCAGCCCAGCTCCGACCTGCACGATATGAAATTGCTGCTCGATCGCTTGGCTAGTGGCGAGGAAATGGAGCATTACACGCGCTCCGCGTGGATCGCGCTCACGGGCACGCTTCCTCCAGCGGAAACGTAAGCAGCCAACGGCCGGGGCTATCAAGCGGTTACAGGCGGAATTGCCGGTTTCCGGCCGAATCCCTGCCGACCCTCCTTCGGGCTCAAGGGCAGGCAACGAAGACCAAGCGTCCTGGAACGGCCAAGCAGGGCACAAAGTCAGCGCGACCCCGTGGGCGTTCCTCCCGCTGACCACGCAGGCCAAGGCTGAAGTGTCACTATTTGCAGCAAAATCATCGCGAACGACTGCCGATCAGCTCGAATTGAGGCCCTGAAAATGGGTGGCAGCAACTCATTGATTTAAAAAGACTTAACCTGAGTTACCAGTAGCTTTTCTTCGTAAAATCAGAAAGATACGACGATCGACCAAGTGTCACTATTTGCACCTAAATCAAGGTGACACCCACTCGGGCTATCCGGCGGCGCGACCAGTCGCTGCCCACCTTTCGATCCGTCGCCTGGTTGCCTTGTGGATCCCCTGGGGGTGCTGGCTCGCGAAGCGCCGCGCCACGGACCACCGCTTCACCGGATCGGTGCCGTAAGGCAGACAGTCGATGGCATGGTTGCGAAGGCGTCCTTGTGCCACGTTCGGCAACTTGCCGCGGTCCAGCATTCGCAACAACCCAAAGATCGCCTGAATCCCGGCCGCCGGGTGGCTCATCTTGATCCTGCTCAACAGCAAGTTGGGGATATCGCCGCGCTCCCCATTGGGCAGCTTGCACGCGCTCTCAAGCATCGAAATCGGAAAGCTGATCCAGCTCCAGCCGTGCCGCATCAGCATGGCCAGCCAAGCCAGCGCTCGCGATTCGGGCCACCAACCGAGCGTGGAGCCTGCCACCATCACCCGGTGCACGCTGCACACCTTGGCCTGACCAATATGGATCGCGACCGCGCGAATCATTGCCTCTTCGGTCAGATACGCCCACCCTTTTGCTGCCGCCAGGGCGATTCCGCTGATCACGGGACTCCCCAGCATCCCTGCGCAGCGCTTCAGCTCGAGGTTGGACAGAGGGGGCGCCTCGACCTGTTCGATGTAGTTCGCTACGGCGTGCTGCACGCGCAGCCAGTACGCGCGCGTCTCCCGCCGCTCGCTCGCCGTGAGGGACATCCAGGCCATGCGCCCGTCATCCAACATGGCGACATGCGCCCGCGTGCCACGCTGGTGGCGTTCATGCTCGTACCACCAGTCAAACAGCTGCCACACAGCTTGCGGCGTCATGACGGGTTTGGTGGGTAATGCTCCTAGCAACGACTCCGCGCCGATATCGACCAGCAGCAGCAGGCTGATGGGATCGACGACGAGCCGACCGCTGTCGACTAGCGCTTGGTCGTCGGCATTGATGTCCTCCGGGGAACCCGAATGCCCCGTTGGCACCCACGGCGCATTCTTACGGAGCAGCGCTCGCGGGCTGACGCCCGTCGCCTTCGCGATCAGCGCGATACCGGATCCGCGCTCGGCTGCATGAGTGAGCGCGCCGTGTCGCGCCTGACGATGGGACGTGGCTTGCCGTGACAGTCGCTCGCGCAGCGCCTCGATATCGGCACTGAGCGTCTCCACGCCAGTGGTCGCCGGCGGCAGCAGGTGCACCATTTGCGCGGCCTGCAGCACGCCCCAGCGATCCGCTCCGACGACATCGACGATGGACGCCTGCGCGCCCGCAAAAGGTGCGGCGCTCAGCGTCCGGATTTCCCCGGGCAGGGCGCCGAGCAGCTCGGTGACCCAAGCGAAATGCCGGCTGTCCAGCGCTCGCGTCCCAGGCAGGCCGTCGCCGGGATCTTCCAACAACAGCACATGCTCGTTGAACCGTTCGCCTCCGTTCTGGGTAATGACGACGTGCGCGATCCGCCCAAAGGCGACGCGCGCAGGCCGCGCGACGCGCCCCAGCAACCCACTCGTGAACACCTCCCCGGCGGTTTCCGGGGTGACCTGCATCGCTGGGCTGAGCGTCAACCCGACATCATCGTGGATACCCAGCACAGCCCGCGCCCGGAGCAGCAGTCCGTATTCCTGCGGACTGCGTGGCGCAATCTGCAGGCTACTGAGCAATCGATGCGCGGCGCGCCGGCGGCCCAAACTCACGGCAAGGTGTGCCCAGGTACCAATCAGGGAACCGTCATGCACACCGCGGCTCACCGCGGCCGTAAGCAGGTGATAGGCACCCATCCGGTCTCCCGCTCGACGAAACGCCTGGGCACAGTGCAGCAATATGTGGGCGTCGTCTGGGAACTGGACCTGAAGTTGGTCGGCCAGCTGGCGAGCATCCGCCCACCGAAAGGTCTTGGAGAAGATGCGAAGGAGGACCAGCGCACCGGTCGGCTGCGCCACCGGTCCGCGCTCGGGCCAGGCCTCCTGCTCGATGTCAGGCAGCCAGCCGATGGCCGCCTCGTCGAGGTCGGCGCGAACGAGGTCTTCGGCGAGGGCGAGGCGTTGGGTGCCATCGATCGGCAGGAGCGGCGCGAGCTCCGTGACGGCCCTGCGCACCGCCTCACCCTGTTCGGGGCCGGCCGCTGCGAAGTTGCCGACCAGCCAGGCAAACAGTGGCAGCGACGGCTCCTCCCGGTTCACGAGCCCGAGCATGGTGTCCACGTGCGCCGGCGTGACACGACTGTCGTGACCGGCCGATGCGACGCGTATGCGCTCGACGTGCGCGAGGATCACTTCCTCGGCGGTCGCGGCGGGATCGGCAAACACGCGATCGATGAGCGTGGTGGCGCGCGCCGGATCGCCTTGCAGTGTGAAGGCGCTGGCCAGAATGAGGGCCGCTCGGTGGTTGTCGGTCCAGCGTCCGATCAACGCCTCGGGCGGCAGGGGTACGCCTTCGATGGCCGACAAGGCGCAACGGTAGAGCCACAGCGAGGCCGGCGCGTCGGGATACGCGAGCGCTTCTTCCCAGGCCGCCGCGGCGGGCGCGAACTCGCCGAGGGCGCGCTTGGCGTGACCCAGGTTCACCAGCATCGGCAGCCGTAGCCCCGGGCTTTGGATGGCAGGATCGGCCAGCAGCACCTCCAGCTGCGCCGCGCATCCGCGCAACGCGTCGGTGACCGTGGCGCCGGACTCTTCCGCGCGGATGAGCTGCCACAGCCGCGCCCCCAGTTCATTGGCGCGCGCGCCCGGCGGCCAGTCCGGTTGGCGGCTCCTGGCTCGGCTGTACCAGGTGATGGCGGCCTCCAGCTCACCGAACTGGAACGCGGCGTCCGCCAACGCCAGGGCGATCGGCAGGGGGTCCCCCAGCACCTCGGTCGCGAAGGCCTCGAGCGTTGCAAACGACGCGTCCTCGCGAAGCGCATGCACGCGCACGTACGAACCCACCACCTGTGGCTTCGTGGCGGCGGTGGTCGCTGCCAGCGCCCGGGTTAACCACGCGTCGGCCAAGGCCGCGTCGCCCGAGAGCTGGGCAGCATGCGCGCCAAAGGCAATTACCGACGCGTTCGGCGACGGGACCAGCAACTCGCCGCGCACCGTCTCGATGACCGTGTCGAACTGCCCCAGCGCAAAGCGAGCGCGCACTTCCACGAGCAACCGCTCGCTACGGTCCGCAGACCCGGTGTAGCGCGACAGCTCGTCCAGCGTGCGCTGCGGATCGCCCGCGTCGGTCCATGAGCCGATGGCGCGCAGCGCCACATCACTGCTAGCTGGGCCGACATCGGGTGCACTGGTGGCCAGTGCTTGGCCGGGCCGAAACGTGAACGCCTGATGCAGCGCGTCCAGATACCCCGGCGACAGGTGCGCGAGGACGCCCTGAGCCAACTTCGGTCGTCGCGCTGTCTCTTCTGCGAGGTCCTGGCGCGCGAGCACCGTGACGTTCGCGCGCTCGTGGATCGTCGCGGCACGCGCGTGGGCCTGGACGACCGCATCCCGATCGTTGAGGGTGCAGACGATGTAGTGGGTGAGCGGCGGCGTAAACGCGTGTGCCGCCGTAACCTCCACGTCGAACTTCGCCGGCGTGAGCTTGGTGCGGGTGTAGGCCTTGGCCTGGACACCGATCCATTCGCCGGCCGGCGTGCGAAAAAACACATCGACACCGGCCTGCGCCTGCCCCGAGCGGCCATTCCGCTGGGGCGGAAGGGGCAAGCCATACAGTTCCTGGAAGTACAGGCACAGCCACTCTTCGAACGCGTCGTCGTCCAAGGACGCCAGGTGCTGGGACCAGACCGCCGTACTCATTCCGTGGCACTCCGGCCGCGATGGGAACCGTTCATTCGGTCTCCTTGCGACCGCCGGCCGCGCGCTGCTTAGCGCGCAGCTCCGCCACCGCATTCGCGCCCGCCTGCGAGCGCCGCGTGTAGATCGCGACCATCTCTGCGCTCCGCCATCCGCCCGCATCCATGATCTGCGCAATGGTGGCGCCGCCGTTGATCAAGTCGTTCGCGGTGCCCACCCGCGTCGAGTGGCCAGAGATGCTCCACGCGTGCGCCAGTCCCGCCTGAACGGCGCGCCGGCGGAAAATGCGTGCCACTTCTTTGGCGCCCAGCGCGACGATGGGCGGCTCCCGACCCTCAGCAACGGCCGCCTGCACCCGTCGCTTTGGGCGACCACCCACCGGGAGGAACAGCAGTCCCGTCTCGATGCCCGCCGCCGCCTGCCAGGCGCGCACGCGGGCGATGGTCTCCTCCGAGACGTGCCGGTAGTCCTTTCGCTCGCCGGTTTGATTGCTCTTGCTGCGCGGTAGCCACAACGACCAGCTGCGCTTGGCTCGATTCTGATGCAGATGTTCGACGCGGACACCCACCAGTTCGGACTCGCGCGCGAGCGTGTCGGACGCCAAGGCGAGCATGGCGGCATCACGCAAGTCGCGAGGATGTTCGCCAAGCGTGGCCAGGATCTTCGCGATGTCGTCCGTCAGCAGCTCGCCGGCCTGTCGGGTCAAATTGCCGTTGTCGGGTTCGCCGTCAGCGCCGGTTCGTTCAACGAGCGTTTTCCTGATCGCCCCCCACTTGCGTTTCCAGCGAGCATCCTTGGCCGGACTGGCCAATCCGGCCGCCTCGTGGATCAGCCCCACGGTGTAGACGTAGCGCTTGAGCGTTGAAAGCTTGCGCCCGCGAATCAGCGCGTTGTTGATGAACGCGGCCAGCTGATCCACGTCCGCCGGCAACGGCGTGCGGTGCTGGGCCTCGCACCACTCGATGTACTGTTGCCAGTCCGCGCGGACGGCAGCCACGGTGGCGCGGGCTTGGCCGGCGAGAAAGTCGGCCTCCCAGGCGCGCAAACGCTCCAGCAGCGCCGGCGCCGACGGCACCGCGACGACCGGCTCGAACGCGGTCGACGCGACCGCCGCCACCTCCTGAAGGTCCTGCAAGCTGTCGACCACAAGCAGTTCGTTCATGGATCGATGTCCGGATCCGGCGCGGGCTCGTCCTCCCACTGATAGCCGGGCGCTTCGACGGCATCCTTGATCAGGGCGATGCCGGCGGCACTCGTGAGGTCGATGTCTTCGATGATTTCCCAGTCGTCCGGGTCGAAGGGCGGGGCGTACAGCACATAGACCAGATCGTCCGGGTACTGCTTCGAACGCCAGCCCAGGGCCGCGTGTTGGAAGCGCAGTTGCGTCAGGAAGCGCTCGACCCCGGCGGCCATGCCGTGGGAGATCGCGTGCACACTGTGGGTGCAGGCCATCTCCCAGGCCATGTCCTCGGGCGTGTCCGCGTCCACGAAGCGCAGTCGATGGGGACGGTCCACGCGGATCACGGCCTCAATGTCGCGCTTGGCGCGCAAGCGCACCAGGCGGCGGCCCGCATAGAGGGCCGCTGGCACCGACACCTGGTTATCGGCGTTCGGCGACACGGTGCGCAGAATGATCTCCCACAGGGCGCCGCGGTGGCCGGTCGCCACGTAATACGCCGGGCGCAGGTTTGGCTGGCCCGGCGGGCCCATGAGGGCGTAACGCGTGTCGCAGAACGGGTTCGGCGACCGCGCATCGAAGACTGCACGATAGGTGTGCGCCACGACGTCGCCTGCTCGAATGCTTTGGGTCTGGAACGGCCACTTCGTGATGACGTCAGTCACGGGCGACCTCGGCCGGTGCCAAGTCCTTGGCCAAGGCGATCACCGCGTCGGGCGCTTCCCCGAACACCTCCGCCGGTGTGCGCGGCTGATCGCTCAGGAAGTTCAACGTCAACGCCCCGGTGACCGGATCGCTCATGTCGATCCCGGGCGCGGCCAACGCCGCCTGAGACAGCGCGGTGTTGGGCTGATAGAGCCAGTACGCACGCTTCCAGCCGCCCTTGTCCTGCTCGTTCGTGTCGGCCCAACCGATGCGCGTCCGTAGGGTCTGGAACAACGCCTTGCGATGCGCGTCGGTCAGCCCGTCGGCACACTGGAAGTCCGGGTGCACGTACGTGCGGTCGCGCGCCGACCAGACGCCGAACAGTTCATCGGCACGGCGCTTGCGGCTGGCCCACGACGTCGCGTCCTCGGCGCGGGCATTGAGGCGGCGGGCCACCTCGGCTGCCGAGAGGCAGTGCTCGGCCAAAATGCGTTCCTTGGGGGAACGCGGGGCAGGGGCCTCCTCGGCCTCGGCGGCTGGCGCCGGCGTCGTGGCGGTCAGACGCTCGACCAGGCTGGCCCACTCGGTGTCGTCGCCACCGCCGCGCTTGGGCGAGAGCTCCACCAGCAGGCGGATCGGCTCGTCCAGATCGAGCGCGCCCGAGTGCGCAGCATCAAAGAGCGCGTGATCGTGGACCCGGAAGGCTTTGGTTAAGTACTCGCGACTGAGACCCGTCCGCGCGGGACGGACCGCAAAGGTGTGATCCTGCGCCTCGAGCAGCGCCCACGCGTTCTCAAACTGGTTGGTGCCCGACCACAGCCGCTTGAGGGTCTCGGCGGCCACCGTGCTCCGACGGAACACCTGCGCCACCGTCGCCTTGATCAAGCTGATCGCATCTTCCGGAATGTCTTCCTCGCGGGCGCCCAACGGGGCCATCAGATAGAACGCGAGTCCCGGCGCGACGGCGCGCTCGTTGGAGCCGCGCTTCAGATCCAGCTCGCCCAGCGAGACGCGCCCCACGGACGAGGTCACGCGGCGATGCGCGGCGTCGAGGCGCAGGCCCAGCTTCACCACATTCACGGGGGCATGAGCGACGTGGACGGTCATAGCGTTCTCCAAGGGCGCGATTTGCCGAACTTGAGGCTACGCCGGTCCGGCCCATTTTGCAATCCTGCAAGCCTAGTCGCATTGGTTAATAAATGGAATTATTGCCCATCCGACGATATTAAGGCTATGCTCTATGTAGCCTTCTTTATGTATTGTTCCAAACTGGCAAAATGCGGTATAACGGCGCCCACGCACCTGCCGAGAATCGCCGTGGCCAGTTCCTCCAACCCCTCGACTGAACGCTGGAACGCCGCCGTTACGGCTGCCACGTCGGCGCACGTCGCCGGGAAAGAGCTGTCGTGGGAGACCCTGCCGAGCTTGCGACAGACCGTGGAGCAGCTGATCGCCACGGGACGCTGCGTGGCCTGGTTCCGCGACGCCAACACCCCGGGCGGGTTCGCGCGCGTACCGATCGAGACAATGCAGCTCAGCTCGCAGATCTCGCCGATTCGCAACGCGGGCCGGCGCACCGCGGACCCCACCAAGCCGACGGACCACGCGATGGCGCTGTCCAGCGCGACTCGGACACTCGTGCTCTCGCCGGCGCGGCTGACCTACCTGCCGGGGCGAACCCCAGCACGAAGCGCATTTCACCTGCGGACCGCTAAGGTGGCCCTGGGCGCCTTCCCCCAGTCCACGAACCCCTTGAACTTCGGGGAGGCGCAAGGACTCCTGCTTACCGACGCTGAGTTCGATTTGCCCACCGCGTTGCGCCACGGGGGCGACCCCGCCGACCTGGACGCCATGCTGGTGGCGTTCGCGGGGACATCCCGCGCCAGTTATCAACCGCTGCAGGAACGCATCGCTCAGGAAGAGGCCGTTGAGCGCATCCGGACCCGCTACGTCGAAGCCCGGGACCCCGATGCGGGGCCGATCAGCCAGGCCGACATCGACGTGATCGTTGAGGCGGCGCTAGACCTCGGACAGGTGCCCAGCCTCAAACTGGTGCACGCCGTCACACAGGGCCGCGGCTCACCGAACGCGGTATACCCGAAGATCGCGGAGGCGATGGGACGCCTGTCGCCCGCGCGCCGCGCCAAGCCCCCTGAGGTCCACAAAGGCTTCTGGGATGCCTGGCAAGCGCTCAAAGGCGCCGCCACGGAGACAGGCCAGCGAGCGCTCGAAGAGCAGCAGCAGGCACTCGACGCCGAGCGTAACCAACTGCAGGAGGCCCGCGACGCCTTTGCGCAGGAGCAGGCGGCTGCGGCCAACGCGCAGGAAGAACGGGAACGCCATCTGACCACGCTCCAGCAGGAGTTGCGCGAGGCCAAGGAAGCCAACGAGCGTCTGCAGAACGAAGCCGGCGGCCTCCGCCAGGCGCAGCAGGCGGCAGATCAGCAGCGTGCGCAGGATCGGGAGGATCTGACGAAAGCAGCACAGTTGCACGCGGCCGACCTGGAGGCTATTGCCGCTCACGAGCTCGCTCAGAAGCAACTGAGTGCCGAGTTGGCCTCGGCTATCGACGCACTGGCGAAGGCCAACAAAGCCAAGGAGGCCGCCGAAAAGGCAAACGACGATCTCGCCGCGAAGCTCGCCGCCGCGCAGGAACGTAGCGAGGAGCTTCTGGTTGATAAGGACGCCGCCCTCGCAGAGCTGGCCACCGCACGACGTGAGCAGGAAGCGGCCGTGACCAAGGCCTCCCGCCTGGACACCCAACTGGCCGATCAAACCTCTGCCGTCACGCGCCTCACGGAGCAGCGCGATCGAGATGCCCGGCAGTGGGGCGCCATCGAAGAACGGCTCAGCGCACGCGAGAAGGAATGCGTCGCCTTGCGCCCACTCACAGGACAACTCCAGGAAGCAAGGCAGCACATCGCTCGCCTGGAAGGCGAAATCGCCGCGCTGCGGCAAACACCTCCGCAGCAGACACCCTCTACCACCACCAAACGAAAGCGCACGCGCGGAGACAAGCCATGAGCCGGCAGCAACGCAGTTACCACGAACAGTTGGAAGACGTGCGCGAACACCTGCGCCAGGGCGCTGCCTCCACGCGCAGCAAACACGCTGACGCGACCGCCCGCCGCAGCGACACGGCCGCGTGCACCGGGGCAAAGCGCACACAGAAACCGCAGGCCGGGGAACGCACCAGCGCCGCCGCTGCAACCGCGAACATCATCGACTCGGTGGAGCGCGCGGCCGCCGATACCCGCCATGCCCACACCGAAGGTGCGGCGAAGCGTGCCGATGCCACACACGACACATTCGCCCACACGTACCACCATGCCAACACGGCCGAGGAACGACGGGACGCCGCGGACCGGATCGAACGCAACGACGAACGACACCGCGCGTCGGAGGACAAACAACGTGGTCGGCACGACTGGTTGACCTTCGGCAAGTTTGTCGTCGTCATCGGCGCCGCCACTTTTCTGGGCTGGGCGGCGATCAAGGCCGGCCGCGTGCCTCTTGCGGCTTAGGTCGCAGCACACCCACCTACCAACCACCGCGCACACGGACCTCGCGATGATCATCCAGCTAATTAACCCACTCACGTCAGCACAGATGACGGCATGGATTCAACGGATCGCCGCTCTAGAGGCGGTCCAGATCGACTACAACCCCCAGCGCAGTATGGCCATCTGGAAATACTCGTTCCTCGTCGAGGGCCAGCCCCATGACATTTTCTACGCCGGCCCCTCGGCGAACGAAGGCCACAGCTTCCTCGTGTGCCGCGACTTTGCCATCGCCGGCGTTGCTTACAAGCAAGGCATTCGGCAGTTCACAGAACCGACCCACCAAGGCGCGGGATTTGGGCGCTGGACGCTTCAGGTTGCAACCAGACATTACGGCGTCATCGTCGGCGATGACGCAGGCATGACGCCTGAAGCCTACCGACTCTGGTCCAATCCTAAGGGGGGGATCGGGGTAGAAGCGATTGACGTCGCCACGGGAACGCGAAAGCCGAACGATCCCCAACTCTACTCGGCCTGGCCGTCAGCACAGGTGGACGTGCTGATCCTCACCAACGGCAACACGGCCGCGCTCGCGAGCTCGACGCCGTAAGCATGGCGGAGGCGTTACGCGCGTGAAAGCGAATGTCCCCGAGTTCTTTGTGGGAACGGACATTTCTGCTTGTACAAGCAGAAATGTCCCGCCTGCCACAGCCTCGCCCACCGACGAAGTAAGCCACGACCTACAGTACGCGTATCGCTACTTCAACAACACTTTGTTTGGCGGCACGCTGCCGGCGAACATCGTGTTGTCCTACCAGCGCGACAGCGCGAGCTTTGCGTGCTATCGCGAGCGCCAATATCTCCATGTTTCGCGGCGCGAGTCGCATGCGATCGCGGTGAACCCTCAGTATCTTGCACTTCGCACCCTGACCGAATCGCTGGCCAGCTTGGTCCATGCCATGTGCAAGCTTGCGCACGGCGAGTATGGGCGGCGGAAAAGTCGCTCCAGCTATCACAACCGCGAACTTGCCGCCGTACTCAAAAGGGTCGGCCTGTTGCGCGCGCGTGGATGGCCTACCTGATGGAAAAGAGACAGGGAACCGTGTCGGCCACATCATCGAGGACGGTGGCCCCCTCGACATCGCCTGCCGCCAGCTGCTGGCCGAGGGCTTTACGTTCGCCTGGGTGGATCGAATCGCGCCCGCGGTTCCTTATGACGCGACGTCAGAGCAAGCGCGAGCGCAGCATTTGGTCGCACGCCTGGGTGCCGCTTCGAGCGCTGACGCGAAAGGCGCGACCGAAGCTCCGCCACAGCAACTCCCCAAGCCGAATCTGCCTGACCCCGCCTACGCCGCCATCCAAAATGCTGTCGAGTACACGGAGCCCACGCTCACCGGGCGCCGCCGGAAATACCAATGCCCTGGCTGCAAGAAGTCGTTCTGGGGGAGCAGGGATATTCAAGCCAAATGTGTGCCGTGTGATCGCTATTTTGCGGACACCGATCCGGAGTCTCTTAAAGGCGATACGCCCCAGCGGCGCAAGCTCCGCCAAGTCAGGCATCAGGCGCGGGCGGCGCGCCCCACACGAGCGCGGTTGCCCACATAATCAGTGCCGTCCACCTACGGGCGTCTGCTCCGAATCAGCGGGCCTTCTCCATTGGATTGAGCCGGAACCCGAAACCCCCAGCCACGATCGCTCCGTTTTACGCCCCATCCGTTGCTCCTCTTACCTATCGTCTCCTGACCATCCACGGAGACGAATCCACATGAGCAATCCGACCATCGAGTCTGTCCTCGCCGACCCGGGTGCTTCCAACTGGCTCAAGGACGCACTGCGTGCGGCTATCACACGCGACCCGGTCGACGCCGCAAATGATGCCTCCACTCTGAAGAACATCCTGGAAGACCGATGCGACCAGGCGGTGGAGACTGCTTGGGACGAATTCTGCGAGCAAATGGCTGGAGTCGGCTGAGATGTATCGCTTTCTCGGCATTGCGCTTCTTTCCGCCCTCCTCTCTCCAGCCATGTCGCGTGCCGGCGAGCTGCTCGAAGCCACTGAAGCCTTCCGCGTTGCCAACACAACACGCGTCGGTGACAAGCTGTACGTGACCTGGGATGTCGAGCCAGGCTATGCGGTATATCGCGAGCGGATCCACATCCGCGATGGCGGTGCCGGAAGCGTGCGCGGCCCCGCCGAGCTCCCGGCTGGCCAGCTCGTCGACGACGGCCTGGGCAACCAGTCCGAGGAGTACCTGGACACGTTCACGATGGCCATCCCACTCACAGACCGAGCCGCGGGCGACATCTCGGTCACCGTCCAAGGGTGCCATCAGGAAGAGCCACAGGTGTGCTTCCAGCCGATGACCATCAAGGTGTCCGTGGAGGATGTAGGTTTGACCTCGCCGCGCGCCGCAGGCTAAATGCCCGACCCCGGAATCATGGCGCGCACCTGCGCCTCACTGAAGCAAGGAAAGTGCATGGCAGGGATAAGCAAGAAGTTTGGCCAAGGCCTCGCGGGCGTCGTGTTCGGCCTGGTCGTGCTCGGCGCCTTTATCGACAAGGGTGAGAACCACGCCACCGGCGACAAGCCTTCAGCTCCCAACGCGGCCCCTTCGCCGTACGCGAAGATCGAGAAGATGGACAAGGTGATTTCGGTTACCCCGCTCGCCGCCGATACGAAACGGATCACCGTGGCGATCCGGCAGGATTCGATCTTTTCGGGTGGCAACAAGACCAAGGACGTCCTCGAGCGCGCGCGGAAGGACTTGGGCAACCTGCCCTATGAAACGGTCGCCGTGCAGATGGTTGAGCAACTGGTCGACAAGTACGGTCGAGAATTCGAGAAGCCGATCCTTCTGCTGACCTACAAGCGGGATGACGTCGAAGCCATCAATTTCGACCACGTGGTTGGCTGGAACGTCCTGAACCTCGCGTCAGTCTCCGCGCTGGACCCCATCTCTGGCCACGTCATCGACCAAGAGTGCTTCGGCGACAGCGAAGGTGCCCGCGAGAACCTCAAGTTTGCGCAGGAGTTCTGCATTAAAGCCCGCCTGGCTGAGCCGGAGATCTGACTAAATTGGGGCGCGGTTGCTACCGGCTGCGCCCCAATGGGTCATTCCTGCCTTCTCGGTGCGCGGCGGTGATCGCCTGCAGTGCGCACATCCCGATTACTGCTTGCTCGCCCGCGCCAAATAACTGCTGCCAACAGTCCTTTCGGCCCCACCAGTCGCGAGGCCTCATCGTCCGCCTCGGACTTTCTTCGCCTCAGTCCAAGCCACGCCACCCAAACGGCGACCCCCACCCCCGCGCTGCACGCCACGAGCTCGGCCCCGCGAACTGCACCGAGAACCAGAAATGCACCCAGGCAGATCAGCATGCCGGCGGATGCCAGAAGGTGTCCTCGCACGACCCTGCCCCAAGCGATCGCTAAAAGTGAGCGTCGTGCATACGCCGGCGCTCCCAGAAGTCCACGCTTGATCATCAGGCGTCCAAAGGCAACCGTGACGTCTCCGAAGATCGCAGCGACGATCCACGGCGCAATGGAAACGCGCGGCGATACCCACGCGCCCCAGCGAGTTGGCCGCCGCGCGCGCAGCTCGTCGAAGTCCCTCTGCCACAGGTCGAGACTCATGTGGCTGCAGCAACTGCCCCGTTGTCCACGGCCAGTGTCGGGCCGGCACGCCACGCGTCGCGCGTCGACTCAATGTCGCTCTTATTCAAACGCAGGGCGGCCCTGTCCCGAAACTGGATGATAGGCTGGCCACCGCAGACGTAGCCCCGCCCGAACCAGATCACGCCGTTGCGGATCCACGTCAAGCCGTGCGGCCCGGCCACGAACGCGTCCCGGTCAACGGACCAACGCGCTTCACCGTTCTCCAGCACGACGGTCGATCGATACTTGTAGCGCGGCCCGGATCTCTCGGTCCAAGCGGCATCCAGAAGTCGCTCGAGCGCCTCGACGTGCGTCAGCTGGTAGACCATCTTGATGCGCTCGGACACGTCAGCATCGGTGAGCAGTCGCCCGTTGAGCCTGTTGATTGCCGCGTCGTCATCGGACTGCGCGCCACTGGTCTCGCTGAAGCGGTCGAACAGGTCTCGCATAAGGTGGATGCCATAGAGCGCGCAGGCCTCCAGCATGGCGAGGTACTCAGGCTGAAACCACGCCTCATTGACCTCCTCAGTAGCAGCCGGAACGTCGAAGGGATCGACCACCGCCGTGAGGCAACGCAGAAGGAACGCCCGGCGATCCGGGTCACTGGGAACGCCCTTGGCCAAGCCGCTTTCTTTGAACGCCTGCCGCATCGAGGTCAGTAGGCCATGCTGCAGGGCTTCCGGGTGACTCAGCAGCCAGTGACGGATCGTTCGGCCCGAGCTGATGGGAAGGCAGTCCGTGATGTTCTCCACGAACATCGGAAGTGCGGCGGTAGTCAGTACAGCCATGATCAGTTCTCCGACGGACGCAGGTCCACGTCCACGTTGGTGTATGGGGTGATGGTGGCGCCGCCCGTCGGCTGGCTCAGCACGACCTTGAAGGTGCGCTTGTCGCTGCCGCCAAATGCGGTGGTCGGGACGGTGATCGTCTTTTCGCCCACATCGCCCTGGCTCCAGTACATCGTCTGGCTCACGCCGTTGAAGTCACGCCCATCGGTGGCCGTGCTGGACTGGGTATTCACAACCACGGACACCATGCCAGTTCCCCCATTCCGGCTCACCGAGATCACAGCCGGCTTGCCACTGTCGAAACTGTAGTAGCCCGTCGTGAACGTCACTTGGCCGACGCCAGTCGGCGCGTCGGTCGACTGCGTCGGCAACGTCTTCGACAAGTCGTCGTTGATCGATGATGTCGACCCCTGGTAGTCCATCGACTCCAGATGCTGGTCGGTACGCTGGCTCACCGGAATGCGACTGGGATCGCCGTAGGTACTACCCGCGCCGGTGTACAGCGACTCGGCGGCGTTCGGATCCATCACGTCGTCGGGAAGGAAGCCACCCATCTGCATGCGCCCGATCATCTCGTTCGTGTCGATCTCGTCGAGCGCCCCGCCGGAGAGCTGAGCTACTGACAAGCCCGCGCAGTTGGGATGCTTGGCGTCACCCATGTCCCCGATACCGCGAGTCATCATGTCCTCGCGCATGATGCGCGTAATAGGCGAGTTGAAGCAGCAATAGATCTCCTTCTTGACCAGGCATACCCCAAGAACCTTGCTCTGGCACTTAGATCCGAGGTAGTGGCATGTGCCGACCTGCTTCTGCACGGCCACTTCGAAGTCCGAGTCATCGCAGTACCACGAGAGCTTCGGCCTCACGCTCTTGTTCTGGCCATCCATGAACGAATCGTTGGCCTGGCCAATGCTGCCGAAGCCAGTGTCAGACGGACTCGCACCACCGCCGGTGAGGTTCTCGAAAGAGGATGTAAAGGAGGAATTGAGATCCCAGTGGTCCGCACCGCCCTGCATCTGGTTCCATGCGCCCTGCACATGATCGATCAGTTTGCTCGCATCAAATGCCGTGGACTGTTTCTGCGTCGTGCGGTACTGGTCCCACCAGTCCTTCTGCGGGTCAGGCACGGTCTTCTTGCAGCACTTGAGCAGGCCGCCAAGCATGTTCTTGCAGTCGAGCCGTTTCCCGGCGAAGAACCGGATGCGATTCAGGTCGAAGCCCTGCAGCGAATCAACGCCGCCCATGCCAGCCGGAAGTGGCGTATCCGCGGGAATGCCCCACTGCGTGGCCTCATTGGCGGACCAACCTGGCTGCACGGTCGTGCCACCCGATTGCGCGAAGGCGCTTCCAAAGGCGGCCGTCAGCATGGCCAAACCCGCGATCCGAACAAACAGCGATTTCAATTTCCACCTCCTGTGGGGTTTGCCCAGGCCGGAACAACCGACATCGATTGCGGCGCCGGGCCCTGAGTAGGCGACGTGGCACCGGTGGGTGCTGCACCGTCGATGGTCCAGTCGTTCATGACGTGCTGCGTTTCCACTTGCTTCGCGAGCGCCTTGTTACGTGAGTAGGACGCCTCGTCCTTCTTGTCCTGCGACGTGCACGATCCGTCCAAGCAGGCGTTGTTTGCGCTGCACTGAGTCGTCTCGGTCACGTTGTGGTCGGTAATCGGCACGCCCTTCTTGCACGCGTACTGGTACGTCTCGATGTAGCACCAACCGTTGTCGCCCATGCCGCCGTCGGCGCAGTCCTTGGACTTCAACGTGCAGGTCGGGTCGCTCTCGATGTCCTGGCACGAATTCGGCTGCCCGTCGGCCGGCTCCTGCGGCATACAGTGACGTGTGCCGTCGTCGTCGTCCCAGCAGACATCACCGCTGCTGTTGTAGATGCCCGAGCAGTCGTAGTGCAGCGTGGCAACCATGCAGGTGCCACCGTCGCCATCGAAAAGCGGGGGCTGCTGCTGGACAATCTCAGCGGGAATGGTCAGTCCGTTGACGACAACCGGTGCGCGCTGGTCACAGGTCCAGTTGACCTTGCAGAACTGGTCGCTGTGCAGGGTGCAGTCCCCCGAGTCCTCGACGGAGAATCCGTACTGCGGATCACCGTCTTGGTTCCATTGCAGGTGAACGGTCGGCTGGCCGGGAGGCTCGTCGGCCCACGATTGGCGAGTGGTTTCGAAGATGGCGATCCAGCCGTTGTCAAAAGTAGGAGCCTGGATCTGCTTCACCGTGACGTTGGCGATAGGGAGACTCACAGTCCATGTGTAGTCGTAGATCTGCTTTACGCCGCCCTTGATCTGGTCCGCGATAGATACGGAGGTCCGCTTGCCTCCCGTCCCGGAGCATTCCTGGTTGTAAGTGGCCACCAGGCAGCCGTAACCCTCACCGGGGTACAACTGGCCACGACCACCGTTGTAGAGATCGCTGTACTCCAGATGGATGCCATCGATGTCACCAGGCGATTTCTGGGTGCAATGCCACGCCATCTTGCAGCTCGGGCTTTCTGGCGAGGCGTTGCAATCGCCGGTGTCCTGCGTGCCGACGGCGATCTTTTCGGGACCCAGCACGTCCCACGTCATGTGAATGTGTGGCTTTACGGCCGTCGAACCGTTTCCGGTGTACTGTCGGCGAACGTTGAACGATGCGGTCCAGCCATTGGCCAGGGTCGGAGCAGCCGTAAGGGCAACGGACACATTGCCGTCGGGGTTTGTCACGTACCAGTTGAACGCAGAGATCTCGGTGGCGCCAGGCGGCAGTAGGTCACCGATGCCGATCGATGTGATCGCATTGGACGCGCCGTTACAAACACGATTCAGCTCGCCGACCACGCAGGTATTCGGGGCGCCCGGGTAGAGCGGGGCCTTGGACTGGGCCAAGCTTGCTGATACGTAAAGCCCGCTGACCGTAGCCGGCGCCTGCTGCGTGCAGGACCACTGCGTGGGGCACGCGGTGCTGCCTGGGTCATTGCAGTTGCCCTGGTCGCCTACGCCGACGTCGGTAACTGATGTCGTGACATCCCACGTCATCACGATATGGGGTTGCTGAGGCACATACGAAAAGTCGCTTCGGCTGACCGAGAAGCCCGCAACCCAACCATTGGCCTGGGTCGGGGTCTGCGTGAGCCACACGCTTACACCGTTCTGTGGATTGGACACCCACCACTGGAAGTTCGACACCCGGATGCCGCTGACCTCGCCAGCGACGGCGATGGGCAGAACCATCTCGCTGAGCGTCTCGATCACCTTCTTCGACTTGGGCGCCAGGCTGCCGTAAGTGGCTCCCGCGGGAACCTTGTCGCCAATGGGAATGGCCGCGCCGTTCGTTGCGCTACCGCCGCAAGTGCGACTTAGCGTGCCCACCACACAGGTCGAACCGGCACCGGGGAACAAGGGAGCCTTGCTCGACGCCATGTCGGCCGTCACCTGCTGGCCATTCACCCAGTACGGTGCGTAGGCGTCACAACGCCACTGCGTCGGGCACTGAGCGCTGCCCGGGTCGCCGCACCACCCGCTTTCGCTGACCCCCGCGCCGACGGCGTCGACGGTCCACTGATAGTTGATCCGGTACGCACGGTGCCGCACCGAGTTCAGCACAAGGTGGTAATAGAGCGTTGTTCCGGACCAGCGGAGGTTAGTCACCGTAGCCTGATCGGCATCGGTTATCCATGCGTTCGAGAGCCTCGCGTTCGCCGGGATCACTGTGTAGCCGAGGTTGAAATAGTCCGGCGTTGAAAAGTCGTACTGCTGATCCAGCTCCTGTCTACTCGGAATGGTCGTGTCGTTCACGATGTACCAGGAGCTTTGGCCTGGTTGCGACACGGTGGTCGAGTAGACCGTCCGCTGACACGACACGCTGCCCATCTCCGTGCTGATGGGGAGATCGCCCTGTGCGCTGCCCTGGGTCTTCTGCTGGGACGTGCTGGCCGACATGACGCGCTTGCACGAAAGGCCTCCGGTCTCCTGTGTGACGTTGAGGTCACCGTCGCGCGTCTGATGCAGGGTCTCGCGATACTTGTACGCGGTGGTCTTGCGCGTACACATCTGCATCGTCGCGCCCTGCTCGACCAAGAGCTGAGCGTCTTTCTGCCCGGGCACGCGAGGAATGGTCACCGACCCGTGGCGGGTGCGAGTGCACACGACACCCTGCTGCGTCGGGGTCAAGACCTTGTCGCAGGTCTTGTAGTCGATGATGTACCCCTCCTCCTGGACCGGCGTGACGACGGTCGTGTCCTTGCAATCGCCGAACACGTCACCCAGCGCGTTACCGTTGGTGGCGCTGTCGAATGAGGACGCGGATCCTTTGAGCGTTGGATCGTTCTCCAGATCGCTCTGGCTGAAAGGCTTGTTCGCCGCCGAGTTGGAGACCGTGTTGCTGGCTTGCCCCATGGCACCAGTGTCTTTGTCGACCTTCTTCGACTCGGTGTCGTAGAGGGTCTTAAGGTCATTCAGGTCTTTGCCGTTATTGGTGCTCTTCAGGCGGTCGATGTAAGACTTGTCGGTGGTAGTCGGCGCCAAGCGGTTCATATCGACCGTCTGGCCGTTCAGCGTGACCGTGCCCGTACCCGCCTCACCACCCTCCGCGTAGCCGACGTTCGGCTTGTTGGCCAGCAGAGCATCGCCGTCGGAAGTCGCGGTGCCCGTAGTAGTTTGCGTCTGGGCTGCGCTCAGCGCGATGGTCTGCGTCGAGACCACCTGGCCACCGTCCGAAGGAGCGGTTTGAGCCGAGATCCCGAAGCAGGCGATTCCAAGAGCCATCGCCAGTGCGATAGCGCAGCTGCGTCCTATCTGAAGCATCGAGATTCCTTGGCCCATGTCGTGAACCGACGCGCGCTTTGAGCGCGGCGCGTCGAGAGACTGGCCAGTCACACCGAATGCGGTGGAGAGGGTTGCAGCAGGCGCCAGTAAGCCAACGGCCGCCGCACTACCACTGGCCGCAGGAGAATCTACTGATCAAAGGACACGACGAGGGTCGGAAACGGTGCCGTTATAGGGTGCCGTTTCTACCCCCTCGCCTCCCGTGTCTTCAGAGCCTCGGGCAGAGGGCGCGGCGCGCCGTAGATAGTACCGGTTGCACCAACGATGGAGCGCTCCTACCCGACGGCCTCGATCACTTCTCTGGCGCTGCTCAATGCGGGTCGCCAAGGCTCGCCAAAGAATCGGCACAACAACGAGAAACGCCACCGCTGATTCGGTGGCGTTGTCGTAGTCACATCAGCAGCTCATCTACTGCTTTACATCGCCGCTTGTCAGGCGTAACGTGTTGTTTCATATGGCCGTTTAGACGTCTACCAGAACGTAACACAGCAGTCTGAAAACGCCCATTCTAGTATCACGTAATCCTCGCCTTTCATAGGGATATTTCTCCATTCTCCCCACTCAAACGGGCTCGCGCCAAGCCAGTGATTTCCGCTCTTTTCAGGAAGCGGATAGAACGTCTGCAGGCGGTACTGTTGCTTCGGGATCATCGGCGAGATTGAGCTGCGACACACCGAGTCGTTTCCGTATGTCTTCTTTGCCAATGTGCGCCGATGCAAGGCGGCGAGCGCACGGAACGTCAGCAACGATGTGTTGCGAGGCGGACTGTCGGCGTTGTTGACGTTGCCGGTAAAGGGGTACGCGTGTCCCCATGTACCTGCGCACCAGTACATCAGCTGGATAGGCTTGTTCACCGTCGACGCGACCGCATCAGCGGCGCAACTGGCGATCACAAGCGGATTCGAGAAAAGCTTCGCCTCCGGCTGGGTGTAGAACGCCAACTCGTCGTTGTTCCACGTTGGGTCGATCTCCGAGAAGTACAGGAGATCCATGTCGTACCCGCCTTTCGTCGAGCACACCGAACCGATTAGCGAATCGAGGAGCACGTTCACTGGATACGCCCACCAGTGCCAGTTGTAGTACGCACCCATCGACTGCGGGTTCTCCATCGACTCCGGCTTGTACCCACCCCAGCGCGCCAAACCAGACACGCCGAGTTTTGTCTTCGACTTGATGAGAGGCTTGCCGAAGACGGGACTGCACCACGGCTGTCGAACCATCTCGAACAGGTGGCGCGGCTCCCAGAGGCCCAGCGTGATCCCTGGTGACGGGATACCGAAAGTACGGCCTGGGCACACGCAGAATGGTGCGGCCGCGTCGTCGGGAATTGGACCGCCGCCGATGGGGATGCCCATGATGCGAATCGGGAAGAAGCACTTCCAGCAGAGGTTGCGGATCATCGACCCGCTGAAGAACTTGGCGTCCGGACAGGTCGCACCGGACACACCAACGTCCGACGCCACATCGGCGTATGCGGCGGCGTTCAGCCCGAAAGCCAGGGCAAAGGCGAAGACCAGCTTCGCACCAAGCTTGCGCAGAGAGAGGTTAGTCATGGCCACCTCCCGCCGGTCGCTTGAACCCACCCCTAAGCAACGAGTCACGAATGATCGAGATGTGGTTCGGAGCTTCGAACACCAAACGCACTTCTCCGTTCTCGACGCGCTCGATGGTCAGATGCATGCTGTCCGGGTCACCCTCGCCCTGTGGGATGTCCATCGTCACGCCCTGTCCTCGGCGCATTGTCAGTACCAGGCGACCCATATCACTTCCCTCCCTGGTGCACGGGCACCTCGGTAACAACGAAGACCTTGTTCGTGGCCTCAACCGTCGTTGGCACCATTTCGACATGGAACGTGTCGCGCACTGGTGCGTTCAGCATGTAGACCGGGTGCTCGAGTTCGTTCTCCATCTCGACGTATCCGTCAAAGCCCTCGTCGCGGTTCATGGTGGTTGTGATGAGGGTCACACGCGTGCCGGCGGCGTCCTTGAGGAACTTGCGCGCGTACTCGAGCTGCGCCTTGTCGGTCGCGTCGAAGATCAGCAGCTTCTGGTGGAACCCCATGGAATCGAGCGGGTTGAACGTGTCGCCTGCTCGCGCCACGACCGTTCCGTTCGGGGCAATGATGTCCTTCGGGACCACAACGGTCGGGTCGATCTGGCGCACACGCGCCTCGGTCGCGCGCGGCAGCTCCGTGAACGGGGCCTTCTTCCAGTAGTCGGCGGCAGCCTTTTGCTTCCAGGCCTCCCAATCGAAGTTCTTGACCTTCTCCTGCATGGCCGCGAGCAGGTCGATCTCCGCAACGGGGAAGGTCTTGCCCCGCGCCCCAAGGTCGCCCTTGGCGCCGCGCGCCACTTCGGTTTCTAGCCAGGCCGTGTCGAACAACCCGCGAACCGAGGCGATGGTCTTGCCAGACTCGTCCACGCGCTCAACGGTCGGCACGACGGTGATGTCGTGGTCGCTGAACGCCGTCGGGTCCACGAAGATGTTGGGAAGTGGCTCGGCCTTCTGCACGCGGTCCTTGACCATGTTGCCCAGCCAGAGCTGGAGCTGATTCACTGTCTGGCCTTTCTTCGGGCCACGAAAGATCAGCATCGTGTCCTCGCGGCCCACGGCATCCATCATGGCCTCGCGGACAGCTGCATCACCCATCGACTGTGAGAGGTAGATGCGGTACTTCACGTTAGGAGCCTGCTTGGCCACGCCCGGCTTCTGCGCCACGGGTGACGGCAGATTCAGAGTCTGCGCGGCCTTGTCCAGCGCCTGCTGCAATGCGGTCGGCTGCTGGTCGACGATGCTCTGCAGCTGACCGCCGCGAGCGGCCTTTTCCTTTGCAATGGTCGCGTCGGCGCTTTCCTGCCAACCACTGCCGGCGACCGCTTCGGGGTCTTCGAGGGCTGCCTGCGCGCGCTCGACCATGATCTTGTCTGCCACAGCCGACGTCGACGCCTTGGCGGGCGCGGGGCCCTGTTGCGCATAGGCAGTCCCGAGCACGGCCACGAGACCGGCGAGCGCCAACGGAATAGCCCTCTTCACCATAGCGGCACCGCCTTGCCATCGATCTGATCGAGCTTGACGAGGCCCCAGTAGCGGCCGTCCCAGGTATTCGGCATCGTGCCGAGCATCAGCACCTTGCCTGTCGGTACTACGTAATCGGCCCGGACATCATCCATAGTCATCCTTCCCTTCATCATCACTTCCTTGTTTAGCGGCCCCCAGAGGTGACCGTTGATGAAAATGCCCTGCTCGTTCACGACGACGTGATCACCAGCGATGGCTCCTGCGTACTTCGCCACGTGAATGCCGTTAGGCATCATCGGAATGCGGTACGCGCGATACATGTAGATCTTCCCGCGCTCAATGGAGTCCGGAATCTGCTGGCCGACGATGAAGTACCTCCAGGGGAGGCACGGAGTCGGCTGCGGATCCACACCGAGGTGGACAAAGGCACCGACCAGCTTCACCGCGAGCAACCACGCGATCGTGAGCCCGCAAACGATGTTCAGGGTCTTCGTCTTGCTCCAGCGCTCTTTGTGCGCCGGCGCGACACTGGCGTTAGCGGTGCTCACGGGTTCGCCCCGTTGCTCGAAGGAGCCGCGTTGGCATCGGCCGCGGGCTCGACTTCAATACCCTGCGGGTACGCATAGACGTAGGATTCGTCCAGGACCATGTAACCCTGGCTCCGCAGATCGCGCGCTACCCCTTGAACGTGACTGATGGCGGCCTTGAGGGCAGCGTCATCACCTCCGAGGCGCGTCACTTCGGCCTGCACGGCTCCCTGCACGTCCATCACGACGATGCGGGGGCGCTCGGCCAACTCGTCGGGCAGGTGGAGTGCCCCACTCCATCGCAGCGCAACGAGTGCGACGACGACGGGCCAGACGAGCGCTACGAACCAGACCATCGAACGGCTCCATCCGGGCTGCGCGGGCGATTGCGCCGGCTTCGTTCCCGCATCGCTCATGCCGCGTACCTCGCGCCGTAGGCCACCCCGCGATCACGCAGAACTGCGTGGATCGCGTCCTCCTGCGAGAGTCCGGCCTTCACGTAGTTCTCAATCGCTCCCTTGTCATTCGCGTGCGACGAGAACAGAAGCTTGTTGTACGGGGACTCCACAAGTCGTCCAACCCCGGTACCGAACGGGCCAACGATCAGGATCTCGGAGAACTCACCCTGCACGGAATGCACGGTCTCCAGCAGACTGAACTCGCCTTCAGACAGCGTCAGGCGGCCCTTGCTTCGAGCCATCGAAATCGAGTCGCGCTCCTGCGCTAGAAGGAGCTTATGCGCTGAGTTCTCGATGATCGCCGCCGCGCCCTCGTTCTGGTAGAAGTCGTTCACCGACTGCGTACAGATGCCAGCGGCCGCGCCGAACTTACGCAGCTGGCGATACCAGCTGATGATGAAGTCCTTCGTTTCCCCAGTGGCGATCAGGTTGAAGGCCTCGTCGACGAGGAGGCACTTCGGCATGCTAACCGGCAACTTATCCATGGACTGTTGGATCTGGTACATCAGCTGCAGCAGAACCACGCGCTGCAAATGCTGGCGACCCGTCAACTGCTGAAGCTCCAGCACCACCAGACGGTTGTCCAGATTCACATTGCTCGGGCCGTTGAAGAACTTGCCGTACTGGCCTTTGGACGTGAACGGGAACAGCTGCTTGCCGACGTCCTTGAGACGTTGGTCCTCTTCTTCGAGCAGGGCGGCCTCAAGGTGGTCGATGGTCAGATCGTGGTGGTGCCTCTGCCACTGCTCGGTGAGCACGCGCTGCACGCCCGGCGCTTGGAACTCGTCGAAACCCTCCTTCGGCGCGGCCATGATCTGGATGATGCCCACCAGAATCTCGACCTCTTCGCCGAAGTCCTTCACGATGGAGAACGGGTTGATGCAGATGTCCGAGTCCGCCTCGAACTCGATGTACTGTCCGCCGCGGTCCTGGCACAGCTTTTTGTAGCTGAAGCCCTTGTCGATCAACCACGCGCGCCCGCCGATACTCAGGAAATTCGTGACGATTGCATTCGCGAGGAAGCTTTTGCCCGAACCTGACTTCGCGGCGATCACGAAGTTGTTGTTACTGTCCGTGTCGTACGGCGACCACGGCATTAGCTGCCCGTCGCGACTAATGAAGGTCAGCAGCGGCCGGCGCGATCCGCGCCAACTTCCGATGATCGGAAGCATCGGCACGATATGGCGCGTCCCGTAGGTCCTGTAGCGGCCAGTGAACTCGCGCATCGCCGGCTCGGCGCCGAACGGCATTAGCTGAGAGAAGAGAGGCTGGAGCGCGTACTTGTCGGGCACGGCCTGGAAGCCGAGCGTGCGCATCATCGCCTGGACGTCGCCGGCTGCCTGAATCGACTGCTCGTTCGTGCGCGAGAAGACTGCCGCGCCAAAGTACGAGTAGATGATCCGGTCACCGTTATCCATCGCCTCGACCATTTGGCGCAGGCTTTCCGCGCGACGGCCGTATTCCGGCACCAGGCGCGCGAGCGGACCTTCGGCATTCTTCTTGGCCCACTGGAAGTCCCGTTGGAGCAAGCCGCGTCGGTTCTCGTGGTCCGGGTAGATCACGTTGACCACGTAGAGCACGGGGTCACGCATGGCCTTCGTGCCCTTCATGATGTCGCCCATGTAGTACTGGGCCATGCCGGGAAAGAGCGAGTCCGGGTATCGCTTCACGCTCAGGCAGCGCACATGCGCATAGTCACCGAGGCGGATGGCCTCTTTCTCAAAGTCGATGACGGTGTCCGGGTCGAGAATTTGATTGCACAGCAGCTCGTCCGGTTCACACTCTGCAACAGCCGTGCGGCGCCAGATGGCATTTGGGCTGTGGTTGAGGAGGGTTTCCATGAAGCGGACGTAGCGACTGGCTGTCAGGCGCTGGAAGGGAAGACGAATCGCCTTCAGCGCCGCGTCGAAATTCTGCATGAGTTCGCGAATGGCGGATTTCTCTTGCAGGGTCGGTTCATGGGTTCCGTGCGGGACGGTCACGGTGATCAAGACCTGGAGCTGGCGAAGGCGCGCGCCGGCAACCTCGCTTGCAGCATTCAGCGTCAGGCCGCGCAGAAAGTTAACGCGCTCGTCGGAAATTTTGTTGAGATTCGGATCCGTCTCGTTACGACGCAGCTCTTTGAAGTCCCAGATCACCGGCTCGATATCCGGCGACGCATAGTGCAGCACCTGGAGCGTCGAGTTTGTCGGATACGGAACGTTTAGGAGGACGTTCAACGCTTCGAGCGTCGCCGTGTCGATGCCGTTCAGCGGCGGCATGATCGCGCCGAAGCCGAGTCGATCGGGTGACACAACGAAGATCCCGTCATCGGGGTCATACGCGTGAACAACACCGAAGTTACGAATCAGCGCCTCCTGGCGTTCGGCAGCGGTTGGCACAAGCCGTCTCCTATTTGATTGAATCGTTTGGCGGTAGAGAAAAGGGGGCCGACGTGATTGCCGGCCCCAGGGCAGCGCGGGCTAGTTGCTATTGCCCGTTACAGCGAGAAGGTGAAGATCGCGTCGATGATGGACGGCGCGTAGGCGAGAACGACGGCGAAGCCAATGCCGATGGCGAGAGCCATCAGGGACTGCTTCACGATGCCGACGGCCATGCCGATACCGAATGCGCCCATTGCGAGGACCTTGCCGAGGGTGCCCTCGAGCCAGCCGCGGACCATCTGATAAATCGTGTCGAACTCGGCGCCCTGGTTACCGGCAACAGCGATGCCGGACACGAGGGTAAGGAGAGCGACCAGAAGGCCGTAGCGCTGGATCAGTTCATTTGCGCGCTGCAGCTTCTTGTTCTTCTGCATGCGCTCGGCGAAGTTCTTCAGGTACTTCATGGGATTTCCTTACGGGTTGGCGCCACCTCCGTTTCCCGTGCGGGGAGCCGTTGGAGTGGCTTTTCCAACGCCTGCCGGTGCTTCCTGCGCCGCATCCTTCCCGGGTGCTTCAAGAAGACGGAACAGCCCGTCGTCGTCGCTCGCCTTCTGTGCGACCAACCACTTGCGCGGTTCAATCTCCGTGAAAATGAATCCACTCATGTGCAAGTCGCCCGCGTCGTCTTCCCACGGACGCACGTAGATGCGCATGATCTTTGCCGGTTGCCTGAACGCGTCCGGCGAACTGTCGGCGCCGAGCGCCGGCACACCGCGCTGCTTCGTCGCGGCCTGACGGGTACCAACAGCGTTTGCGCTGTTGTACTGGCTGGGGTCGGTAGCCACGCGCGCGCCCGGCGGGGACAGCGCAAGCGTCGAGCCATCCAGATGCAGCTGCGCCGGCGCACTCGCAGGGAGCGCAACGGTCGCGGCCGGCGTGACGTCAGCGACCACCGGAGCCGGACCCGGGGACGCAACTTTTCCCGCACTCTTTCCCTGTGTCGCGAGTTTCGCGGCTTCCGACGCGTCAACACCCAGGACCTCGTCGGCATTGTTGGTCGCGCGATAGACGTCCGTAGCGGACATACACGTCACGCCCTGCGGACGAGGGCACGCAAACTTGGAGCTCCCGGTGGCGCAGGCGCTGAGCGCCAACGTCACGAGTCCAATAGAGATGAATCGAAGGCAGTACATAGGTCTCTCCTTGACCTCGTCATACTCGACGAGGTCACACGTGTTGGGGGCTGGAAACGACGGCGTTGTGTGGGCCTGTTTCGTCAGGTCACTTCACGACGCCCATCGAGACACCCTTCACGAGCATGAAGGTCACGCGCTGGCCAGCATCGATCTCGATCACCGGCATCATCTGGTCGGCGAGATCGAGGTAGTACTTCGCAATACGGTCGAATGCGGAGCCGACACCCTGCCCTGCACCCTGCTCGAAGGCAGTGCCGTAATCGGTGTTGTCCGAGGCGAAGTTCATGCGGTAGTTGCTGCCGCTGAAGGCCTGCGCGAAACCCTGCGCGACGCCGGCCATGCCCGCCTTCGCGATGAGCTGGCCTTGCTTCGTTACGAGTCGACCCCGGATGCCCGCCTTGCCATCGGGGCCGATCGCGACCATCTCGGCAGCAATATCAATAACGCGCTTGTCCTTGCGCACGCAGGAGATGCTGACGGACCGAATGTACGCGCGTTCGGAAGCGAGATCGCCGTGACCAGACGACACGATGAAGCACTCACGCACATCAGCTCGAAAGCGGTTCGGAAGAATCGCCTCCTTCTTCACGCGAATGAGCATGGGCACTGGGTCTTTCATCGCCTGTTTTCCGGTAGGTGCGTCCATACCGGTGACGTTCACGCCTTCAATCAGCGAACCAGAGGGCATGTACTGGGTGGGCACCTTGGCGTCGCTCTTCGCCGTCTCCGCTGGCGTTGCTGTGCCGGGCTTGTTGGGCACGCCGGCGGCCGACGGGTCAGCATTCGCCGCCGTTGCGTGCCCCGTCGAAGGCGTGCC
Source organism: Dyella sp. ASV24 (assembly GCF_016428905.1). GTDB lineage: Bacteria > Pseudomonadota > Gammaproteobacteria > Xanthomonadales > Rhodanobacteraceae > Dyella. Next base: position 22,245 of record NZ_JAELTQ010000013.1, on the reverse strand, counting down.
GCGACCAACTTCCCGGAGCGTTACGGCTCCGCCGCCCCCCACGCTCGTGGCACTACCACCGGCCATGGGAGCCATCGCGGCTCCGGCCTGGCCCGCATGCTGCCCGTTCGCCGCCTGCCCGGCCTGCACCTGCTGCCCACCACCTTGCTCAAGCTTGCTCTTCAGGTCCTCGACCTGCTTCCGAAGATCAACAAGTTCAGTCTGAGTCTTCTGCGCCGCGCTACGCTCTTGGCCATCAGCGCCCTGTCGATTGCGCGCGTCGCTCTGCAGCTTCAACTGGTTTACGGTCTGCCCGAGCTGCTTCTGGTCGCGCTGCGCATCCTTGACGCCGGCGGCCAGGCTACTCATACCCAGATCGCGAGCTGCGTTCGAGGGCATTAGTTCGTTCGCCATCTTGATCTGCGTCGGGCCCTTATGGGTCGCCTGCTTGGGAGGCGTGAAGAAGATGTAGTAGCCGATGACGAACAGCACGCTGAGCATCGCGCCCCACGTCAGCCACTGCTTCTGCTTCGGATTGAGCTTTTCCCAACGATCGGTAATTGCCTTCGGCATCGCCATGTCAGCGGCCCTCACTCACAAGCGAGGGGCGAACCACGTCCGACGCGTCCTCACCGGGCGCCCGAATCGCGACGTATAGCTCCGCAGCCTGACCAGGCTGTAGATGCACGGCAGGCCATGCGGCAGCAGCCAACACGTCGGCCCCGCGACAGCCGGTCTCGACGATGTCCACAGGTACCGGTTGCATATTGGTCACGCGTGCCACCACGAGCTGCATATTGAAGCCGGTCAGCAGTTGCTTCTGCTCGATGCGGAGTCCCGGCATGTCGCACCGCGCCGCAGCAGCAGATCGATGATCAAGCGGACCAAGCGAGTAACCCGAAGGCACCTTGCCGAGCGCAGCGTTTCGGAAAAGTTCCTTGACCGAGTCGGTGAATGGCTGGTCCGTTTCCCACCCGCGAGCAGACTTCGCGTCACCCTCGTGGCGGGCCGTCTGCTCCACCGGTTCGCGCGGCACATAGTTCTCGAGCCGCATGGTCACGCTCACGGCGGGAATGTCTGCTGGAACGAGAGAAACCGAGATGGCCGTCGTCTTGTCGTTCTCATCGTAGATGAACATGCTCACCGGCTCGCTTCGAGAGGTGGTCACGTAAACCAGAGGGAAGTCAGGGTCGACGTCAATCTTTGCTTGGTCTTCCGTCGCGGAAGTCATCAGCTTCGGCTTCTTGAAGGGCACGACAATACGGTTCGTCTGCCCTCGGCCGATCGCAAAGATGGTTGTGACGCCAGCCTTCACCGTCATCTGCGGAGGCGGGGCTTTTACGGGAGGCTTCGTGGCCACCTCGCTATTTCGCGGCGCCGGCGCCAACAGTCCTGCCGCAACTCGGCGTTCCTCCGGTGTGAGGCCGTCAGCGCCTTCAACGCCGGCAGCCAGCGGGGCCTGCGGTCCGGTTCCCTGGGCCTGCGGTGGGTTCACCTGCTGAACCGGAAGGCCCGGCGTCACTTCAGCATGGGCACACAACCCATACGCCATCATGGCTATCGCGAGCACTCGCGCACGCATCGTTCGCATCCTTGCTTCTCCTTAGTTTCCGGTCTGCTGGGCTTCGGCGGCCTTGCGCGCCGCGGCTACTGCTTTCTTTTCGCGTTCAGCGGTGGGACGCCACGGCCCCTCGTAGACATCGATACCGGTCAGAACGACGCGGTAGTTGACGATCTTGATGCCGAACTCGAAGGTCCGGGTCGTCCGCTTCTCTGCTTCGCGGATGCCGTGAATGGTGTACTCACCGGTGACCACAACGGTGTCGGTGTCGGGCACACGCCACACGTCGGTCGCGCTGAACTGGATCGAGACTTGCTCATCCTTGATCTGCTTTGCTTGCGCGGCCACAAGGTCGCGCACCTGGCTACTGATGTTCGGGGCGACGAAGGGACCAAGCTTCTTGTCGAGGAAGTCGGCGGTGCGAGGCGTAACGTTCGCGAGGGTGTCCGCGAAGAAGCTGCCCCACGCGGTCCGAACAGCGTCGTTTGCGTCGTCAGCCATCAGCAGCCCCTTGTCCGTCAACCCGGGAGGGATTTGCTCGATGACGGGCGTGCGCGTTGCAAGCGCAATGCCCAACACCAGAATGACAACGGATTGGACCAGCATGACGTAGCGGCCCATCCGGTTCTCGGTCAGGGTGCCGTCCCACGTCTTGAGATAGTTCTTTAGGTTCATGCGGGGAAGATCCTCCGCATGAAGGGATTGACGACCGAGCGAACGCTCGACTTCACGCTCGCCATGCCGTACCACCAGAACATGTGCTTGAGAAAGCCGTCAGCACGCGACTCGCGGTAGCGGTTGAAGTACCAGCTAACGCCGATGCCCACGCAGATGGAGACAAAGAGCATCTTCAGGAAGATGCCCAGGCCGACGATGATCAGGAACGGGATAGCCTGGTCGACGGTCCAGAGCAGGAACCGCTGTGGTGCATCGACGTGGCGCGGGATCTGAACGCGCTGCATGAGTGGGAGGACTCCAATTTCGGGAGCTCTCACGGTAAGCGCCAGAGGCAGCGCCCTAACTCCGAAACGATGCCGTTATTGAGGCTCGTTTCATGGAGGACACGCAGGCCAAAAAAAAGGAGCCCGAAGGGGCTCCTTTTGTTGGTTGGTCTTAGGCGACCTCGGAAAATTCCTCGTGTGCCCAGACTTCGACGTGCTCGTCGACCATTAGGTCGGGCGGCAGACCAAGGTCTGCGACCTCGTAGGGGACTTCGACAGCTGGTTCGACCAGATCCTCGCGAGGCTTCAGAAGGTTTCGCGCGCTGCGAATGTGCTGCACACGCTCTTCGGAAACGATCACGTTCGGTCCGCCATTGGCGGCGAGACGGTCAAACAACTGCTTGCTGGTCATGATCGGAAACTCGATCACTTCTGCCGAAGGGGCTGCGAGTTCGGTGAGCTTTGGCTCACCCTTCACGCGACCATCGCTGGACCACTCGTTGGTTTCGTTCGTTTCCGAACTGCCATCCAACAGCGCCTGGCGGTCACTGGCTTTGGGACGCTGACTGCCCTGAAAGATGACGATCAGCAGAACCAAACCGCAAAACATACTGACAAGACCCATGGATATAGCTCCATCTCGCTGTGCGCACGAGTAATAGAAAAGAGCTCCATCTCGCGCACAACGAGAGGAGTGAATCACGCTGAGCGTAGGGGTGAATACCGCACGAACGCCAATAGGTCGTTCACGGGAAAGGATCGGGAAGTAACGCTAAAAGGGTGCTGTCTCGGTGGACAGTTACGGCCTGAAGGTGGGCCTCGGCACCGATGCGCTCACAGAGTGAGTCGCGGGTTTGACCTGATGTTATCGCGGGCCCGCCCTTACCGCTAGAGGTAACTTTGCCCTCTCCGCCGCCGTGGTAGCCTACCCACATGATCTCCGCGAGCCTGACGCCGTGAACATTTACATCTTCCTTGGACTCTTCGTGCTCTTGGCCCTTCTGGGGGGACGCAGCAAGCGCAAGGACGGCGGCGGGCCGCAGAAGAGCGACGAACCCTCGGGCTGGGACGACGAGCCGTGGCGGAACGCGCCATCGCTGTTTGACGACCACAGCGACCCGATGGGGATCAAGCCACTCAACCAGCCGCGTCACAACGACGACTGATGCAAACAAGAAGGGCGCCAATGGCGCCCTTCTTATTTCTTGCCTCATCCCTGTCCCTGGTTCGGACGCCCGCCTCCGACCTCAGTTGAACCAAACGCTGGGGTGCTAACCCCCTGCCCGGCACCAGAGCCGGGCCGCACCCTGCCCTCGTCCGATGGACCTCCATTGCTCATCGGCGTTTGGGAGCCCCCAATCATCGGCGCGCCAACCGAAGGCCCTGATGCTCCCTGGTCTCCTCCAACGGAGGGCGAACCAACGGCGCCCTGGTGGGAGTTCGCGCCGGGGCCGACGAACCCCGGGCCAAATACGGACGTGTTGCGATCGATGGTCTGCGGTCCCGGGCGGGTGAGCTGCATACCCTCCGGATTCTGGCCAAGCGCTATTTCAGCGCCGGACATATCGCCCACGCCGCCGCCCCATGACTTCGTATGGGCAACCTGCTCGTAGGCCTCCAGATTTTTGCGCTCGTCCGGCGTCAAGTTCGCCACCGAACTGTCGTAGGCCTGCACGATCTCCGGCGTCGCGCCGTTGTGCGCGTGCACCGCATCAATCGCGGCCTTCGCGACCAGTAGGTCACGGCTCTGGTAATTGCCTTCCGATTGGATGAGCTGATCCGCTCGACCTCCAAACCACTGGTTGGCGTCGCTTCGCAGCGTCGGGTCTGTGGCGACGTCCTTGGCACTCGACGAAGTGATACCGCCGAAGCCGAAAGTCATGCTCTGCTTACCGCGCTCGTCCATCATGAATTCTTGCTTCTTCGCGATGTCCCGCTCCGCTTCGCCTCCATTGACGGCTCGCGCGATGCTCATTGCCCCCTGGGCACTCTGGGCGCTATGGTTTGTCGCGGCGGACACCCGGTCGTCATAGAAGCGCTTCATGTCCTTGGCCAAGCCACCAGTGTCGTTGTTCGCCATCTCCTTCGCGCGAGCGTTCTTGAGATCGGCGGCTTCCTTCTGGACGACACCGGTGTTCGTCTCAAACTGATCACGAACACGACCAGAAACCGCATTTGCCGCATTCGGATCCTGGCGGTAGCCCTCGAGTTCACGGCTCTGCTGATCCATGTTGGCCACGGCCTCGCCGATCCCAGCGCGCTGAACGACAGCGCCCGTCGCCTCAGGCACAGATGCGCCGGAGACCAGGCTTTGAGCCTGTCCCTTGATGTTGTTCTCGTTCAAGCCAGAGCCCAGCGGGTGACCACCGACTTGCTGCGCTGCCACACCCTTGACCACGTCCGAAGCCAACCCGGAGTTGCGGTACGGATCGCCAAGCGCGGCCTTGCTGACATCACCGCCGAACATGGCTCCGCCCTGCCCCAGTGCTTTCAACAGCGCCTGGCTGCGGTCGCTCTCGTGCCCAGCCCGCAGGGCCTCCCGACCGGCCACTGGGAGGCTCTTACCCTCCAACGCCACCAGTGCCGCCTGCACATCGGCGACCTTCGAATCACTCGATCCCCAGCCCGAACCTTGCACGTACTGCCGGGCGTAGTTGAATGCCTCGACGCCGGCGTGCTGCTTCGCTGCATTGATGACCTCATCGGCGTGACCACGACCTGCGATTCCCGTAGCAGCCTGGATGCTGTCAATTTGCTGCGAGCTGCCGAACTGAGACTTCAACGACTGCGCTTCCTGGAACTGCTCCTGCTTCGACTTCATGTCAGACAGCGCGCTCTGGTACTGGTTACTACCCACGGCACTTTCAGCGATCTTCGAGCCCTGCGAAGCCATGTTCTGCACAGTGTCGTTCACCGCAGTGGCCATCTGCGCAGTCATCGCCTTGTTGTACGACGAGTCACGCTTGATCTGCTCACCAAGAGCTTGCGCATCCTTCTCAGTGAACTCGTGCCTCGAGCTGCTGCCCGCGGCAAGGCTGATACCGGCGGCCTTCGCGATGCCGGCCGCCGCTTGTCCCTGGCCGGCGGCGGACATGGCCATAACCGCGGCCCATGCCTGCTCTTGTCCGCTCTTGATGTCGTAACCCTGAGACGTACCCCACTTCGCCATTTCCTGCTGGCTTTGCGATGCGGAGCCCTGGAACATATGGGAGCCAGACACTGTCTGACCAATCTCGTTCTGGAAGCTCTGGCTGATAGCCTTGGATGCGGTGGAAGTCAGGTTGTTCGAAGAAGCCTCAAGCGCTGCAGAGGAACTAGAGACCGCGCTTTCGCCAATCGTCGCGCCGGAGTATTTCGGCGCAATCGCAGAAGCGCCGGTGATGTGGCTACCGCCAATCTGACTATGCGATTCCATCGAGCCGCGCTCCATGATTGGCGCGTCCTTGACGGAGTCGGGGCTCACCATCTTCTCGTTGCTGAACTCTGCACCCTGCATACGGCCAGCAAGCGCGCTCGCAGTCACGGCTCCGCCGAAGATCAGCATCATCGTGATCGCCGGCGTCGCCGCCGCAATCGTTGCACCCGTGGCAAGCCAGTTCACAATCTGGTGTTGCAGATTGGCTGCACCCGCGATGCTTGTCACCGATAGTGGAGTGGCCCCAGGTGGAACCTGGTTCATCGCGTCCACTGCGTGCTGGGCCATCGTCACCTGAAAAAGATTCACCACAGACAAGACAGGCAGCCACAATGCGACCCAGATCGTCAGGACCATGTAGGTCATCAGCTTCTGGAAGCCCCAGGCACCGAGACCGACAACCAAGGCCATGAAGGGGGCCATGGCGTAAATCATCGACTCGAAGAACGCAGCCATCGGCCGCGCCACCTGGCGGAACATGGATTCATCGGCGCCCCATTGCGTGGCACGCTGCTCGGTTCCCTGGTTCACCATCACCGCGGTCATAACGTCCAGTCCTGAGGGATCGCTGCCGCGTCGCAGGGCCATAGACCACACCGCATTGACGGCGGAACTCATCGTGTACGCGGCCGCCTCATCGCCGGCCATACCGATGTCGTTGAATGCATCCCGCATCTGCTGGGCAGCAGGGTATCCCGGTACCACACGCTTCATGCGAACTGCAGACGCGTTGGCAAAGGCGCTGAAGAGCGAGTCGTCGCCGGCGTCTGCCTTCAGCTGATTGAGCGCGGCCGAACAGTCCATGTCGGTAATGTTGTGGGCCTTGTCCTCCCACTTCGTCGTGATGAACTTGTTGTTGTAGCCAAGGCCACCTGTGGTCGTGTCGCCGAAGCTGAAAGGATCGGAGGTGTTGAACGCCTTCGCCATGTTCAGCTGACTATTCCCTGCCGCCACAAACGTGCAGTTCGCGAGGTAGTAGGAGACGTTGTTCTTGAACCGTGACACGAGACCATTCGACCCTGTGTCGTCAAACTCTGGCAGCTCCCAGTTGCGCACGGCATTGATCCACTCGAGGCTACGACCGAAGCCTGTCGTGCCATCGGGATTGGTCCCGCCAGATGGAAGGCCATAGCCCTGCTCCATCTTTTCCGACAGCGTGAGCCCAAGCGTCGAGATGATGCTTCCCGCCGCTGCGACACCGAAGGGAACGTTGTCTACCGGGAAGGTCCCGTTCTGCACGGCTCCTGGCGCTCCGCCCAGGTCATGGATGATTACGTCCGCGCGCATACCGAACATCACGGTGAATGCGATGAACGACAGGAAGAGCACCCCGAACTCTGTCTTCTGCGCGTTGTTGGAGACGTGCTTGACGGCGACCATGAGAAGGCCCAAAAGGAGCCCGAGCGCGCCCAGAGAAACAAAGAGGCCGCTGTTGCTCATGGACGCGACGCCATCTAGGACGCGCTTCATGTAGAGACCATCGCCCATCGAGTAGATCTCGAACAGCTTGCCCGTTTTGACGAATAGATTTGGCACTGAGGATTCCTTTCGTCAGTTGACCGCGCCGACCGGGCGCTGCACCGGGTCACGCTTCTCCAGCGCGTGCTGGATCTCGGACCAATAGTTGATGACCGCGCTCTTGGACTTCGCGTTGTCGTAGTAGAGGCTCAGCTCCTCTTGGTTGCGCTGCAGCGATTCGTGAAGGAGCTGCCGGACTGGGCGGGTGTCCCCGCTCGTCTGCTGGGCGACGGCGGTTAGGGCAGAGTCGATATTGACGAAGACGATCTCGCGCGCGAGCTCGGCCGCGATCAGGTCGCCGAACTGCGCAACGAAACGCTTTGCTGCAGCCGGCGACTTCATGGCGAGGCTGATCGCCAATTGCGTGTACTGCCCGCCACCCGTCATCAGGGCCTGCTCCTGAGTGGTCGGCGAGCGCTGTCCAAGGTAGACCTGGTCGAGCATGCCGGACCCTTCAGAGCCATCGCCAAGGAACACCTTCATCAACTTCGTGCGCAGACCTTCATAATTGCTGTAGTCCTGAACGATGATGCGATTGCAGCCATTCACTTCATGCGGGTGCTGACCCACGCACTGGATTCGCTTGATCATGCGGGAACCGTCGGTTCCCTCGACCAGCTCCTTGATGGTCATGGTCGGCGGCTGTCGGTACTGGATCAACGAACCTTGCTGACCGACGCGCGACCCCGTCGCGCCGGCGACGGAGCACTCGCTTTGGGCCGCATCAGGCATGCATACGATGATCGTGCCAGTCAGCGACATGATGTCTTCCAACATCTGATCGTTCTGCTGGCCAACCCATGTGCCGACGCCTTGCGACATCAGCGCGCGCCACACGACGTTCCCAGGGATAACCTGATCGAAGATCTGTGGCGATTGATTGGCGAGCGAACCAAGGGGCGTCGTCGACTTATTGAGGTTCTTGCTTTGCTGGTAGTCATCAGCCTGACCGAGCCACGTGCGAACCGGCTTACCCATCTCCGCGATACCGGAGGCGATGGAGTTATCGCCACCCGCGTTGATGATGGACTGGCCCACTTCGCACGAGTTGATGTTGTTCATCGTCACGTTGTTCATCATGTTTTGCATCTCGCCCATGATCTTCTCGCACGACGGACACATGCTCTGCAGGGCGAGCTTGAACGCGTAGCCCACAGCTGCCGACGCAATGGATCGCAGCGCCGCAACGATCTGGTCTTTCGAGATGAATGAGAAAGAACCCATGAACGCGTCGATTCCACCGCAGCCGCCCGTGATGTTTGGTGCATTCATCGAGATGAGCTGCACATTCATCATGCGGTTCTTCATTTGGAAGCTACCGCCGGTAATCACGCCGCGACGAGCACCCATCACAACCTTCGGATCAGTCGTGTTCGTCATCGAGTTGAAGATGTTCGCTGACTGACCGGCGACGCCACTTTGTGCATGGACGTGGCCGCTGATGGCTGCCAGGGTTACAAGAACGAGAAGTAGGATTCGCTTCATTGCCGGTTACTCCGAGCCTTTCCATGGTGTGGCGTTTCCGCGCGTTGCCTTCTGCAGATCGTCGAGGGTCGCGGACTGCTGCGCCTCGCCGTGCATACCGGCGTGGCGAAGCGCATCCAGTACCTGCTTTGGATCGTTCGGGTCTGTGATCGAGGTGGGGTCAAATGCGTCAGTGATGTATCGCTGGGGCATGCCCTTCATCGCTCGCTCGTACGTCGCCTGGTCAATCCAGTTCTGATCGCGCGAGATCTCGATGATGCGGCGCTCAATGTCCGGCAACGACCGCTGCCCAACAGCCAGACTGACGAGCTGCCCTGTAGACGGATGAACCATGAACAACGTCGGTGTGTTGGTGACGCCGAGGTACTGCCCCTGCCCGCTATCTGCCACCCAATTCGGGAACGAGCCGTCCTGCAACGGCTGATGGTCCAAGCTGATCGGGAGGATGGAGATGTTCGAGTCCTGCTGTAGCAGGTCGAGCAGCGGGTTCTGCCGGTGGCAATACGGGCAGTCCGACCGGAAGAAGTACCAAAGGCCTGTGGTCTGCGCGATCTGGCGCAGGACTTCTGCGCGCTCCGAGTCGCGCTTTGTGTCCAGCTCGCGCAGCGCGAAAGTACTGGTCGGATTTCGGATCGTCTCATCGAGCGCAGGGTTTGCGCTCATGACGCGGATGTAGGTGTTGGCGAACTGTTCCGACTTATCCATCGCGAGCTTCTGGACATAGCCGTACAGCTCGACCTTATCCCTGTTCCCCGGGTCGTTGATGGCATCCATCATGATTCGAGGGAGGTTCTTCTGGATCCACTCGGCGCTGCCGACTTTCTCGCTCATGTCGGTCGGCGCGCTGGGCGGGGCAGGCTTCGGAGGTGGGGTCTTCTTCTTCTCCTCCTCCCGGGGGTCTCGATAGAAGAACCAGCCATCGTCCGGATTCCGCGGGGGTTTTGTGGTCGCCGGTTGTTGAGTGTCCTCTTGCCCGGCGGGAGCTTTCGCCGGCGGGTTCGGCAGTGCGCTGGCCGGCATGGTGGCCAGCAGAGCGAGGGACGTGAGAACTGCAGAGATGAGGGCGCGCATACCACCCATGCTAGGTGGCGCGCCAAAGAGGCTAGCGGCGAAACACTGCCGTTGTTCGGGCTAGTTTCGACCGGTACGGTTTTAGCGCGTCGCGGCCTTCGGTTCACCCACGCCGGCCGCGCGGAGGCGTTGTCGGCGCTCGAAGAGATCGGCAGCCAGGGTCGGGATAACCGTGTTGTCGGCCTGGCGAATGGTCGTGACGAACGTTACCTCACGGTCATCAATTACCTTCTTCTTCATGGTGGTGACCGATTCGGTGATGCGGCAGAGCGGACACGCGCGGTCCGACTCGTTTATTTTTGCGCCCAGCCCCTCGCTCTCCTTAGACGGCACGACGTGGCGAGTGTGGCACGCGGAACAGGTGATCAGCCGCAGCGCGCCACTCTGGAGCGAGAGCGCGGCTTCGGTTAGGCGTTCCCAATCCGCAGAGTGCAGTTGGCTTGGCGCTCGGGCGCACATGCTGCGGACGGCGTCCAGGATGTGGCACGCAAGTAAGGTACCGGCAGGATTGAGCTTGCGTTGACGTTCCACCATGACGAGGAACATCGAGATCTGCTGGTGCGTCGTCGCGTTGCGGAAGATATCGTCGATACTGGTCTTGCGGCGACCGGTCTTGAAATTGCCGACCGACTTCACGATCCGCGACGTGTTGCTTTGGGGGATTCCGGTCAGCTCGTGAATCAAGCTGGCACGTAGTCCGAGCTTGGCCAAGCGTTCCGCAGAATTGACGATGGATCCGTCTTGGTAGCCGGCCAGATGCTTGGCCTGCAGGATCGCCAACTTCATGGCGCCGTCGTGGGCTTTGCCAACAAGCCTCTGAGATGTCGTCATGACACAACCCCTTGCGCGTGCTCAGCAGCTGGCTCATCAAAGCATGCGGCCGCCATGCCGGCGACTGCGAGGCGCGTTGGATTCGTAACGCCCTGCCCTTCCAAGCTCAACGCCAGTTCAAAGCCGGAGGACTGACTAATCCTAAGGGCTATCGGGAAACGTGCAAGCAGGCGCAGCTCATTCAGCTTCAGGGTTGCGATACGGCGAATGACCTGATGGTCGTCGATATCGAACGTCGTCGCACACGCGTGGTGGTTCTGATGTGCCTCTTGGCGGAACAGTGTCCAAAACTGTTGCTGGATCCGCTCCAGCTCACGACCGAAGTGCTCGTTTTCGGAATAGAACTCAGGAGCGTTAACCAAACCCTTCGGACGAAGGCCACCTTCCAGCGTATCGAGCGCAGCGTTCAGCTCCGTGGTGCGAGGGCCGAACGGGCAACCGACGGCGCCGAGCAACCGGCGCAAAGCAGCCTGGTCGAGGCGTTCGAGGACGTAGAGCAAACGCTGATTGCGGAAACGGCAGATCTCTTGGGCTGCTGATGGATCCCGGGCGGCGACCTGACGAATGAACATCAACGCGTCCAAGCCGTAGTCGACCAGGTCGTTCACCAAAAAAGTGTTTGCATCCAGCACGTTCTACTCCTAAGCACTGTGTCCGGGTAAGGCAGGCCCCAAGCGGTCCGGATTCATAGCGGACCAACCAAGAGCGCAATCAGGGCATTCGGTCCACAGGCATGTCGGTTGTCGGCGACTAACTGGTTTTCTTTAGAAGCTTTTATTTGTTGGAAAACCTAGTTAGTGAACGGAAACCGATGCACCTGTGGATAACTGCCCTCCATGGACTGCCGAGCACGATTCGACGGCCGTGTACCAAGCCTGCCTAATGCTGCGTGGGCGAGACCAAGTCACACGGGACATCACCGATGCTAGGACACGACTGCCGGCGTCCCAAGCGTGCCCGCGTACAAAGCCCACCGCACGCGAGTAGCCCGCCTCGGCGGCGAGTCGCTTGGCCATCGGTCCATTGAGCTGGCGTCCACGCGCCATGACGAGCAAGAGCGTTTCGCGGATAAAGCGTAGGTCGACAGGGCACGGTGCCTGCACGGCGAACTCCGCTGCATTGAGTTCGAGGACGGTGCCGTCGGAGAGCGGGACCACCACCCTGCCCTCAGCCTCTGCGTCCGCGATCAGCTGCGCCTCGTCAACGGCGGCCATCAAGGTCTCCTGAGCCTGCTCGGTGTTTGCGCGCAGAGCCCCCATGACGCGCTCGTACGCGTCAGACGGCCCACGGAAGTCCTGGAGGAGCGAAGGGTCCGGGACGACCCCCTCCTTCCATGCCTGCGCGCACGCCTCTGTGATGATCAGTGGCTCGCCAACAAGGTCGCTAAGGAGGCTTGCGGGAAGCGATGTTGCGCCTAACGCTGACGGGCGTAGAATGTCAAGCCCTTTTGGTGTGATCAGGGTGAGCGCAACGCAGCCCTTCTGTTTGATGTGTTGGTGACGTGCGATTAGGCCTGCGTCCCTGAGCGAATTGATGGCGCGCTGGACGGCGGCTGGAGTCATGGAAGCAGAATTCGCGATTTCGTAGGTAGAGAGCGCGGTGGTGCACTCCCCTTCCGCGAACTCGGTCGTCTGGGCAAGGGTCAGGAGTACGACTGCGGCGGCAATGCTTGAGCAATGCGGGCGGAGCCTTTGAAGGATCGACAGGGTGTCAGCGACCGCCGAAGCGTTCGGGATGGTGTGCGCATAAGTTGTCATTTGAGGTCCTCACTTTTTTGAGGACGAGCGAAACTTGACCCAAATGGTTTTTTGGTCGTACCCTAAAGACCGGTCGCCAAACCGGGCCTTTTTGGGTTGAGTACAACCAATCCCATAGGTCTACGAAAAGAAGCCCTGCGGTTCCAGCCGTGGGGCTTTTTCGTATGTGTCGTTCGTCGCTACGTCATGTCATCTGGTTCCGATTGCCTAAGCACGATTGCCTTGGCGCCTTTGCGACTGAGTCGCTTGAGACGAGCCTCAGTTAAGGGTCCTCTCAAGCCACCCTGGCCTGAGTTTTCGGACAGGTCCGAAAACTAGGTCCGTTTGATGTCTTTGGAACTTTTCGGACACGTCCGAAAACCTCTCTTGGTGTTCAGTGCTGACCAGTTTTCGGACGCGTCCGAAAACTGGTCTGGTTATCGCTAGATGAATCCATATCTGTAGAAACTTTTCGGACACGTCCGAAAACTAGATCTGGATCTCGAACCCTGCCTGTTTGGCCGCGGCCTGGACCGCTTTCATGAACTTCTTGCGCGCATCCTCAGAAAGTTCGTTAGTTACAAACGAAATCCGCCCGTCAGACACCTCAGCCTTTACCGATGCCGTTCTGGCCGTGTTGGAAGGCACCGGTGCCTTCTTCTCTGCCAAGGCGACGAGAAAGGCCGTCGCCTCGGCAGCGGTCGGAATTGGCGTCTTCTTCTGCAGCAGCTTCAACCGCTCAATGAGGTCCTTCTCTCGATCTCGATGGAGACGAGCCAGGGTGCGCGCTGCACGGAAGGAAATCTTCAATGGATCCGGGTGAACCTCCAAAAGGAGGTCCGGCAGCGAACCGATCAATCTCAGCTCCGATAGGTGCTGAGTGCCGATCTCCAGCCGTGCGGCAACCTTGTCAGCCGAGCCATAGCCGGCATCCCTCATCCAGCTCTCCACCTGACGGCCGAGCTCGATGACCGAAATATCCTCACGGTCCTCGTTCTCGAAGTGCTGGAACACCATCACTTCTTCGTTAGTGGTCTCCTTCGGCAGGATCAATGCACGCAGCAGATAACCGTCCTGTAGACAGCCCTGCCAGCGGCGATAGCCATACACGGCTTCGTAACGACCGCCGTCCTTCTCGCGAAGCATCACGGGTGTCGTGTTGCCCTTCGTGACGGCCATCTTTGCCTTGAGGCTACGGAAAGCCTCGGAGCGAGTTGCGTCGTAAGCGACACCGAGACGGTTGTGGAACGGGCCGTGGTCGACAAGCTTCGGGTCAATGTCGTCCCGCATAGGGATCGCCGCGCCCCATCTATCCTCGTATTCCTTCAGCTTCTGCTCCAGGCCTTGAGCCTGGCCGCCGAACATCGTGGACATGAAGGAGCCCCGGGTGCGGGCAGGGGGCTCGCTTGCCTCCGTTGCGTGGTCGTCAGGTCCATCCACAGCGTGGCCGTCGATGCGATCGACGTCCGTACTGGCGCTGCCTGAGGTCGCCAAGCCACTCGCCAGCACGCTGCCAAGAATTCCATTGCGGCGGTCTTTAGCCTTACTCATTGCCGCTCTCCTTCTGATTCACTTCACGAACTTGTTCCGCCCATTCCCCCTCAATCAGCCCAACCAAGCGATTGGCGAACTGGTCGACGGCGTCACGCGCGCGGCGCAGTGCTCGGGAATCAACTTCCGCGCCGGTCACCTCATAGATCGAGCGCATCTGGGAGAGGGCGTTCTCCACGGCGCTTAGCTTCGGTATGCCTTCCTCAACCCGGTACCGGCCAAACAGATGCCCGGCGAACGTTCGCACGTCAGAGGCGGCATTCGTGCTCTCAACGCGTGAGTGCATGAACACTGTGGGGCTCCAGCTCTTGCCAAACCCCTTGAGTCTCGAAATGGCTGAGATCAAGTCGCCGCTCATGCCGCAGAAGTCGATCGTTGCGGAGAAGTCGGGGAAGCTCGGTGGAAGCGGGACAACCAGGGAATTTGCAGCCCACAGGACGTTCAAGGCAAGGAAGCTGAAAGCCGGTGCCGTATCGATGACAATGATGTCGTAGTTCTCTTCGATGGCCGACAGGGCGTCATCGAACAGGCGGTAGAACTCGGATGCACCGTCGACCTTGTTCATGAACGCCGAAGCGATGTGGATATCCGATCCGGTCATCTCCAGCGAGGCCGGAATGATGTCCAGGCCGTCGATGTGGGTCGACTGAGGGCGCAGACCGATACGCTCGGACTGTGCCTTCGAGACGTTTTCGAACAGCGACGTCAGGGTCATGTCCGGGTCGATATCTTCCGGGCGGAAACCCATCAGTCGGCTCAGCGTGCCCTGAGGGTCAGCGTCAACAAGCAGGGTGCGGTACCCACGCAGCGGGAAGGCCTGGCCTATGTGAAATGCGACCGTTGTTTTCGTTGCGCCGCCTTTGAAATTGGCTACCGCCATGCGGACTGCACGACTACCCTTAGGGCGGCGCGGCCGAAGCCCGAGCATCTCCTGGATCTTGTGGATCTCCTCCAGAGTGACCCGTGCTTCAGCGGCGGCGGAATCGCCAAGCCTCAACTTCTTGCGAGCTTCCTTCCATCGGTATTCGCTGATGCCGCCGATCTCCATGGCTTCAGTCTTGCGGAAGGTACGAAGGACGCGACGCTCATTGGGCTCGTTTGTGGCCTCGGCCAACTTCAGGAGCATCTCCTGGCCGTGGTCCGCCCAGCGGCGAAAGTCTTCGGGCGTTGCTCGCAGGGTCGTAGGTCCCGCTTGAACTTGCTCAACGGGGGTCTCAATGGGCGTAGCCATGAAAGCTCCTAGCTAAAGAAATGGTCACAAAGTAGCCGCAGGGTGCAGATTTTGGGCGAGGCTACACCCACGAAAATGGCAATGGAAGTCAAAAACGAAGGTGATCAGGCAAACAAAATGCCTATTTGTATTCGATCACCTTCCGAAACTTTGGAAGCCGTGACCAAGAAGGGGTTCGAATCAGAACTCCTCGAGCTGTCCGAGCATGCCGTCCAAGCCAGCGCCTTGGTCTCCTCGGAGTTCCGGCGCTACCACGGAAAGTCGATCCGACGCGGGTTCCGAGGGCAGGGCAGCCATGGCTGAGCCGGGCGATGCCATCACCGCTGGAAGAACCAGTCGGCCGGATTCCTTTCGGCCTTCAAGCAATGCGCCCTGGGCTTCGAGCAACAGCCCGAGACGGGCGAGGTACTTCATCCGCTTTCCGCGCGCCCGGGCCTTGAAGTTGCCTAGGTCGCTGAGCAGGTCCTGGTCAGCGACTGCTTCCGGATCCCAACGCACGATGATGCGAGGCGTGTAACCGTCGGGGTCGCGGGTCGTCTTGGCCCTCGCCCTCGCACGCTTGCCTTCGGCTGCGGCCAACGGGGAGACGGCCATTAGGCGCGCCTCTGCTGAGCCGAAGCTTGAGCCGCCTGGCGTTCTGCAGAGATCGCCGCGCGATGAGCAAGCCAGAGATAGCCCTCGCCGTTGGCCATGACGGGGTCTGGCGTCGAGATGACCTGCGACGACTTGAAGTGTGCCTTGGCCGCCGGCTCGAACAGCTCGGCGCCGCCGCCCGTGAGGATCACGCAGTCGGTGACATCGCCGATATCGCGCAGCGAAGACAGGATCGCCGGCAGAACCTGGCGGGATACGGTCGCGGCGGCCTGGTCGATGTAGTTTCGATACGGCACCGTATGGATGCCGAGTTGCATCGTTGCCTGCCCGTTGCGGAAGGCCGCCTCGAGGCGATTGACGCTCAGCTGAGCACCGCCGTGGTTCTCCGAAATCTGACGGGCGGCTACTTCGAGGATGCGCCCGGTCGCCTGCGGGCTGGTCTGGGCCGTACCGCCACGCACAGAGCCGCCCTGCATGAGCACCCAGTCGACGGAGTAGAAGCCCACGTCGATGATCAGGATGGTCCGGCCATCATTGGCGGTGTCCTGGTCGTGGAACAGCGAGGCGTAGGTCCCCATGGGCTGAGCAAGCACAAGGACACGGTCGACCCGGACGCTTCGGTGTTCACTGATCTGGTGTTCGCCCTTCAAGCGCTCCGAGAGACGCTGGCGAATGACGCGACTGTCGGGGCCATCGAACTGGTCGCAGGGAAGGCCAGTGACCAGGATGCCGATGTGGTTGTAGTTCAAGCGGGCCAGGGCCGCGTAGTACAGGGCCAGGTACTCCGGCGAGTAGATGTAGGTCGGGTCCAACTGCCGGGTGAAGCCCTGCAAGATCTGGGGATCAGTGCCGGCGACCCACGGCAACCCGTTGATAGTGACGCGTTCGCCACCGCGCAGGTCGTAGCCGCCACCGAGGGCCTTTGGCGCCTGCTCGAGAGGAGCCGCACCGATCGGAAGCTTGATCACATCGGGCTGCGTTGCGCCCGGGCGAAGGCCCAAAGCCTTCAAATTGCCGTAGCCGATATCCAGCGCCGCCAACGGCGTGTGGATGCTGCACATTTCCATGGGTTCTCCTTGGCTATAAGCCGTTGAAATAACAAACGAAAAGGCCCGCGACTCCTCGGTCCCGAGGCTGGGCGGGTGCAGATACGGTCGCATGGGTAGGGGGAGGGTCCAAAACGCCCCGCGATGTGCACCGCGCTCGGTAGCGAACTCGGCTAAATGGCTTTGCAGAGCCATTTGCTCGCTATTGGAATCTGCACAGGGTCGCTTCAATCTCGGAAACACCCCCTAGAGATCGGGGTGTTACCACCCGGGAGAGACCCGGCGTGGCGCGAGTGAGGCTCACGATCCGCGCTACGCGAGGCGCCGGCGTGTGGACCGTCGCGGGACTGGGGGCGGGACTTGGGGTAAGCACGTTGGTCTGCGCCACTACCCAATGTGACGGGTGTCCGGTGCGATTCCCCATATCAATCAAATGGGACTGCGCCCAACTCCCCAAGAGCGCGGGGCGCGGAAGACCGGGCATTGGTCCGTGCGGGTCGATTGACTAGCCAATCCCCATATCAATGAAGTGGCTTTCAGTCAGTTCCCCAGGTTCGGAAACCCCCTGCGATAACGAGGGTGTTTTTCCCTGAGTGGGGAGCGCTGCAAATCCCATGATAGATAGAATGACTGGGACAGACACCAAAGAAGCTACACGCCAAATCGCACTCAATGCGCAGGAGGCACAAAGGGGGCTCGATAGGCTCACGGCCATCGCGTCAGAAATCCAAATCGCCGAGGCATTGCTCGAAGCCGAAGCCGAGTCACTCGTCGAAGAATTCCGCAACGGTCGAGCCAAGCTGCGCGACGAAGAGAAGCTCCAGCGAGAGGCCGCAGCGGAACCCGCAAAGGGAAGCCTCTACTCACCACTGAACATCAGTGTCCGAGCCCACAAGGGTTCGATGGAGCTGTATTGGTTCACGCAGAACAAGGGCAAGGGAGAGCGGAGTGCGTTCAAGTACATCCCGCAAGGGAGGAGCGGGAGGGGGCGAGGGCACGGTTACCACCTCACCACGTTGCTGGCCCATGCCCGTCCCTACGAGCGGGACATCGTCCGTGAGGCAGAGCGGGAGGCGACGTCGATTCGTGAGCGCCGGGCAGAGTTGCTCGACATTCGTCGCGCGGTGCAGCGTTTGACCCGGCGCTACGAGGAGCGGATTCAGGGAGTGCCTGAGGTGGCGGCAGTCGATGACGCGCCCGGGTTAGTACCCATGACGGATGCGCGATAAATCTGAAGACGACCCCCGCAGGAGGCGGGCAAGGAACAGGAATGGAAGCCACACAGTTCATCCACGGGCTTGGCCCGGCGGCCCACGGCAAGCAGCTCCACCTCTGGACCACCGTCCATCACTATTTGGGGCAGCGCGTCCCGATAGCCGCCCTGGTGCGTAGTCCCTGGAGCTGCTTGATGGCAACGCAGGCGCCCGCCCCTGGGCCGACCCCAGCAAACAGCCAAGGCCTACGCCTTGTGCATTCCCGATAACAGTAATTCGTGGAACAAATGTTTCACGAAATGGAGATCGAAGTGAGCGAGCAGCAGAACCAGCAGCACGAGAAGCCGGACGGGAACTGGCAGGGCGCGATCATTGACGTTGCGGCCCAGGCTGCCCAGCACTTTGCCCATCAGGAGCAGCGCGAGAAACACGAGGCCACATGGCGGAAGGTGCGCCGCGCGATCTTCATGGGTCTGGCCGTCGGTGGGTTCCTGACCTACTGGATGTTCGTCCGTTCTCTGGCAGGGAGCAGCGTGGAGGGGGACCCCACGACCGACGCCGTTGCCCTCATTCCGGTCCAAGGTGAGATCGCCAACAGCACGCGAGCTTCGGCAGACAAGGTGTTGGCCATGCTGGATCGGGCTTGCGACAACAAGAAGGTGAAGTACATCGTGCTCGACATCGACTCGCCCGGCGGTTCGCCCACGGAGGCGGAGCGGATGGTCTCGGGGCTGAACCAGTGCCGCGCAAAGTCCGGAAAGCCGATCTATTCGATCATCGGCCAGATCGGTGCGTCCGCTTCGTACATGGTCGCGGTGCACACCGACCGAATTTACGCGGGCCGTTACTCGGTGGTCGGGTCGATCGGCGCGATCATGCGTTACATCGATGCCAGCGAGGCAGCCTCGAAGCTCGGGCTGACGGAGCATGTGTTCCGGTCCGGTGCCCTGAAGGGCGGCGTGTCCCCGTGGTCGAAGACCTCCCCGGAGGATGCAGCCTTGAATACCGAGCTGGTCCGGCAGATGGGGCAGGGGTTCGTCGACGACGTGATCGCCACTCGAGGCAAGCGTCTCCATGCGAGCCGGGATGTGATCTCGTCGGGCCGGATCTGGACGTCGGCCGAGGCTTTGGACATGGGCCTGATCGATGGCGTCGCCGTCCTCGAGGATCTCAAGGGCACCGAGTTCAAGGGTCTGAAGATCACGAAGTACGACAGTCGAGCTCCTGTGTCCCGCTACCTCGGTCTCGACGAAACGTTCCACTCGATTCTGTCCGACGCCCTCCAGCCGAGGTTCCAGTAAATGAAGCAGCGCGCGCCGAGGGCGGGGGAGTACCTCGCCGCGACCAAGCTGGCATCGATGGCCTTCTGCGAGGTTCGCCTCCTGAAGGAACGCGAGCTTGGTCAGCGCGAGACGGCGGAACAAGCCGAAGCGAAGCGGGGAGGGGACCAAGAGCACGCGCACTTCCATGCGGTGGCGGTGCAGTCCCACAACTCCCGGCCTGAGGCGCGCGACACTCGCTGCTTTATCGCTACCGCGGTCTATGGGCTGACCGATCCGCGTACGGATGAGCTGCGAGCCTGGCGTGACGCGCATTTGCTCACGACCACCTTTGGACGGGCCTTCGTTCGTACCTACTATTCAATCAGCCCTTACGTGGCCAGTGCGCTGGATCGCTGGCCCTCGTTGAAGCCACCCGTGAGTCGGGTGTTGGACTGGGTCCGCTATGGACTGGCGGGGAAGTAACCACCGTGGAGAAAGCCGTGATGGATCACGCAAGCACTACCAACCAGCAGGCCAGCATGATTGTCCCCGTGATGTCGTCGCTCGACCTGGCCCTGTTCGAGGAGCAGGACCGGGCGGAGCGACACTACCGCCAGATTTACGCGATTCTTCAGGACGGCCAGTCTTGGGACAGCGACCGCACGCTCAATGCGGCTGCGCGAGCTGAGACCTACGTCGAGTCGGCAGGGGATCAAGCGCGCCAGATCGTGCGCGACCTTGGTGGGCAGATTCGCATGCAGCAGTACCGCGTGACCTCTCACCAGAACCAAGTGGCGTCGCGCCTGCACGGCCTGACCCTCCTGGAGGACGTGCGGGAGAAGGGCGATCGCATCCTCGCCGTGCACACGAACGTGGCCCTGGCCGGTCGGGCGATCACCGACTTCGCCCTCGTCTCGGCGTGGCAGGTAAACGGCTTGATCGGCGAGGTTCCCGAGGATCGTCTGCACCGGACGGCGTTTTGGCTCCACGCGTACCTGCAGGAGCGTCGCGGCCTGTGGCTCGACCGGCTCTCCCAGATCACCGGCATCACGGATCGCGTGTCGTTGGAAGACCTGACGGTCAAGTGGACGTCGCCGCACTTCCAGCGGTCGGAGTGGGTCATCGGCGGACTGCCGTCCGGTTACGACGCCGACCCCGAGCTGATGGACGACTGAGATGATCGGGACGCTCTTCCTCTTCCTTCTCCTTGCCCTCTATCTCGCCTACCTCAAGTTCGCGAAGAAGGAGGGTGCTCGGGGCGACGCCCAGGCGGCGTACGAGTGGGAGGAGCGTTCGGCCATGCCGCGGGTGATCGCCGAAGGCAGGCTGCTGCTGTCGGAGGAGTACTTCCGGACCGAGGTCCCCAGGCGACTGGGGGCTCGTTTCGATCAGGTCTTCCTTGGCGCCGATGGCCTGGTCTACCCAGTCGACACCAAGCGCCGGAAGAAGCGGCAGATCCACCGATACGACCAGGTTGAGCTGTCCGTACAGGGCGCAGTTCTGCGTCACGGACGGATTGCCGTCGTCAACGGACAAGCCGTTGCTCCGTTCGGGTTCATTCGCCTAATGGTGGATGGCTCACTGGAGTATCGACGTGTGCCGCTGCTCGGTGACGACGAGCTGGCTCACCTGCACGACCGCTACTACGACCTGCACGCAGGGAAGGTTGAGGCGAACGGCCCGGACAGGGCGGGCGCATGTGCCAAGTGCGCTTATCTCCAGTCCTGTCCGACTGGGCGCGAACGCCTGGGCATGTGATGGATGGTTCGTTCGTCCCGACAGGACTCGCATCGGCGGCAGCACTCATCGCCGGCACCCTTGTGACCTTGTCCCCACTCGCACTCCCGCTGGCCATCCTTGCCAAGTCGGCACGGGACATTGCTCGCGCGGTTCGGCGCCGGCGAGCCCGTCCGGGCCAAGCCCACTGATTCTTTCTCTGGAAACCCTCTTTCATCGGCCGCCTGGCCGAGGGATGTCCTCATGCCGTATGCAGCCACTGCCTTCCACCTGTTGATTGCCTTTTGCCTCCTTAGGCTCGCGCGCCGGGTCGGTCGTAACCCACGGGTCGTGGTGATCATCCGGGGTCTGCGTCCTCGCCACTTCGCCAGGGCGGTTGTGCTGATTGTGGCCGTGGCTGTGTGCGCTGGCCTCTTGCTCACCATTCCGGGCATGCAGTGGGGGTGGTGGTTTGTCCTCACTGGACGAGAGAAGGAGGGGGTGATGCCGACCGCGAGCGACGATCACGCCGAGGCGCTGACCTTGGTTCTCTCTCTGATCGTCCTTGGGATCTTCGTCCTGTGCGCACCGATGCTCGCCCACTGGGAGGAACAGCAGTACCGGCGTCGAAGCGAACTTCAGTCTCGACAGGACCAGTTCTTCCGACAGCTGCGTTTCGGCCTGGCCCACCTTGTCATGGGAATTCCGGTCGGGTTCGCTCTCGCCCTGACGGTGGCCGGCCTGGGGTTCACTCGGGCATACCTTGTCGGCGGCGGACGCGCGGGGCATCGGGGGAGGGGAGTGCTGGAAGCGACCCGCACGCACCTGGCCTACAACTGGCTCGCTGCCGGCACCGCTATCGCGTTCCTCCTCTCATCCCTTCCCTGGTGACCCGCTCGTACCTACCGGGGAGAACCGCCGGGACGGCAATCACGGTGCATGGCCATGCGGCAGAGATGCGGCCACTGCTTTGGGCGACTTCCGCGCTCATGGCAGACTCTCCACTGCTGCTTATCCTCCGCAGCGACATCGGGCACTCACCCGGACGCAAACCCGCGTCGCCAACGGACAACGATAGGTAGGTCGGTCCAAGT